>NZ_CANNCR010000006.1 GCF_947503125.1 uncultured Metabacillus sp.
CGTCCCCCGAAGGGGAACCTTCTATCTCTAGAAGTAGCGAAGGATGTCAAGACCTGGTAAGGTTCTTCGCGTTGCTTCGAATTAAACCACATGCTCCACCGCTTGTGCGGGCCCCCGTCAATTCCTTTGAGTTTCAGTCTTGCGACCGTACTCCCCAGGCGGAGTGCTTAATGCGTTTGCTGCAGCACTAAAGGGCGGAAACCCTCTAACACTTAGCACTCATCGTTTACGGCGTGGACTACCAGGGTATCTAATCCTGTTCGCTCCCCAC
This sequence comes from uncultured Metabacillus sp., assembly GCF_947503125.1. Lineage (GTDB taxonomy): Bacteria > Bacillota > Bacilli > Bacillales > Bacillaceae > Metabacillus. Next base: position 272 of record NZ_CANNCR010000006.1, read on the forward strand.
GCTTTCGCGCCTCAGCGTCAGTTACAGACCAGAGAGTCGCCTTCGCCACTGGTGTTCCTCCACATCTCTACGCATTTCACCGCTACACGTGGAATTCCACTCTCCTCTTCTGCACTCAAGTTCCCCAGTTTCCAATGACCCTCCACGGTTGAGCCGTGGGCTTTCACATCAGACTTAAGAAACCGCCTGCGCGCGCTTTACGCCCAATAATTCCGGACAACGCTTGCCACCTACGTATTACCGCGGCTGCTGGCACGTAGTTAGCCGTGGCTTTCTGGTTAGGTACCGTCAAGGTACCGCCCTATTTGAACGGTACTTGTTCTTCCCTAACAACAGAGCTTTACGACCCGAAGGCCTTCTTCGCTCACGCGGCGTTGCTCCGTCAGACTTTCGTCCATTGCGGAAGATTCCCTACTGCTGCCTCCCGTAGGAGTCTGGGCCGTGTCTCAGTCCCAGTGTGGCCGATCACCCTCTCAGGTCGGCTACGCATCGTTGCCTTGGTGAGCCGTTACCTCACCAACTAGCTAATGCGCCGCGGGTCCATCTGTAAGTGGTAGCAAAAGCCACCTTTCAACTTCGAACCATGCGGTTCGAAATGTTATCCGGTATTAGCTCCGGTTTCCCGGAGTTATCCCAATCTTACAGGCAGGTTACCCACGTGTTACTCACCCGTCCGCCGCTAATCATCGGGAGCAAGCTCCCTCAGATTCGCTCGACTTGCATGTATTAGGCACGCCGCCAGCGTTCGTCCTGAGCCAGGATCAAACTCTCCAATAAAGAGTTGATATAGCTCATAATAAATGTACTATTTTAGTACGTTGTTTGTTAATCGAAATTAACGTTGGCACGCTTGGTTTTGTTTAGTTTTCAAAGAACTTTTATCACTTTCTTCTAAAAGCGACTTCTTTAATATAACACATCGTGAATATTAAAGTCAACAAAAATTTTTAAAATCTTTCTTAAAGCATTCGCTCTGTTTTGCTGACTTAAAGAATTATACCAGCAACATTGTCACTAGTCAACATAATTAAAGCATTCTTTTAAAAAATTTCTTGTATATAAAGCTCCTTTTTATCCTTTAAAGAGGTAATATCCCCGTTTTTTTCAATTTTCACAATTGGTTTGTTGGAAATTGTTCATCTACAAAAACAATTTCAGCCTTTAATCCATTAGAAAGTTTGACCTTTGTACCTGCAGAGAATTTAATGACCGCTTTTTTTAACTCATTAACAGCATTAAGCTCGAATCTTCCAAAGTCATGTTGCATAATTTGCTCTAAAACTTTAAAAGGGGATTGTTTACTGCGATATGGACGTTCTGACACCATTGCTTGGTATGTATCAGCTAAAGCGACAATTTTACTGTACGGATGAGCCTGGTCTCCTTTTACACCTAAGGGATAACCGCTGCCATCCATTCTTTCGTGATGCTGAAGCACTCCCATTTTAACTCCTTCTTTTAATGACATGATCGATTTCAATAAATTATAGCTATGTACTGGGTGTTGTTTTAAATCTAGATATTCCCGCTCAGTTAATGTCACTTTTTTTGTTAAAATTACCGGGCTTATTCTCGCCATTCCACAATCACATAATAATCCCGTTATAGCAATCTGGTTGATCTCTCCTTGGTCATAGCCTAATCTTTTCGCTAAAAATGCACTTAACAAAGCAACAGAAACAGAATGATGGGATAGATAGTCTTCTTTTTTACAGTATTGATAAAGCTTTAAAATTTCCCCTTCTTGATGTTTCAACTCGGAAATTAACGGAAGAATAATTTGTCTAACTTTAGCTATTTCGATCTGTGTGCCGGATTGCCAGCCTGTAAATAATTGCTTCAGTTCCATAACAGCATGAATATAAAGTTGATGAAACGTTTTTACAGGGGTTAATTCTATCTTTTCTTTCTCCTCATTTGAAGCTTCTTTCTGAATACCTCCTGATGGCAGAAACCCCCTTCCATCTTCTAAGAGGTTTTCTACATGTACCTCATTAACTAAAAAAGCTTTTAACGCATGTTTTATATGCTCGGTAACAATTGTTTTTTTGTATGCTAATACTTTATTTGATGCAGATAAAATATCCTTAGCTAAAATACATCCTTCTTCTAACTGATCAATATGAATTTTCAACGGTATCCCCCCTCTTTCTATTATATATAAAAATAGGATAAAATGCTTATTTTTCCCTCTGAGAGTGAGGGTATTTTTCACTACCATAATCTTTTTTTGGTATTTACTCATATAAAAAAGACTAACTCACATAAAATGAGCTAGTCTATAGAAAATTTTTATTCTTCTACTTGAGCTTCTGTTATTTCTCCTTCTTCAACTGTTTCTGTTTCAGATTCCTCTTTTTCAACAAGTGCTACTGTAGATACTACTACATTTTCATCTAATTTAATTAATTTAACACCTTGTGTGTTTCTTCCCATAGTAGAAATGGTTCCGACGTCCATACGAATAATGACACCGCTCGCGGTTATAAGCATTAAATCTTCTTCTCCGGTAGCAGCTTTAACAGAAACCACACGACCATTTTTCTCAGTAATATTACATGTTTTTAAGCCTTTACCGCCACGACTTTGAATTCTGTATTCCTCAGATGGGGTCCGTTTTCCATATCCATTGCTAGTAACAATTAATACGTCAACACCTTCATCAAGGATTTCCATTCCTACTACCTCGTCGTCCTCATCTAATGAGATCCCTTTTACACCAGTGGCAGTACGTCCCATAGAACGAACATCTGACTCTGGGAAACGGATCAGCATTCCATTTTTTGTTCCAATAATAATATCCTTCGAACCATCTGTTAGTTTAACAGAAATAAGCTCATCTGCTTCACGTAAGCTAACAGCAATTAAACCATTATTTCGAATGTTGGCAAATTGTGATAATGGTGAACGTTTAGAGACCCCTTCTTTTGTTGTAAAGAATAGGAACCAATCATCTACAAATTCAGAAACAGGGATAATTGCATTGACCCATTCATCCTTTTCAACACTTAAAAGATTAATAATCGGGAGTCCTTTTGCTGTTCTGCTGAATTCAGGAATTTCGTAGCCTTTTGCGCGATATACTTTTCCCTTATTTGTAAAGAACAGAATCGTATCATGAGTCGAAGTCGTTAATAGTTGTTCAACGAAATCATCTTCATTGGTACCCATTCCTTGGATACCTCTACCACCGCGCTTTTGCGTGCGATAGGTTGATACTGGAAGACGTTTAATATATCCATTATGAGTTAATGTGATAACAATATTCTCTACTGGAATTAAATCCTCATCTTCGATATTTTCAAGCCCTCCAGCGACAATTTCAGTACGGCGTTCATCGTTGAATCGCTCTTTTAATTCAAGAAGCTCTTCACGAATAATGGCTAGTACTTTTTCTTCATCTGCTAGAATTGCTTTTAATTCTGCAATAAGTTTAATAAGTGATTGATATTCTTCTTCAATTTTTTCTCTTTCTAATCCAGTTAATCTTTGAAGCCTCATATCTAGTATCGCTTGCGCTTGTTTTTCACTTAATGAAAATTGCTCCATTAATCCATTCCGGGCAATATCAGTTGTTTGTGAATTACGAATAAGAGTTATCACTTCATCTAAGTGATCCAATGCTATTCTTAAGCCTTCAAGAATATGAGCACGTGCCTCAGCCTTTCTTAATTCAAAAGCTGTTCTGCGCTTAATAACAACCTTTTGATGCTCTAAATAATGATGGAGCATTTGCTTAATGTTTAGTACCTTTGGATGGCCGTTAACTAACGCGAGCATATTAATTCCAAAGCTTGTTTGTAATGCCGTTTGTTTATAAAGGTTGTTTAAGAGAACATTTGCGTTTGCATCCTTACGAACCTCGATCACAACCCGCATACCGGTTCGGTCAGATTCATCGCGTAAATCTGTTATTCCATCAATTTTTTTATCCCGGACAAGCTCGGCTATTTTCTCAACCAGCTTTGCTTTATTAACTTGATAAGGGATTTCTTTTACAATAATGACTTGTTTACCTGACGGCTTTTCCTCAATTTCCACCTTCGCGCGCAGTGTAATCGATCCGCGTCCAGTTTCATAAGCCTTGCGGATTCCGCTTCTTCCGATAATTTGTCCAGCAGTAGGAAAGTCTGGGCCAGGGATAATTTCCATCAATTCGGGAATGGTAATATCAGGATCTTTACTAATGGCAAGTACACCATCAATGATTTCACCTAACTGATGCGGAGGTATATTTGTAGCCATACCAACAGCAATTCCAGTAGCACCATTGACTAAAAGGTTAGGGAATCTTGCCGGAAGCACAACAGGTTCTCTTTCAGAACCATCATAGTTATCCTGATAGTCAATCGTATCCTTGTTAATATCACGGATGAGTTCCATTGAAATTTTAGACATCCGTGCCTCTGTATAACGCATTGCCGCTGCCGAATCACCATCAACAGAGCCGAAGTTTCCATGTCCGTCTACTAACATGTATCGAAAGTTGAAATCTTGAGCCATACGGACCATTGTTTCATAAACAGCAGAGTCGCCATGAGGGTGGTATTTACCTATTACTTCACCAACGATACGTGCTGATTTTTTAAATGGCTTATCCGAGGTCATCCCTAAATCATTCATCGCATATAAAATACGGCGATGTACAGGTTTCAACCCATCTCGAACATCTGGTAAAGCACGTGAAACAATAACACTCATTGCATAGCCTAAAAAGGACTCACGCATTTCATTACTAATATTTCTTTCAATTACTTGCGAATTTTGATTTTCCGACATCCTAAAATAACCTCCCTTTGTTCTTTTCATATTTTAAATTGGGAGAGCCAAATAAATGTTTTAAAAAAATAATCTATACCGCCCAATTAATTGCCTATTCTCCATTATATCAATGTTAGTGAAAGATTACACATTAATTTCGTAGAATAATATTCGTTTATACAATTCTTGGGGATTTATTATCAAAAAACACCTCACCGAAAATGAGGAGTTTTTTGATTTAAATATCTAAATTCTTAACATATTGTGCATTTTCTTCAATGAAATTTCGGCGCGGCTCTACTTTATCACCCATTAACGTATCGAATGTTTCATCCGCATCAATTGCATCCTCAAGCGTTACCTGTAGCAGTGTACGTGTTTCTGGTGCCATTGTTGTTTCCCATAATTGATCAGGATTCATTTCCCCTAAACCTTTGTATCTTTGAATCCCAGGCTTAGGCTGCTGCGGCAGTTCCGCAAGAATTTTATCAAGCTGGCTATCGTTATAAGCATATTCAATTCGTTTTCCCTGTTGAATTTTATATAACGGCGGCTGTGCAATGTAAACAAACCCTTTTTCAATGATTCCCCTCATATAACGGTAGAAGAAGGTTAATAGAAGCGTACGAATATGGGCTCCATCCACATCTGCATCCGTCATAATCACAACCTTATGGTAACGTGCCTTGGACGTATCAAAATCCTCTCCAATTCCTGTTCCTAAGGCTGTAATTATGGCTCTGATTTCATTATTTGACAAAATCTTATCCAATCTGGCCTTTTCGACATTGAGAATTTTCCCTCTCAAAGGCAGAATTGCTTGGAAATGGCGGTCTCTTCCTTGTTTTGCAGATCCTCCTGCAGAGTCACCCTCAACGATATAAAGCTCGCTAATGGATGGGTCCTTTGAAGAGCAATCCGCTAGTTTCCCTGGAAGGTTTGAAATTTCAAGGGCGCTTTTTCTTCTTGTTAATTCACGAGCCTTTTTGGCTGCAAGTCGTGCTCTAGCTGCCATTAATCCTTTATCAACGATTTTCCTTGCTACAGAAGGATTTTCCAGTAAAAACTTATCAAATGCTTCTGAAAAAATAGAATCTGTTACTGTTCGCACCTCTGAATTTCCCAGCTTCGTTTTTGTTTGTCCTTCGAACTGTGGATCAGGATGTTTTATAGAGATGATTGCAGTAATCCCTTCACGAACATCTTCACCTGAAAGATTATCATCATTCTCTTTAAAGATTTTGTTTTTCCTTGCATAATCATTAATGACACGGGTTAAGGCTGTTTTGAAGCCTGCCTCATGTGTACCACCTTCATAGGTATGAATATTATTCGCAAAAGAATAGATATTACTTGTATAGCTGTCATTATACTGAATGGCAATTTCGGTTGTGATCCCGTCTTTTTCGCCCTCAATATATACAGGCTCATCATGGATTACTTCACGAGTACGGTTTAAATGCTCAACATATGATTTAATTCCACCCTCGTAGTGGTATTCATTGCTTCGTTTATTTTCACGCTTATCCTCAATGGTAATTTTCAACCCGCGATTAAGGAACGCTAATTCCCGTATACGATTAGCAAGAATTTCATAATCATAAACCGTTGTTTCTGTGAAGATTTCCGGATCAGGTTTAAAATGTGTTGTCGTTCCTGTCACATCTGTTTCGCCTATTACCTCTAAATCCGCAACCGGAACACCTTTTTGGAATTTTTGGAAATGTATTTTCCCTTCACGATGTACAGTGACGGTTAGTTCTGTTGAAAGAGCATTAACTACTGAAGCCCCTACACCATGGAGTCCGCCGGAAACTTTATAGCCTCCGCCGCCAAATTTCCCCCCTGCATGTAGAACGGTCATAATGACCTCTACGGCTGGACGCCCCATTTTTTCATGGATTCCAACTGGAATACCACGCCCATTATCCTTCACAGTAATACTATTATCTTCCTCAATGGTTACATTGATCTCATCGCAAAATCCGGCTAATGCCTCATCTATACTATTATCAACAATTTCCCATACAAGGTGATGCAGTCCCTTTCCGCTTGTGGAACCAATATACATACCAGGGCGTTTTCGTACCGCTTCTAAGCCTTCTAAAACCTGAATCTGATCTGCGTCGTATGATTGTTGTTGAACTTTATTTTCTTCCATCGTCACACTGATTCACCTACACTTTTCCTAAAGCATTCTTTGAATGAATATCTCTATTAATGATCTATGTCAAAAGCGATTTGCGCTCGTTTTTTTAATGTGCTTGACGACAACGGGGAAAAATAAATATTATCCAGCGTTATAATAATTGATTTTGCTTCACCATTTGCAAGCTGAACCATTTTATCTTTTTGTTTTTCCAAAAATTCAGCAACGATCGTAGAAGCCTTTGATGATTGACGATCTAATATCATAACAACTTCTTTGGAAGGGACAACAAAATTGTCACCTAGATGAATATACATGGTAATCACCTCGTTAATCGTCTGAAAGCTTTCCTGCATGTACATGGAAAGTAGCTGCTTCTTTTAATGTTTGGTGGTCAATGCCTTCAACACTGGTCGTTGTTACAAAAGTTTGCACCTTTCCTTGAATCGTATTTAATAAATGGGATTGCCTATAATCATCAAGCTCAGACAATACGTCATCAAGTAAAAGGATTGGATATTCTCCAATCTCATTATGAATCAAATCTATTTCTGCAAGTTTTAAGGATAGAGCAGTTGTTCGTTGTTGACCTTGAGATCCGTACGTTTGAACATCATGTCCATTCACATTAAAAATCATATCATCGCGATGAGGTCCGGCAAGTGTTGTCCCTCGTTCAATTTCTTTCTCTCTTATTTTAGCAAATTTTTGTTCATACGCATCTATCATTTTCGTCAATTCATTGTCTTCTGATACCTCTACAGACGGTTTATATTTAATATCTAACGTTTCTAACCCTCTGCTAATTCCCGAATGAATCGGCTGTGCCCATTTTTGCAACTCATTGATAAATTGCAATCGCTTATGAATAATCTTCGCAGCTGCTTCACATAATTGAGCAGTTAACACATCCAGCATGGTTTGATCTGTTTGTTTTTTTATTTGCAGCAGCTTTAAATAATGATTTCTTTGTTGCATGATTTTCTGATAACGGCTCAAATCATGAAGATAGACGGCTGACACTTGACCAATTTCCATATCTATAAATCTTCTTCTCACAGCAGGGCTGCCTTTCACTAAATTTAAATCTTCCGGTGCAAACATTATGACATTCATTGCCCCGACATATTGGCTCAATTTTTCTTGCTCAAGATGATTTAATTTAGCCTTTTTCCCTTTTTTTGAAATGATTAACTGAAGTTCTGTTGAACGATTATATTTTTCTACGCTACCTTCTATTTTAGCATACTCTTTATCCCAACGAATTAATTCTTTATCATTTGACGTTCGATGTGATTTCGCCATGGCAAGAACAAAAATAGATTCCATTACATTTGTTTTCCCTTGAGCATTTTCTCCAAGGATCACATTGACTCTATTTTCAAACTGGATTAGTAAATCTTCGTAATTTCGGTAATTTTTTAGTTTTAACTCTTTTATATACAAATTTTGTACACCAACTTAATTTTTTACAATATATGTGCCAAAATTAGGAATATAAACTACATCGCCATCTCTTAATTTTTTTCCTCGGCGATTTTCCGGTTCATTATTTACAAATATTTCATATTCCCCTAAAAACCATTTTGCCATCCCGCCCGATTGAATGACATCAGCCAGTTTTAAAAATTGTCCTAGTGTAATAAACTCTGTTTCAATATTTACTTGTTTTGCCATGTGAACCACCATCCTTCAGGAGTCTCTAACTTTATATTTTACTAAATATATAAAGAAAAATACAACCTCACTAGTACTTTCGTTCCTCGTGTCCATTCCAGATAAACAAATCAAAGGATTAAATAAAGAGGTTGGTTCTAAATACCTATACCTCTCCATTTTCAAAAAATAGAAAAGAGGCTGACACTTGAGCCAGTCCCCTTTTTTTCGTGAAATTTTCTCTTAATAAGTTCTTACCGGTAGAATTAATTGCAGCATTGAGTCATCATCTGTTGTTTTTATAACAAATGGTCTCATTGCACCAGTAAAATTAACATTTATTTCTGTGCCTTCAAGTGCTTTTAAGGCATCCATGACATATTTCGCACTAAATGAAATTTTTAATTCTTCACCTTGAATCTCGGATGTCTGAATTTCTTCACTTACTTTACCGATCTCTGGTGAATTTGAAGAGATTTCAATCATTCCATCTGTCAGTGTTGAAAGCTTAACAACATTATTTCTCGCTTCCTTTGCAAGTAATGATGCACGATCGATAGCTTGTAAAAATTCCTTTGAGTGAATTGTCATGTTTGTTTTGCTATCAGAAGGAATTAAGCGTGATGTGTCTGGGTAGTTTCCATCTAGCAATCTAGAGAAAAATAATAGGTTTTTTGCTTTAAATAAAACTTGGTTTTCTGTAATAACAATTTCGATTAAGTCACTTGTATCATCTAAAATTTTACTAAGCTCACTTAAGCTTTTACCAGGAATAACAACATTGTAGGAGCTTTGGTTTTCATTAGCGATTGCTGCTTTTCTTAAAGCAAGACGATGACTATCTGTTGCAATACAGATAAGTTCTCCATTTTCCAGCTTCCAGTTTACCCCTGTCAAAATAGGTCTGGTTTCAGATGTAGAAACAGCAAATACGGTTTGACGGATCATTGCTTTTAACAAATCAGTAGGAATTTTGAAGATATTTTCTTCTTCAACCTGTGGTAACTGAGGATATTCTTCGGCATCTAAACCATTTAAACTAAATTCTGCTTTTCCTGAACGAATAACTGTTGAATGGTGATTTCCTACTTCAATTTCGACAATATCCATTGGTAGTTTTTTAACAATTTCACTAAAAAATCTGGCTTGTAAAACAATGCTTCCGCTTTGAATAATTTCGACAATTTCCTGTCCATTTTCCTCAACAGGAATAAATGATTCTATTGAGATGTCAGAGTCGCTTCCTGTTAAAGTGACTCCTTCAGAATTTGCGACAATTTTTATACCTGTCAAAATGGGTATGGTTGTTCTTGAAGATACAGCCTTCATGACATCCTGAACACTTTGCACCAAATGGTCTCGTTGGATAATGAATTTCATGAAATAACTCCTCCTTTTTTGGGCGAAATTTAGAATTTAGGTATATATTTATTATTTAAAAATATAGTAGAAGTACTAGTAGGGACTGTGGAAATGTGGATAACTAAGGTGAACGAAAGGAAACACAGCCTATCCACATGTGGAAAGACTGTGTATATATCCGTATTAGTTATTCACAATGTTCAGATTGATTTTTTCTTTTTAATCAAGAATAATCACTTTTTTACTTAGCTTTTAATGCCAGGAAGTAAAAGGCGCTTGCGCTTTTCTTATAATATCAGAATTTATATATTTTCTTAACATAGCTTGCGTTTCTGAATCTAGCTCCAGGCGCCATCGGCTCGAGGTCATAAGTCAAACAGGAATTGAAGGTAAAGTACACCTTCTATTCCTGTTCGCCTTATGCTTGTCGCCGATAGGCAGGCGCCTTGCGCTTTTTTTATAAGCCCTTAAGAAGCCCCGTAATTTCCTTCAATTGTTTTTGGAGCTGCTCGTCATTTTGGAGCATTTTTGAAATTTTTTCGTGAGCATGGATGACGGTTGTATGGTCACGCCCTCCGAATTCTTCACCTATTTTAGGAAGAGAAGAATCTGTTAATTCCCTTGATAAATACATCGCAATTTGTCGTGGAAATGCGACAGATTTCGTTCGTTTTTTTGCTTTAAAATCCTCTAATTTAACCTGGAATTCTTGACCTACTATACGTTGAATATCACTGATCGAAATGATTTTCGGCTTGGAATTTGGAATGATATCTTTTAATGCTTCTGCTGCTAAATCAGCATTGATATCTTTATTTATAAGGGATGAATAGGCAACAACTCGAATCAGTGCCCCTTCTAATTCGCGAATGTTTGAGTCAATTTGGTTGGCAATATAAAGCATGACCTCATTCGGAATATCGAGGCCTTCTGCTTTTGCCTTTTTTCGTAAAATAGCTATTCTTGTTTCCAGATCCGGCGGGGTAATATCTGTGATTAAGCCCCATTCAAAACGCGAACGCAGCCTGTCCTCAAGAGTTGGGATCTCCTTAGGCGGACGGTCACTTGAGATAACAATTTGCTTGCTTTCTTCATGCAATGTGTTAAATGTATGGAAAAATTCCTCTTGGGTTTGTTCTTTTCCAGCAAGGAATTGAATATCATCAATTAATAAAACATCAACACTTCTGTATTTATTTCTAAAATCAACAGCTTTGTTGTCACGGATTGAATTGATAAATTCATTAGTAAATTTTTCAGAGGACAAATAAACGACCTTTGCTGAAGGTTTGTGATCAATAACATAATGTCCGATGGCATGCATCAAGTGAGTTTTACCTAATCCTACGCCTCCATAGATAAATAAAGGATTATAGGCTTTGGCGGGTGCTTCAGCAACTGCTAATGATGCGGCATGTGCAAATCGGTTACCAGATCCAATAACAAACGTATCAAAAGTATATTTCGGATTCAGCATATTTTGAGGCAGCTCAGTATGTTCTGCTTCCGCTTTATTTACTTGTTTTATAGGTGAATTAGGTAAAAATTCATCATCCATTTGGTTTTGAGGAATAATAAATTTAATAGCAAATTCTTCACCTGTTAATTGGTAGATTGTATCGGCAATTAAATGTAAGTACCTAGATTCCAGCCAATCTCTCGCAAACTCATTCGGAGCGGTTATGGTTAGCGTATCACCCTGAATCTCATGGGCCTTCGTCGATTTTAGCCATGTTTCAAAGCTAGGCTTACTTATCTTCTTTTCGATCTCACCTAAAGCTTTACTCCAAAGTTCGGATATATTCTCCAAAGTGGTTTGTCCCTCCTTTACCCAAGTATCATCTTTGTACAACCTTTGTACAATATGCGAATAGTCATGTATAAACATACAAATAAGGAAAATGTGAATAAATATATAATATAGTAGAAAAACGACTTTTCGACAAAACGACAAATTTGTGGACAACATTTTACACAAGGTGTTTAAATTTTTCCACATTTTATCCACAGACTGTGGATAAAGATAAATATAGCATTCTATATTAAGAGTGAAAACACAAATATAATATCAGAATAAAACTAGAGATGCAATGGTTTTTACAAACTTATCCACATAACTATCCGATTGTTGAGGGAATTTGTCCACATGGGTGCAAGTTGTGAAAAACTTGTCGATAACTGATGTGGATAGTGAAGAATTATGTCGGATTATTATCCACAAGAGGTGAGCGTGTCGAAGAAGATATTTCCTGATGAAATATTTGAGGGAAGGTTGACAATTTATAGGATCGGTCACTATAATTAATAAGACTGTCTTTAACTGTTATTCCTCAGGGAGGTGTCATATATGAAACGTACTTATCAACCAAATAAACGTAAACGTAGTAAAGTTCATGGTTTCCGTAGCCGCATGAGCACAGCTAATGGACGTAAAGTTCTTGCTCGCCGTCGTCGCAGAGGAAGAAAAGTATTATCAGCATAGGCCACTGAAGAATCAGTGGTCTTTTTTTGCAAGTAAGATGAGTATCAATCATTACGGATCTTTATAATGGAAATGGATCGTTGTGTAAAGAGGAAGAAGAAACGATTTTTTCGCCTGGCAAAAGATTGGTTTGTTTAAATCGTTTCTATTTCAGCTATAATGATGGTGAGAATTCTGCCTTAAGAGGATTGCAAGCAGAACATACCGGAGTGAAACAAAATGAGAAGAAAATATCGAATAAAAAAAAATGAAGATTTTCAAGCTGTTTTTAAACATGGAAAATCGATTGCAAATCGACAATTTGTTATTTACATAATGCAAAATCCTGAAGAAAAAGAGTTTCGAATTGGGTTATCTGTGAGTAAGAAAATTGGCAATGCAGTGACAAGAAATAGAATAAAGCGCTTAATTCGACAAGTTTTTTTAGAAGATAAGCATAAAATAGCAAATGGTAAGGAATACATTGTCATTGCCAGAAAGCCAGCAGCTGACATGGGGTATCATGAGGTAAAAAGCAGTTTAAACCACTTGTTTCGCAAGGCAAAAATCTATCAGTCTAAATGATTGTCGGAAAAGAAGAAAGCGGCAGTGCTCTTTGGCGCCCTAGCTTGTTAGCTAAATAGATGGAAAAATTATTTTTCTTTACTTTTTAAAAAGGAAAAATCATGATAAAAATGATAAGATATGAATGATGTGAAACTTTTTCATTTCATTAACGTACGGATAGGTATCTATTTTTTGATTAGGAGGAAATAAGGTTTGAAGAGGCGCATACTTTTAATAACTGGCTTTTTAAGTGTATTAACCCTTTTAACTGGATGTACGGAGGTAAATCAACCAATTACATCTGAAAGTGAAGGATTTTGGAATTCGTATATTGTGTATCCCTTATCACAACTTATTACATATTTTGCAGAATTAAGTGGCGATAATTATGGAATATCAATTGTTTTAGTTACCATTATCATTCGCTTAGCTATATTACCATTAATGATGAAACAGATGAAAAGCTCGAAGGCAATGCAAGCCATACAACCAGAAATGCAGAAATTAAGAGAAAAATATAGCTCAAAAGATCAACAAACACAACAAAAGCTTCAGCAGGAAACGATGGCGTTATTTCAAAAGCATGGTGTAAATCCACTTGCCGGCTGTTTCCCATTAATCATTCAAATGCCAATCTTAATTGGTTTCTATCATGCGATTATGAGAACAGAAGCAATTGCAGAACATACATTCCTATGGTTTGATCTTGGGGAAAAGGATCCGTACTTTATTCTGCCGCTAATTGCCGGGGTAACAACATTTGTTCAGCAGAAAATGATGATGGCTGGAACAGCAAATCAAAATCCGCAAATGGCGATGATGTTATGGCTGATGCCGATTATGATTGTGATCTTTGCCATCAGCTTCCCTGCAGCACTTTCCTTGTACTGGGTAGTAGGTAACTTATTTATGATTGTACAAACGTATTTTGTAAAAGGACCTGAACTTAAGGCAAGCAAAGATGGAGGAACTAAAAAGTGAAAGAGATAACTGCTAATGGACAGACCGTCAATGAAGCAGTGGAAGAAGCATTAAGCCAATTAAAAGCAACTAGAGATGAAGTCGAGATTACGATTTTAGATGAAGGTAAAAAAGGTATCTTCGGAATCTTCGGGAAAAAGCCCGCAAATGTCAGAGTAAAATTGATACAAGACCCGGTAAAAGAAGCACATGCGTTTCTTTCAAACGTGATAAAGAAAATGGGAATAGATGCCGAGATTGAAATAAAACAGTCTGGCAAGGTAGTTAATTTTCAGCTTACCGGAGATAAGATGGCTCTTTTAATTGGTAAACGGGGACAAACGTTGAATTCTCTCCAGTATTTAACACAATTAGTAGCGAATCGATATTCAACCTACTATATTCAGATTATTATTGACGCTGAGAATTATCGAGAACGCAGAAAAGAGACGTTAATTCAATTGGCGTCCCGTTTAGCGCAGCAGGTTATTCGAACATCAAAAACTGTTTCATTAGAACCGATGCCTTCATATGAACGAAAAATTATTCATGCTGCTTTATCTGAATTTCATGAAATAAAAACATATTCTGTTGGTGAAGAACCCAATCGTCATTTGGTTATTTCACTAAAAGCAAAAGCCGGCTCAAAATAGAGCCGGTTTTTGTTTTGCTAAAAGTTTAAGATTAAGAATATCAAATTTTCTATACAAATATAGAATTAGAAAAGTCGAATTTTGACGATTAAGAGAAAAGAAAGATTCTGTTGATAATGGATAAAGTATTCTGTGGTGAAGAGCAAATATTGTTATTAACATGTGGATAAGTTAAAATAAGTAGAGGAATAGTTAGAAAAGGGATAACTGTGGATAAAATAAAGAAGTATTTAGCTTTTGTATAAATGTGAAATATGCTATCTTTAAATTTTGGTCAATGCATATAAAAGGATGTCATGATATAGATGAAAGAAACTAAAGAGAGGTGATCGTAGAAATGGAGTTAGATACAATCGCTGCGATATCAACGCCTTTAGGAGAAGGGGCTATTGCCATTGTGAGATTGAGCGGTGAGGAAGCAATCGCTATTGCTGACAAACTATTCAAATCCCCGACAAATAAAAGGCTAAAAGAGGTAGACTCCCATACGATCCATTACGGGCATTTAATTGACCCGGCAACTGGCAATGTTGTTGAAGAGGTTATGGTTTCCATAATGAAGGGTCCAAAAACATTTACAAGGGAAGATGTTGTTGAAATAAATTGTCATGGCGGATTAGTGACAGTTAATCGGGTACTGCAATTGGTCGTTCAACATGGTGCACGAATAGCAGAACCAGGTGAATTTACAAAACGTGCCTTCCTAAATGGCCGAATTGATTTATCTCAGGCTGAAGCAGTAATGGATTTAATTCGAGCGAAAACAGACAGGGCAATGAATGTAGCCTTAGGTCAAATGGAAGGAAGATTATCAAGGCTGATTCAAAAGCTAAGACAAGAGATTTTAGAAACGTTGGCACATGTTGAGGTAAATATTGATTATCCTGAGTATGATGATGTAGAAGAAATGACTCATAACATGCTGGTTGAAAAAGCGACATATGTCAAAAATGAAATTAGCAAGCTTTTGCAAACATCCAGCCAAGGGAAAATATTAAGAGAGGGCTTATCAACAGTTATAATTGGAAGACCGAATGTTGGAAAGTCATCTTTGCTAAATAGTCTTGTTCATGAAAATAAAGCAATTGTCACCGATATCCCCGGAACGACGAGAGATGTCATCGAAGAATATGTAAATGTAAGAGGTGTTCCACTTCGCTTAGTGGATACAGCAGGAATTCGCGAAACGGAAGATATTGTTGAACGGATTGGTGTAGAGAAATCGAGAAAGGTCTTAAAAGAGGCAGATCTCATTCTGCTTGTCTTAAATTATCATGAAGAACTGTCACATGAAGATATCCAGCTTTTTGAAGCCGTTAAAGGGATGGATGTAATCGTAATTGTAAATAAAACAGATTTAGAACAACGGATTGACCTTCAAAAAGTAAAGGAACTGGCAGCTGGGCGCCCTGTTGTTACGACCTCTTTATTAGAGGAAAAGGGGATAGATGAATTAGAAGAAGCCATCGGTGCTTTATTCTTTCAAGGAAATGTACAGAGCCAGGATTTGACCTATGTTTCAAATTCCCGCCATATTGCCTTATTAACTGCCGCACAAACATCAATAAATGAGGCATTAAATGGGATTGAGGAAGGGATACCGATTGACATGATACAGATCGACTTAACACGGTGCTGGGAGCAGCTCGGCGAAATTATTGGTGATGCAGTCCACGAAAGTTTAATTGATCAACTCTTTTCTCAATTTTGTTTAGGAAAATAGAAAAGCGGAAATAAATTTAGATTTTAAATAAGGAGGATATTCTATGTCCTATCATGCCGGAGATTTTGATGTGATTGTCGTTGGTGCCGGTCATGCAGGTGTTGAAGCTGCACTTGCTTCAGCAAGAATCGGTGCCAAAACGCTTGTTATCACAATTAACTTAGACATGGTTGCATTTATGCCATGTAACCCATCTGTTGGCGGACCTGCAAAAGGCATTGTAGTTCGGGAAATCGATGCTTTAGGCGGAGAAATGGGTAGAAATATTGATAAAACACATATACAAATGAGAATGTTGAACACAGGTAAAGGTCCTGCTGTTAGAGCGCTACGTGCACAAGCAGATAAATTTGCTTATCAGCATGAAATGAAAAAAACATTGGAAAATGAAAAGAATATTACTTTGCTTCAAGGTATGGTTGACCGTTTAATCGTTGAAGATGGTGTTTGTAAGGGAATTGTCACCCAAACAGGTGCAGAGTATTCGGCAAAGTCTGTTGTTTTAACAACAGGTACGTTCCTAAGAGGAGAAATCATTTTAGGGGAATTAAAATACTCTAGCGGCCCGAATAATCAGCAGCCATCGATTAAGCTTTCAGAGCACTTACAGGAGCTGGGCTTTGATTTGGTACGCTTTAAAACAGGAACACCGCCACGTGTAAACAGTCATTCTATTGATTACAGCAAAACGGAAATCCAGCCAGGTGATGAAGTTCCGCGTGCCTTTTCATATGAAACAACAAAATACATTACAGATCAGCTTCCATGCTGGTTAACCTATACAAGTGAAGAGACACATAAAATCATCGATAATAACCTACATCGTTCACCTATGTATTCAGGAATGATCAAAGGAACTGGTCCTCGCTATTGTCCTTCAATTGAAGACAAGGTGGTTCGTTTTAATGACAAACCTCGCCATCAGATTTTCCTAGAACCGGAAGGGCGAAATACGCAAGAGGTATATGTACAAGGACTATCAACAAGCCTGCCAGAGGACGTTCAGCAGCAAATGTTAAAAACAATCCCTGGCCTTGAAAAGGTACAAATGATGCGTGCAGGCTATGCAATCGAATACGATGCGATTGTTCCAACTCAGCTTTGGCCGACATTAGAAACGAAAAAGATTTCTTCATTATTTACTGCCGGACAAATAAATGGTAC
The DNA here is from genome assembly GCF_947503125.1 of uncultured Metabacillus sp. Classification (GTDB taxonomy): domain Bacteria; phylum Bacillota; class Bacilli; order Bacillales; family Bacillaceae; genus Metabacillus. The sequence goes on from NZ_CANNCR010000006.1 coordinate 17,728, forward strand.
CTCAGGCTATGAAGAAGCCGCTGGACAAGGGATTATGGCAGGAATTAATGCTGCCCAAAAAGCGTTAGGTAGAGAAGAAGTCATTTTAAGCAGATCTGAAGCTTATATTGGTGTCCTTATTGACGATTTAGTCACTAAAGGAACAAATGAGCCATATCGTTTACTTACTTCAAGAGCAGAATACCGCTTGCTGCTTCGTCATGATAATGCTGATTTGCGCTTGACAGAAATCGGGAAAAAGCTTGGACTGATTTCCGATGAACGCTTTGAAAGATTCTTAAATAAAAAGCAAGCCATCGAAGAAGAAAAGAAACGCTTAGTTTCCACTATTATTAAACCTAACGAAAAAACACAGAAACTAATTCTTTCTGTTGGAGGAAGCGAACTGAAAGATGGCATTAGAGCTTCGGATTTATTAAAACGTCCAGAAATGACGTATGACCATATTAAGCAACTTGTTCCGTCTGAAATAGATCTGGATCCAGAAGTAGAAGAACAGGTTGAAATTCAAATAAAATATGAAGGCTATATTGAGAAATCGTTGCAGCAGGTAGAAAGACTGAAAAAGATGGAAAACAAAAAAATCCCTGAAAATATTGATTATGATGCCATTAATGGCTTAGCAACCGAAGCTCGTCAAAAGCTAAAACAAGTTCGACCATTATCCGTTGCTCAGGCATCACGTATATCAGGAGTAAATCCAGCAGATATTTCCATTCTATTGATATACCTTGAACAAGGCCGTATTGCAAGAGTTTCAAATCAATAAAGCGAGACTACCATCAGTTGGAGGTTTTTCCAACTGATGGTTAGCGAGACTTATCGGATCTTTACGGACAGTTTCCCTAGCTATCTAAATTACATGCAAAGTACGGTAGTGGGAATTACTGACCGTTAAGATGGGATAAAGCGAGACTACCATCAGTTGGAGGTTTTTCCAACTGATGGTTAGCGAGACTTATCGGATCTTTACGGACAGTTTCCCTAGCTATCTAAATTACATGCAAAGTACGGTAGTGGGAATTACTGACCGTTAAGATGGGATAAAGCGAGACTTATGGGATAAACAGAAAGGGTTTGGGTATGGATACAGAATTATTTCAGTCAAGTCTAGCGGAGAAGGGAATTGTCCTTTCTCCGCAGCAATTAGAACAATTTGAGTTATACTTCAACTTATTGGTTGAGTGGAACGAGAAGATGAACTTGACATCAATCACAGACAAAAAAGAGGTCTATTTAAAGCATTTTTATGATTCAATATCGGCTGCATTTTACTTTGATTTCTCAAAGCCGCTTTCTATTTGTGACGTTGGTGCAGGTGCGGGCTTTCCGAGTTTACCGATTAAGATTTGTTTTCCTGATCTTCAAGTTTCGATTGTGGATTCCTTGCAAAAAAGAATTAATTTCTTAACACACCTGACAAATGAATTGGGCTTAAAAAATGTTCAATTGTTCCATGATCGTGCGGAAACATTTGGTCAAGATAAAAGCAAAAGAGAATCGTTTGACGTTGTGACAGCCAGGGCTGTTGCAAGACTTTCGGTTCTAAGTGAACTATGTCTGCCCTTAGTAAAAAAGAACGGTAACTTTATTGCAATGAAGGCGGCAGCCGCAAAAGAAGAACTTGATGCTGGTAAAAAAGCACTAAATGTACTAGGCGGTAAGGTAAAAGACATTCACTCATTTGATCTCCCTTTAGAAAAAAGTGAGAGAACAATCTTATTGATTGAAAAAATAAAAGAAACACCTAAAAAATATCCTAGAAAACCTGGAACGCCAAATAAGCTTCCAATTGAGTAAGTGTTTCATTTGAAACACTTACTGGAACTTTTAAATATTTTGCAGGAAATAATTAAAGAAAAAGAGAATATTAAAAATGGTAGTTTTTAAAGGTGGTGTAGGTTCATGAAGCATCCATTTTCTCGTTTTTTCGGTTTGGGAGAAAAAGAGGCAGAACAAGTCGTCGTTGATGAAATAGAACAAGAACAAGAACAAGAAGCAACAGAGGAAGAACAACACAAGGAAGAGGTTAAGAAAATCCTTATTCAGGATATTGTTCCTAATCGCTTCCAGCCACGTACCGTTTTTTCAGATGAAAAGATTGAAGAATTAGCGTTAACCATTCGTACACATGGAATTATACAGCCAATCGTTGTTCGTGAAATAGATGGGAAATATGAAATTATTGCTGGTGAGAGACGCTGGCGTGCTGTGCAAACCCTTGGTTGGGAAGAGATTCCCGCAATTGTAAAAGATTTTAATGATACCGAAACAGCAAGCGTAGCCTTAATTGAAAACCTGCAAAGGGAAGAATTATCTTCAATTGAGGAAGCAGTTGCTTATGCAAAGCTGCTTGAATTGCATAATCTTACCCAAGAGGCATTAGCGCAACGTCTTGGAAAAGGCCAATCGACAATTGCGAATAAGCTTCGCTTGTTAAAGCTACCGCAGGATGTACAGGATGCCCTTTTACAAAAGCTTATCACTGAGCGGCATGCACGAGCGCTTATTCCTTTAAAAGATCCGGAAGCGCAAACGAAGCTATTAACGGAAATCATCGATAAGCAGCTAAATGTAAAACAAACAGAAGATCGAGTAGTTAGGCTACTAGAAAAAAAGAATGTAAAACCAAAACCGAAACGAAAAGCATTTAGTAGAGATACTAGAATTGCCATGAATACAATACGCCAGTCGCTAACAATGGTAGCTGATAGTGGTGTAAAGCTGAATACGGAAGAAGAAGAGTTTGATGAGTATATTCAGTTTACGATAAAAATTCCTAAATAACCTTTTGTTATTTTTATAGATAAATAGAAACGAAAAATTTCAATATAACACACGAGGACTGGTTGCCTGACCAGCCCTTTTTTCTCGTGTAGGAAACAATCTTTTTAATAAGGAAAATCATCAAAAAGTAGTGTTGAAAACGTGATTTTCTCTATGTAGAAAATACTATTATCGAAGAAATCCAAAAAAAGACAGACCTTTCGATAAATTTCATGATAAAATAATAAAATGGTAACTAAAAGCTATTCTATTGTTTATTCGTGATGAAAGCAGGTGACATCGTGGGAAAAATTATTGCCATTGCAAACCAAAAAGGGGGAGTCGGAAAGACAACGACTTCTGTAAATTTAGGTGCTTGCTTAGCATACATCGGTAAACGAGTGCTTCTCGTCGATGTTGACCCACAAGGTAATGCAACAAGCGGTATAGGGATTGAAAAAGCCGATGTTGAACATTGCATTTATGATATTTTAGTAGATGACGTAGATGTAAAAGATGTTATTAAACAAACAGCAGTAGAAAACTTAGATATTATTCCAGCTACTATACAATTAGCAGGAGCAGAAATAGAGCTTGTGCCAACTATTTCCCGAGAAGTGAGATTAAAGAGGGCAATTGAATCAGTTAAACACCATTATGATTATATGATCATTGATTGCCCACCTTCATTAGGATTGCTAACAATTAATGCACTGACCGCATCAGATGCCGTTTTAATACCGGTTCAATGTGAATATTACGCATTAGAAGGATTAAGCCAGTTATTGAATACTGTTCGACTCGTCCAGAAGCATTTAAATACAGAGTTAATGATTGAAGGTGTTCTATTAACCATGCTTGACGCAAGAACGAATTTAGGTATTCAGGTCATCGAAGAAGTGAAAAAGTATTTCCAAGATAAGGTTTACAAGACGATTATTCCTAGAAATATTCGTTTAAGTGAAGCACCAAGTCATGGTCAACCAATTATCATTTATGACCCAAGATCCAGAGGAGCAGAAGTTTACTTAGATTTGGCAAAGGAAGTGGTTGTTAGTGGCTAAAGGCTTAGGTAAAGGGATAAATGCTTTATTTACTCATATTGAGGCTGGACAAGATGAAACAGTGCAAGATTTAAAGTTAAAAGAAATTCGCCCAAATCCTTATCAACCACGTAAGGTTTTTGATCAGGAAGCAATCAACGAGTTAAAAGAATCAATTTTGCAGCATGGCATCTTACAGCCGATTGTTGTTCGCAGGAGCATTAAAGGGTTTGAAATTGTCGTTGGAGAAAGACGCTTTCGTGCAGCAAAAGAAGCTAAGCTGACGGTCATACCAGCTGTAATTAGAGACTTTTCAGAACAGCAAATGATGGAATTGGCTCTATTAGAGAACTTGCAGCGTGAAGACTTAACACCAATTGAAGAAGCTCAGGCTTACCAAGCGTTAATGGAAAAGCTTAATCTTACACAAGAGGTGCTCGCAAAACGTCTAGGGAAAAGTAGACCTCATATTGCCAACCATATTCGCTTACTATCCTTGCCTGAGAAGATTCAACAGCTTATTTCAGAAGGAAAACTGTCAATGGGACATGGTCGTACACTTCTTGGTTTGAAGAATAAAGAAAAGCTGAATCTATTAGTAGAAAAAATAATTCGAGAACAGTTAAATGTTCGTCAAGTGGAATTGCTTGTCCAACAGTTAAATAATGTTCCACGTGAAACTAAGAAGAAAAAGCCTGAAAAGGATGTTTTTATTAGAGAGCGTGAAACGTACTTACAGGAGTATTTTGGGACATCTGTTACAATTAAAAAGCAAAAGAAAAAAGGGAAAATAGAAATTGAGTTCTTTTCTCAAGATGATTTAGAACGTATCTTAGAATTATTGCAATCACAACAATCATCCTAAGCTTAATAACTAGTTCAGAAACTGCTGGCTCTTCGTCGAGTCAGTATTTTTTATGCAAGAAATGTTTAATAAGCAAAGTATGATACTTTTTCTGCCAATTTTAGAAAGACAATCACAAAATATATAGCAGTCATCAGAAAGGTGGAAAATAATTGGTTTTATTTGGAAGTATTATGAACGCAATAGGCATAATCGCTGGAACCATGCTTGGTTTATTCCTTAGAAGAATACCAGAGCAAATGAAACAAACGGTCATGATAGCAATTGGCCTTTCGGTTGTTATTCTTGGAATTGATATGGCATTAAAAAGTGATAATTTTTTTATAGTCATTGTTAGTTTAGTAGTAGGTACAGTAATCGGCGAATGGCTGCGAATAGAAGATCATTTGCACCATGTTGGAAATGTCCTTGAACGTAAATTAGGGAAATCAGAAAGCGGTAATATTGCTCAAGGGTTTGTAACGGCAACCTTAATTTTTGTTGTTGGAGCAATGGCAATAGTTGGAGCACTTGATAGTGGTCTTAGACAGGACCATGCCGTGCTTTTAACAAAATCAATGATCGACAGCTTTACAAGTATTGTATTAGCAAGCACTCTTGGGATAGGAGTCTTATTTTCAGCGATTCCAGTCTTTATTTATCAGGGTGGCATTTCATTATTTGCAAATGTGATTCATCAGTTTCTATCAGATTCACTCTTAAATATTTTAATAGCTGAGCTAACAGCAACTGGAGGAGTACTTATCTTTGCAATTGGCATTAATATGCTTGGAATTAAACAAATCAGAGTTGCAAATCTTCTGCCGAGTATTTTAATTGTCACGATAATAGTTTTATTACAATATTATTATTGACATCTACACTGTATATAAAATGCAGTGTTTTTTTATACGTTAAGAAAGCATAAATTTGCAGCGCAGGAGAAAATTCGACGCAGTGGCAAATTTTAAGAATTAAGTATAAGTGCAACTAGGCAGTCGCACTGCGCCAAAGGCTTGGCGCCAGCAAAGTTTTCTTTATAATATCAGAATATATATTTTCTTAACATAGCTTGCGTTTCTGAATCTAGCTCCAGGCGCCATCGGCTCGAGGTCATAAGTCAAACAGGAATTGAAGGTAAAGTACACCTTCTATTCCTGTTCGCCTTATGCTTGTCGCCGATAGGCAGGCGCCTTGCGCTTTTTTTATGTTGGTTTGAATTAGTTAATAATAGAATTTTGTTCAGTAAACAGGCTGTCCTGGATTGTACGCCGTTTTTCTACATATCTTTTTTCAGCTTCAATTAAGCCTTTAGAAATGACCTTAGCCATGCTCATAACAAGATGTAATCGTGTGTTTTGTAAGACGAAAAATTCCATAAATCCGCTGACATTTACAATGCCTGTGATATGCATATTTCCAACAGCTGGAAGATCTTTATTTACTCCAGCACCAGGTTTAATTGAGCCTTCAGCAACTTGAACGAAGCCAACACTGCTTAAGCGACCCAAACATGCATCAATTGCAATGATAAATGGATTTTTATGTTTATCTTTAATAAATTCCAATGTTTCTTTTAAATTAACAGCATGTACAGGATCCTTCAGGGTACCGTAGACATGGAAATGTGATAATGCTTGTTGAATGTTATAGCCTATTAACGGACCTAAACAATCTCCAGTTGACCGATCTGTTCCAATACAGACGATCACTATGGGCTTTATTGTGAGCTTTGGCAAATGCTCATTAATATGATTTGATATGAGTTCGATCGCGTGCTGATCTTCATAATAAATTCGATCTTGTTTTTTTTCAGATTGAAAAAGTCCGGTTTTTAGATTCATAGAATTCACTCCCACATCATAGTAGTAACAGTATACGGAAGAATGTTCATTTCTATACATCTTCGTTTCAATTTGGACAGCCTTAAGAGGTGAGAGAAAATGAAGTCAGGGTTTAAATGGATGTTTTTAATTTTAGGAACGATTATTGGCGCAGGGTATGCCTCTGGCCGGGAAATATGGCAGTTTTTTGGGTTTGAAAGCGGACTTGCCATTTGTATTTTTACTGTTATTTTCATCATCGCTGTGTATGTCATTATGAAAATAAGTTATGAAGAGAGATCCAATCACTTTTTTCCGGTATTAGAAAGATTAGTAGGTAGAAAGCTTTCCTATGTTTATGATGTCTTGATTGTGGTGTATCTTTTTAGTACGACCATTGTTATGATCGCTGGAGGCGGTGCTACACTTGAAGCCTTTTTTGTTCCCTATTGGGGGGGAATCCTGTTTTTTTCAGTCTTATTAGTCCTTCTCTTCCTAAGTAATATAAATGGGATTATTCGACTCAATGTTTTCATTATTCCAATGCTGGTACTGGGATTGATTTATGCATTACTAACATTCAATTTTTCAAACCACCATTCTTGGATGCTGGATTTAACAAAACAATATAATTGGCCTTCAGCCTTTACGTTTACCTCACTTAACATATTGCCATTAATTGCCGTATTATCTGCAATCGGCAAGGAAATGAAAGACCTTAAGGAAGCGAAAATAGCGAGTATCGGGAGCGGTATTGTCTTAGGTGTGATTTCATTTATTTACAATGAAACATTGGTGCAAATGGCGGATTATTTAGCAGAATATGAAATTCCTTTATTTGCTATTTTAAATGGTTCGCCATTTGCTGTGTTTCTCTTTATGTCGATTATGCTTTGGCTTGCCATTTATACAACAGCAGTTTCAGGTATTTTTGGACTTGCTTCGAGATTTAAGGAGATCTCTAATTTGCCATATTGGGTAATGGCTTTTGTCTTTGTCTTGCTGATGATTCCATTTACCAGCTTTGGATTTTCCAATCTTGTTGCTATTTTATACCCGTTATACGGGTTAATTAATCTTTATCTCCTTGTATCCATCTTACTATATCCAATCATGGGCCGCTATCGTACGTGAAGAAGTTTAAAAAATAGGAAAGACTGACTCATAGATTATCAATTTTGGATGGATAATCTTTGCCTGAGTCAGTCTTTTTTTGGTATAAAATAAGCAAGTACATGAATGTAATGGTAATATTTTTCGTGCTGCTTTATGAAAGTTCCTTTTTTAAACGAGTGTTATGATAGAGTATAATAAGCTATGAAAATAATGTTTATTCCAGCATGGCAGCCATTTTAAAAATAGATTAGTGAAAAGGGTGATAAGGTTGAATATCATTGAGGATTTGTGGAAGGACTTTTATCAATACATTACAGATGCACAACTATGGGTGAACATAGGACAAGGGTTATTAAAGATTGTTTTGGTTCTAGTCATTTCATCTGTTTTTATTCGAATCGGAAAACTTGCCATTGGCAAGATCTTTTTATTCCGCGGGAAATCACCAATCCGTATTTCTGAACGAAGAGAAAATACACTTACAAAACAATTGGAAAACATTTTGACATATGTTGTTTATTTCGTTGCCATCATTATGGTGCTGGAGACATTAACGATAAATGTTGGGGCTTTGCTTGCTGGAGCAGGTATTGTTGGACTTGCTGTAGGTTTTGGCGCACAAAGTCTTGTAAAGGATATTATTACAGGTTTCTTTATTATTTTTGAGGATCAATTTTCTGTTGGCGACCATATTCGTGTTGCAAACTTTGAGGGAACTGTAGAAGAAATTGGACTAAGAACAACAAAAATTAAAAATTGGACTGGAGAACTCCATATTTTACCAAATGGGAGTATTGTAGAGGTTACAAATTTTTCTATTCATAATAGTATGGCTGTTGTTGATGTCAGCATAGCATATGAAACGGACATACCTATGGCTGAACGTGTAATCCAGGAATTATTAGATGAAGTTCCAGAGAAATATGAAGGGGTTGTGAAACCGCCTGAACTGCTTGGTATCCAAACTTTAGGAGCTTCAGAGGTGATTATGCGCGTTGTCTGTGAAGTGGAGCCAATGCGTCATTTTGCCATCGCGAGAATGCTGCGCAAAGATATTAAATTGCGTTTAGATGAACACGGAATTGAAATTCCATATCCTAAAATGGTTATGTATAACAAAAAAGAACAAGTTGGTTAAGAGCGGAGGGGAAAATATGATGGAAAAGGAATTTGGACTAAATGATATTGTCGAAATGAAGAAGCAGCACCCATGTGGGACAAATCGCTGGAAAGTGATCCGGTTAGGGATGGATATTCGCATTAAATGCGAAGGCTGCGGCCATAGTGTCCTCATTCCTCGAAAAGAGTTCACACGAAAGATGAAAAAGGTACTTGTCAAACACGAAGAAACGAATGGGTAGGGTGAAGGGATAGAGGCAATGAAACAAGTATTTAAGTCATCCTGTCCGTTAAACTGCTGGGATAGCTGCGGCTTTGAAGTAACAGTTGAGGATGGAAAAGTAACAAAGGTTGAAGGAGATAAGGAGCATCCGATTACCCAAGGGAAAATTTGCGGCAGAGGAAGAATGCTGGAGGCGAAGACAAATTCCTCGGAACGATTAACAACCCCATTAAAAAAGGTGAATGGGAGATTTATTGAGATCTCTTGGGAACAAGCGTTGGACGAAGTTGCTGGAAAAATGAGAGAAATTAAAAAGATCCATGGTCCAACAGCGATTTTGCATAGCCATGATTATGCTAATAATGGGCTGTTAATTAACCTTGATAAGCGCTTCTTTCATTGCTTTGGCGGTGTAACGGAGTTAGTCGGCAGCATCTGCTGGGGATCGGGTATTGAAGCTCAAACATGGGATTTCGGCAGTTCATTTAGCCATGCTCCGGATGACATTTTTCATAGCAAGCATGTTGTGATTTGGGGTAGAAATGTAGCAAGAACGAATATGCATTTATTTCACTATTTACAGGAAGCGAAAAAGCGGGGAGCAAGCATTACCGTTATAGACCCGATTTTTAATGCAACGGCGAAAATCGCCGATCGTTATCTATCCATCAAACCTGGAATGGATGGATTAGCTGCAATCGGTGTTATGAAATATTTGATTGCAGAAAATAAGCAGGATCAAACATTTATTGATCACCATACCATAGGCTATCATGACCTTTTAGCATTATTAGATAGCATAAAGATGGATGACATTTTAGCTCAGGCTGAGATGACCTTTGATGATATAAAATATTTAGCCTCCTTATATGCGGATGGACCGACCTCGACATATATAGGGTTAGGTATGCAAAGATACGCAAATGGCGGCAATACAATCAGATTAATTGATGCATTAGTTGCAGTTAGCGGGAATATTGGAATTCCTGGGGGTGGTGCTAATTTTGGCAACCTGCAGGTAGGCAGAAGCTTTCAAATGGACGGGCTTACATTGCCACATAAAAAAGCAGCTTCAAGACAATTTCCTATGATGAACCAGGCAGAAGCAATTTTATCAGCCAAAAATCCAGAAATTAAAATGATCTTTGTAACATGTGGTAATCCGCTTGCCCAGGTTCCTAATTCCACTAAGGTTAAACAGGCATTTGAATCTGTTGAGACTCTTGTAGTTGTCGATCATTTTTTAACAGATACAGCCGAACTTGCTGATTATGTATTGCCAACAACAACTGTTTTTGAGGAAGAAGATATCTATTATTCTTCTATGTATCATCATTTTGTCAATTATGGGGAGAAGCTTGTGGAACCGCCTGGAGAGGCCAAATCAGATTTGTGGATTTGGACACAATTAGCGGAGCGTTTAGGGTTTGGAGAGGCGTTTCATATGTCGCGGACAGAGTTTTTAGAAATAGGACTTTTCGATTTAAACAAGCATGGCATCACATTGGAAAGGTTAAAAAAAGAAAAACGGCTGCCGCTCCCTGTTCAACACGTTCCATGGGAAACAAAAGAATTTTTAACGCCTACTGGAAAATTTGAATTCACCTCTTCCCTTGCAGAAGTAAAGGGTTATGAAGGGAAACCGGTTTATCTCCCGCCAAAGGAGTCAAGTATAACCAATTCTGCATTGGCTAGGAAGTACCCGTATCAGCTTTTATCGATCCACCCTTCACGGTCAAACCATTCACAGCACTATATCTTAATTAAGGCATTACAGATGGTTAAAATTGAAATCTCAGAGGATATTGCTAGTGAAAAGCAAATAGAAGATGGTGATTCTGTCACCATCTATAATGATCGAGGAAGGCTATCAGGGATCGCCAAGATCATGAAGCAGGCTCATCCTCGAACGATTAATGTCGATGAAGGACAATGGCATAAATTTGGCGGCTCTGTCAATTTACTTACGTCAGACGGTCTTTCAGATAATGGCTTAGGCAGTGTGTTATATGATTGTTTAGTTAATATCAAAAAATCAATTGGATAAAGAATGCTGTTTAAATAGGGTCAGTTCCCAAAACGGGGGACTGTCCCCTTTATTTGCTTGTTTTTTATCCATTTACTATCTATAATTGTTGAAGATTGATTAGAATTCGGACAAATTTTTTTGTTTCATAATAGAGGAGTGGGAATATGGCATTAACTGCTGGTATTGTAGGTCTTCCTAATGTTGGAAAATCAACATTATTTAACGCGATTACACAAGCTGGTGCTGAATCAGCAAACTATCCATTTTGTACAATAGATCCTAATGTTGGGATTGTAGAAGTGCCTGATGAGCGTCTGCAAAAGCTAACAGAGCTTGTAAACCCTAAAAAGACGGTGCCTACTGCGTTTGAATTTACTGATATTGCTGGGATTGTTAAAGGTGCCAGCAAAGGAGAAGGATTAGGGAATAAATTCCTTTCCCATATTCGCCAAGTGGATGCAATTTGTCATGTTGTACGTTGTTTTGCCGATGAAAATATCACCCATGTTTCTGGTAAGGTTGATCCAATTTCTGATATCGAAACGATTAATCTTGAGCTGATTTTAGCTGATTTAGAAACGGTTGATAAGAGAATTGACCGCGTAGCAAAACTTGCAAAGCAAAAAGAAAAAACAGCTGTTTTTGAGCATGAGATTTTAGTAAAGCTTAAAGAAGCGTTTGAAAATGAAAAGCCTGCTCGTTCTGTAGAGTTTAACGAAGAGCAATTGAAATATGTAAAGCAATTGCATTTATTAACCATTAAACCTGTATTATATGTAGCAAATGTTAGTGAGGATGAAGTAGCGGATGCTTCAGAAAATCCATATGTCAAACAGGTTCGTGAGTTTGCTGCTGGTGAAAATGCAGAAGTAATTGTTGTCTGTGCAAAAATTGAATCTGAGATTGCTGAGCTTGAAGGGGAAGAAAAGGAAATGTTCCTTGAAGAGCTTGGAATTGAAGAGTCTGGGCTTGACCAGCTAATTAAAGCTTCCTACCATCTTCTTGGATTGGCAACATACTTTACAGCAGGCGAACAAGAGGTTCGTGCTTGGACGTTTAAAAAAGGCATGAAAGCCCCGCAATGTGCAGGAATTATTCATACAGACTTTGAAAGAGGATTTATCCGTGCTGAAACAGTTTCATATAATGACCTGTTAGCTGCAAAGTCAATGGGTGCTGCGCGTGAGGCAGGTAAAGTCCGTTTAGAAGGAAAAGAATATATTGTCCAAGATGGAGATGTTATTCACTTCCGATTTAATGTGTAAGATCGGGTAAATAAGGCGCTTACGCTTGTAATGTTTGAGAATAAAACCATTCTACTTAGTTTTGGTGTCCAGCTCCAGCTCCAGCGCCTAGCCCCTCGAGGTCATAAGCCAATTTAGAATTGAAGGCAAAGAGCGCCTTCTATTATTTGCCCAAGGCTGAACGAGGCGCTTGCGCTTTTGTTCTTTTTTTGTTAAAATACCTAATTGTGAGTAATTTATTTTAATTGCTCCTTGCCCATAATTGGGCCGTTTAGTCCAGAAGGAGGTGTAAGATGATGAAAAAGTATGAAGTTATGTACATCATCCGTCCAAATATTGAAGATGAAGCTAAGAAAGCTTTAGTTGAGCGTTTCAACAACGTTTTATCTGAAAATGGTGCGGAAGTAGCTGAAGCAAAAGAGTGGGGAAAACGTCGCCTAGCATACGAAATCAATGATTTCCGTGATGGCTACTATATGCTTCTTCAAGTTAACTCTGAAGCTGCTGCGGTTCAAGAATTTGACCGTTTAGCGAAAATTAACGAAGATATCATTCGTCACATCGTTGTTAAAAAAGAAGACTAATTTATAAATAATAGAAAAGATATTCAAAAAAGGATGGTTCTGATGTTGAATCGAGTCGTACTAGTCGGAAGACTAACAAAAGATCCAGATCTGCGTTACACACCAAGCGGAGTAGCTGTTGCGACATTTACTTTAGCGGTAAACCGTACGTTTACGAACCAACAAGGTGAAAGAGAAGCTGACTTTCTTAACTGTGTGATTTGGCGCAAGCAAGCCGAAAATGTTGCAAACTTCCTTAAAAAAGGTAGTTTAGCAGGTGTTGACGGCCGGCTGCAATCACGTAGTTATGAAGATCAAACAGGCAAACGCGTTTATGTAACAGAGGTTGTTGCAGAAAGTGTCCAATTCTTGGAGCCTAGAAGTGCAAGCGGCGGAGGCGGCAACAATAACTACAACAATAATAATAATAATTTTGGTGGGTATCCTGGCAATTCTGGAAATCAAAATCCGTTCGGTTCAGATCAAAATCAACGTAATCAAGGGCGTACAAGCTTTGATGACGATCCATTTGCAAACGATGGAAAACCTATTGATATATCTGATGACGACTTACCGTTTTAAGTTTAAACATATATTCTAATCATAGTCAGAAGGGAGGAAAAAGACAATGGCAGGCGGACGTAAAGGTGGACGTGCAAAACGTCGTAAAGTGTGCTTTTTCACATCTAACGGAATCACACACATCGATTACAAAGATGTAGATTTACTAAAAAAATTCGTATCTGAGCGTGGTAAAATCTTACCTCGTCGTGTAACAGGTACAAGTGCAAAATACCAACGCAAATTGACTGTAGCTATTAAGAGAGCTCGTCAAATGGCTTTATTACCATACGTTTCTGGTGAATAAGTATAAAGCACAGATTGGACTTTTTCCGATCTGTGCTTTTTTATACATTTGTAGATACATATTCCACGGTTTATAATTAGACATAATATTTCTCTTTTTACGATATACTAACACTATTTTAAGAGTAAATATGTAAGAAGGTATGTTGCTATTGTTTGTTGTGCCAGATGTTTGATTACAAGTGGAAGGTAGTCTAAAATAAAGCTTGATCCCCTTAAAGAAGAGGTGAAATGATGAGGCGGATTCATGTGATTACAGAAGGCGCCATTTTATTGGCTCTTTTCCTGGTTTTAATGCTCTTTTCGCTTTATGCACCATTTATAGGTACTGTCCTGCTGTTTGTCCTTCCTTTGCCATTTATTATCTTTACGATAAGACATGGTTTAGGTGTTTCATTGATGATGTTATTTGCTGGAAGTCTGCTGTCTATCCTATTTGGTTCCATGACAAACATTCTGTTAGCATTCATGTTTGGATTAAGTGGATTAACAATGGGTATCTTTTATAAAAGAAAGCAATCAATAGGTGCTCTAATTGGAGGAAGCTTAGCTTATACAATCGGCTTGGTTGTGATCTATATAGGAACCATTCTTATTCTTCAAATTGATATGATTAAAGACTCCATCTCTTTATTAGAGCAGTCAATCGAGCAATCAAAATCGATGTATTCATCACTAAATCCAGATGCTAATGTTGAGGAGCAATTTGAACAGCTTAAACAGGGATTAGATCTTATACATATTTTAACTCCTACAATATTCGCGGCAACAGGAATGATGTTCGCTGTCATTAGCCATATCATCGCCGTACCTGTTCTTAAACGGTTGAAGGTTGGAGTTGCTCCATTAAAGCCATTCAGGTATTTGCGGCTCCCTCAAAGTTTATTCTGGTATTATTTAATTGTCTCCCTGCTAATTATGGTAAACATAGATCCAGACAGCTTCTATTATATGGCGCTGATGAATTTATATTTTATTCTGCAATTTTTCGTCCTGATTCAAGGATTCTCATTTGTATTTTACTATTCCTATCTGAAAGGCCTATCCAAGGCTGTGCCGATTATCGTTTTGACTGCATCATTACTTATACCAATCCTGCTTTATCTTGTTAGAATCTTAGGTATAATTGATTTATGCTTCCCTCTCCGTGGTAAAATAACAAAAAAAGTAAGATAGGATTCAGTGCCTAAAGAGGAGTTGATGAGAGCGGATGCCGAGTTTGTATGAAAAACCATTAGTCCGATACCCGATTTATGTGTTAATTGCCGTAACAGTCATTTCTGTGCTGTTTCTCTATTTTTTTAATTGGATGATTGGTCTCCTTGTAACGGTTCTTCTAGGTGCTGCCCTTCTTTATTTGAGAAAAGCTGTGGTTGACTTTCAAACTGAAATCGAAGGGTATATCACAACGCTTTCTTATCGATTGAAAAAAGTCGGCGAAGAGGCCTTAATGGAAATGCCGATTGGAATTATGTTATATAATGATCAGTATGTTATTGAGTGGACTAATCCTTTTTTAACATCTTGTTTTGATGAAGATACATTAGTGGGACGATCATTATATGATGTTGCAGATTCTTTAGTGCCGTTAATTAAACAAGAAATCAATTCTGAAACCATTACCTTGCATGATCGAAAATTTAAAGTGATTATAAAACGCGATGATCGTTTATTATATTTCTTTGATGTAACAGAGCAAATAGAAATTGAGCAGCAATATGAGAATGAACGGACTGCATTGGCCTTAATCTTTTTAGATAATTATGATGAAGTAACACAAGGAATGGACGATCAGACAAGAAGTGCGATTAATAGTGAGGTTACAGCTTTATTAAACAAGTGGGCGAAGGATTATGGAATCTTTTTAAAAAGAATTTCGTCTGAACGTTTTTTAGGTGTGCTAAATGAAAATATTTTAATAAAACTGGAAAAAACAAAATTCTCGATTTTAGATGAAGTAAGAGAAAAAACGACGGTCCATAATGTATCGTTAACATTAAGTATCGGAATTGGTACAGGTGTCTCATCATTACAAGAGCTTGGCGATTTGGCCCAATCGAGTCTTGATTTAGCTCTAGGCCGTGGTGGAGATCAGGTTGCTATAAAGCAAACGAGCGGCAAGGTCAAATTCTATGGCGGAAAAACAAATCCAATGGAAAAACGGACACGAGTACGCGCCCGTGTCATCTCACATGCTTTAAAAGAAATTGTATTAGAAAGTGATAAAGTAGTGATTATGGGACATAAGTTCCCGGATATGGATGCAATTGGTTCGGCGATTGGGATATTAAAAGTGGCTCAAGTCAATGAAAAAGAGGGGTTTATTGTTTTAGATCCAAATGCCCTTGATTCAGGTGTTGAACAATTACTTGCTGAAGTGAAACAAAATCCAGAGCTATGGTCAAGATTTATTAAACCAGAGGAAGCGCTTGAAATTATGACAGATGAAACATTGCTAATTGTTGTCGATACTCACCGGCCATCCTTAGTCATTGATGAAAGGCTGCTTGCAAAAAGTGAGCATGTGATTGTCATTGACCATCATAGACGTGGTGAGGAGTTTATTAAAGACCCAATCCTCGTTTACATGGAGCCATATGCCTCATCAACAGCTGAACTTGTGACAGAGCTGTTAGAGTATCAACCTAAGAGTCAGAAAATGAATATGATAGAGGCTACTGCCTTATTAGCAGGCATTATCGTTGATACGAAAAGCTTTACTCTTCGTACGGGATCCCGTACATTTGATGCTGCTTCTTATTTGAGAGCGAAAGGCGCTGATACCGTTTTAGTTCAGAAATTCATGAAGGAAGATATCGAAAATTATGTAAAGCGGGCAAAACTGATCCAAAATGCCTCTATTTATCGAGAAGGGATTGCGATTACCAGTGCTGAGGAAAATCAGTATTTTGAACAGGTCATTATAGCGCAAACAGCTGATACGCTTTTAACAATGAATGGAGTTGTGGCTTCATTTGTCATAGCGAAACGCAGCGAGGGGTGTATAAGCATAAGTGCCCGCTCATTAGGTGATATCAATGTCCAGGTGATCATGGAAGCTCTTGATGGCGGAGGTCATTTAACAAATGCGGCTGCCCAGATGTATGATGACACGCTTCAGGAAGCAGAAGAAAGACTAAAAGCAATCATAGATGATTATCTAGAAGGAGGAGAAGAATCATGAAGGTTATATTTTTAAAAGATGTAAAAGGAAAAGGGAAAAAAGGCGAAATCAAAAATGTTGCTGATGGTTATGCCCACAACTTTTTGATTAAGCAGGGCCTTGCAATTGAAGCAACAAATGCAAATGTAAGTTCTTTAAATGCACAAAAGAAAAAGCAAGAAAAAGAAGCGATTGAAGAATTAGAGCAAATGCAGCATCTTAAAAAGGTATTAGATGAATTAACAGTTGAATTAAAAGCAAAATCTGGTGAGGGCGGACGTCTATTTGGTTCCATTACAAGTAAGCAAATAGCAGATGAGCTTAAAAAGAGCCATAATATCAAGCTTGATAAACGTAAAATAGACCTTCCAGATGCAATTCGTGCATTAGGTTATACAAATGTACCAGTTAAGCTGCATCCTGAAGTAACAGCAACAGTAAAGGTGCATGTAACGGAACAGTAATTATTGGAAGCAGATGTGGTTTTGTGGAAAGAGTGAAATTGTTCTTGAAGCGAAGCCACATTTTTTTTATCCTTAATACTTAGGGAGATTTACATTTTCATAGCTTACTAATTAACATAAAGGACGGTGATCATCATAAACGAGTTAATTGGTGATCGTATTCCACCACAAAATATAGAAGCGGAACAGGCAGTATTAGGTGCAATCTTTTTGCAGCCGGCATCGTTAACTTTAGCATCAGAGCTATTAATTCCTGATGATTTTTATCGGGCATCACATCAACGAATATATAATGCGATGCTTGAATTGTCCGATAAAGGGGAACCAGTCGATCTTGTAACCGTAACTTCTGAGCTGGCGGATGCAAATCTTTTAGAAGATGTAGGAGGAGTTTCTTACTTAAGTGATTTAGCAAACTCTGTTCCTACTGCAGCGAATATTGAATATTATGCAAAAATTGTCGAAGAGAAATCGATCTTACGACGCTTAATCCGCACGGCAACGACCATTGCACAAGACGGCTATAGTCGTGAAGATGAGGTGGAAGTGCTTCTCAATGAAGCTGAAAAGACCATCATGGAGGTTGCTCAACGGAAAAATGCAGGGGCTTTCCAGAACATTAAAGATGTTCTTGTTCAAACATACGATAATATTGAATTGCTTCATGACCGCAAAGGTGACATAACTGGAATCCCGACAGGCTTTACAGAGCTTGATAAAATGACAGCCGGTTTTCAGCGAAACGACTTAATTATCGTTGCAGCCCGTCCATCTGTTGGTAAAACAGCTTTTGCCTTAAATATTGCACAAAACGTAGCAACAAAAACAGATGAAAATGTAGCAATCTTCAGTCTGGAGATGGGTGCAGACCAGCTTGTTATGAGGATGCTTTGTGCAGAAGGAAATATTGATGCCCAAAGGCTCAGAACAGGTACATTAACCCCTGAGGATTGGGGAAAGCTGACAATGGCAATGGGAAGTCTATCAAATTCAGGAATATATATTGATGACACACCAGGTATTCGTGTTAGTGAAATTCGGGCAAAATGCCGAAGATTAAAGCAGGAAAGCGGCTTAGGGATGGTCTTGATCGATTACCTGCAGCTGATCCAAGGCAGCGGACGAACCGATAACCGTCAGCAAGAGGTATCAGAAATCTCCCGTACCCTTAAGGAATTAGCCCGTGAATTGAAGGTACCTGTCATTGCCTTATCACAGCTGTCCCGTGGTGTTGAACAGCGTCAAGATAAGCGTCCAATGATGTCAGATATCCGTGAATCTGGAAGTATTGAGCAGGACGCAGATATCGTTGCCTTCTTATATCGTGATGATTATTATGATAAAGAATCAGAGAATAAAAATATCATCGAAATCATTATTGCAAAACAGCGTAATGGTCCTGTTGGGACGGTTTCACTAGCATTTGTTAAAGAATATAATAAATTCGTCAATTTGGAACGGCGTTTTGATGATTCCGGTGTTCCACAAGGCGCTTAAGGAGGTCGCAGATGCGGTCTTCTTTTTTATACGTTAAGAAAGCATAAATTGGCAGCGGAGAAGTAAATCGACGTAGAGGCCAATTTTAAATGTGAAGTATCAATGCAACTACTCCTCTGTCTTCACCTTTCAGGCTCGCCAGTTGGTGAGTTTTCTTTGTTTTTTAGAGAGTGATCTGTTTATATTAGGATAAAATAATAACGTATGTGGTTTTTTAATTAAGAAGGGTTAAGAAAGATAACGTTATTATTTTAAGGAATAATGATGAATTTACGAACGAATAATCCATTATTATTTATAAATGTTCGTGCTTTCATTGACTTTCCTATTCCTCACTGATAAAATAAACATGTTTGATTAGTGCGAAATTACGGAGGTGCACGGAATGTCTTCAGTAGTAGTTGTTGGAACTCAATGGGGAGATGAAGGGAAAGGGAAGATCACTGATTTCCTTTCTGAAAATGCAGAGGTTATTGCTCGTTATCAAGGTGGAAACAACGCAGGTCATACAATTAAATTTGATGGAGAAACGTACAAGCTTCACTTAATTCCATCTGGTATTTTTTATAAAGATAAAATTTGTGTGATCGGTAACGGAATGGTTGTTGATCCTAAAGCACTTGTAAAAGAACTTGCTTACTTACATGAGCGCGGCGTTACAACAGATAATTTACGAATCAGTAATCGTGCGCATGTCATTTTGCCTTACCATTTAAAATTAGACGAGGTAGAAGAGGAACGTAAAGGCGCAAATAAAATTGGAACAACGAAAAAAGGAATTGGACCAGCTTATATGGATAAAGCAGCTCGTGTCGGCATCCGTATTTCTGATTTGCTTGAACGAGATACTTTTGAAGAAAAGCTAGTTCGTGCATTACAGGAAAAAAACCGTCTATTAGAGAAATTTTATGAAGTAGAAGGCTTTACTGTTGAGGAAATTTTAGACGAGTATTATGAATATGGCCAACAATTTAAACAATATGTTTGTGATACATCAGTTGTGCTTAACGATGCGTTGGATGAGGGACGCCGTGTTCTATTTGAAGGTGCACAAGGGGTTATGCTTGATATTGACCAAGGTACATATCCGTTTGTCACTTCATCAAACCCTGTTGCGGGTGGAGTTACAATTGGCTCCGGTGTTGGACCTACTAAGATTAACCACGTTGTCGGAGTATCAAAAGCATACACAACTCGTGTAGGTGATGGCCCATTCCCTACAGAATTAAATAATGCAATCGGCGATCAAATTCGTGAGGTAGGCCGTGAATATGGGACAACAACAGGTCGTCCTCGCCGTGTAGGCTGGTTTGACAGTGTTGTCGTTCGCCATGCAAGAAGAGTAAGCGGATTGACAGACCTGTCACTTAACTCAATTGATGTGTTAACAGGCATCGAAACATTAAAAATTTGTGTAGCATACAAATACAAAGGGGAAACCATCAGCGAGTACCCAGCAAGCCTAAAAGTACTTGCAGAATGTGAACCTGTATATGAGGAACTTCCAGGCTGGACAGAAGACATCACAAACGTACGTAATTTAAGTGAGCTTCCAGCAAACGCAAGACACTATATTGAGCGAATTTCACAGCTTACAGGAATTCCTTTATCGATCTTCTCTGTAGGACCAGACAGATCACAAACAAACGTTATTCGCAGTGTATACAGCTAATCACTTTTAGGGAATCGGCAGCGATCTGATTCCCTTTTTATATGCTTTTAAAAAAAATAAAAAAATGTATTGTTTTATGATGATAGTGTGTGATATTATAGAAAACGTCCTGTTAAAAGGATAAACAATAGATAGCTATTAAACATAATAGTATTACTCATTAAAAAATTAGCCATTAGCTCAGTTGGTAGAGCACGATCGAATAAGCTGCGAAGCATTGACATCAGCGCACAAATCGAATTGCTTCTTGAATAATCCTTCTGAGATTTGGGCGTCAGAAACAAGTGGTAAACAGAATAGTACTACTCATTTAAAAATGAGCCATTAGCTCAGTTGGTAGAGCATCTGACTTTTAATCAGAGGGTCGAAGGTTCGAGTCCTTCATGGCTCACCATTTTACTTTTTTGTGTTGCAATGGCCCGTTGGTCAAGCGGTTAAGACACCGCCCTTTCACGGCGGTAACACGGGTTCGAATCCCGTACGGGTCACTTGTTTTATAGCTTATAGATTTCTATTTTGGTCCGGTAGTTCAGTTGGTTAGAATGCCTGCCTGTCACGCAGGAGGTCGCGGGTTCGAGTCCCGTCCGGACCGCCATTTACATATTTGATAAATACTTCTTCTCCAAGAAGAACAATATTTCAAATCAAACTACATACTAATTATGGCTCGGTAGCTCAGTCGGTAGAGCAATGGACTGAAAATCCATGTGTCGGCGGTTCGATTCCGTCCCGAGCCACTTAAAAAGCATGATCCAAATGGATTCATGCTTTTTTTCTATTTAAGAAAAAAAATACCCCTTTGGCAACGTTTTCCTCTTAAATCAACAATATATGACAAAGTTAACCAAAATCTGTATGTAATGATACAATCCTATTACAATTTATCGATATTTAAGGCAGTTGCAAGATTCTATGATAAATTAGTAGGGTGTAGAATAACGGGAATTTTGTCGACTAAGATTATATCCCTATGGAAGAAGCTTCCTGAGTTTCTTGTACTATTAATTTAGGAGGAAAATGTCAGTGTGTAAGCGTTTTAATTGTTTGATAGAAAAGAATATTCAAGGAAAATACTCCTTTTTTAAAAAGTTAATATTGCTTGCTGCTTTAACAGCTTCCTTTACATTAGGAGCAGTTAGTGTCTCGGCAGAAACATCCTTATCAACGGTCTACCACGTATACATAGGTGATCAATATATTGGTACAGTTGATAATAAAGAGCTGATTGATCAGGTGTCAGCGTCAAAAATAGAGAAGCAAAAAGCGAGCTATTCAGATTTACCTTTAACGATTGAAGATATGGAAGTCATTCCAGAAGAAATGTTCCGACCTATTTTTAATAACGATGAGACTTTATTAAAGCTGGATCAGGAGCTTGATGTTGTTGTTGAAGCAACTGAACTAATAATTGACGGTAAAGCAGTTGCTCATTTTAAAAGTAAAGAGGATGCAGAAGCAGCTTTAAAGGCATATAAGCTTCAATATGTATCTGAATCCGCTTTGAATGACCTGGAAGCGAGTAAAACAGCTGACCAGCCTTTAGAAACATTAAAGGAAGGACAGTCTCGTCTATTAGACGTGGCTTTTTCTAAAAAGGTTTCACTAGAAGCAAAAAAAATTTCACCAGACAAAGTCATTAGCATCGATCAAGGGATCAATCTATTAAAGAAGGGGACATTAGAAGAATCAACATATATTGTCCAGGCGCAAGATGTTTTAAGTGAGATTGCCTCCAAGCATCAATTATCTCTTGAGCAATTACTAGAATTAAATCCTGGTCTTGAAGAAGACTCATTAATAAAGCCTGGTGATGAACTGAACGTAACGGTTTTAAAGCCATTTGTTAAAGTGAATGTAAAGCAGGAAATGCTAAAAAAAGAAAGCATTCCGTTTGAAACAGAAGTAAAAGAAGATTCTTCACTGCCAAAAGGCGAAGAAAAAACGCTTCAAGAAGGACAAGTTGGTGAAAGACTTGTAAACTATGTCATCCAGCTTGAAAATGGCTCTGAAATTAAGCGTGAAGATGTAAAAGAAGAGATCATCAATGAACCAGTCAAAGAAATTATTGTTAAAGGGACGAAGGTTATCCCATCTAGAGGGACAGGAAATTTTGCATGGCCGGCAGTAGGCGGTTATATTTCTAGTAAACAAGGGCAGAGATGGGGGAAACTGCACAAAGGAATTGATATTGCAAGACCAAGTGCACGGACTATTAAGGCTGCTGATAACGGTACAGTGGTTTCAGCAGGTTACAGTGGCGGTTACGGAAATAAAGTGGTGATTAACCATAATAACGGATTAAAAACTGTTTATGCGCATCTGGAGTCCATTTCAGTGTCTGTAGGACAGGTGGTATCACAAGGGCAAAAGCTTGGAATCATGGGTTCAACGGGTAATTCAACAGGAGTACATCTTCATTTTGAAGTTTACGAAAATGGCAGCTTAAAAAATCCAATGGATTATTTACAATAAGTTTGTTTAAGGTCTGACACTGAATTATGTGTCAGACCTTATTTTATTGTATAGTAAATTTTAGAACTTCCTACAGGGGTATGCATCTATTTTTTTGAGGTTATTTAAGACGTTTACGTTAAAATTTTAGTTATTTCCTACCATGTAAAAATAGTTCATTTTTACGTATTTATTTATAATGAAACATTTTTTCTTGAATTTTGTTTGATCCTATCATTAGAATAAATAACTCTCTATTTATTGGTAATCACTTAAAAAAGGTGAATCTCATCTGTGAAAATGTTACATTTAATAATAGGGTTTATACGTAAATAAAAGGGGCGAGAGCTTTGGAGAAGAAGATTTTAGTTGTGGATGATGAAAAACCAATTGCAGATATATTACAATTTAATTTAAAAAAAGAAGGTTATACCGTTTATTGTGCCTATGATGGAAATCAGGCTTTAGAAATGGTGGAGGACATTACTCCTGACCTGATTTTATTAGATATTATGCTTCCAAATCGTGATGGTATGGAGGTATGCAGAGAGGTTCGAAAGAAATATGACATGCCAATCATTATGCTGACAGCTAAGGATTCAGAAATCGATAAGGTTCTGGGCCTTGAGCTTGGTGCGGATGATTATGTAACAAAGCCGTTCAGCACACGGGAGCTGCTAGCCCGCGTAAAAGCAAACCTGCGCCGTCAGCAAACGATTGATAATAATGAACCAAAGGCAGCAACAAATGAAATTAAAATTGGCTCACTTGTGATTCATCCTGATGCATATGTCGTGTCTAAACGTGGAGAAACGATTGAATTAACCCACCGTGAATTTGAACTTCTACATTATTTATCACAGCATATTGGACAAGTCATGACGCGGGAGCATTTGCTGCAAACTGTATGGGGGTATGATTATTTCGGAGATGTTCGAACAGTAGACGTAACAGTTAGACGTTTACGAGAGAAAATAGAAGATAATCCAAGTCACCCAACATGGATCGTAACAAGACGTGGGGTGGGATATTATTTAAGGAACTCCGAACAGGAGTAATGTGATGAATAAGGTAAGTTTTTTTCGTTCAATTCATTTTAAATTTGTCATGGTTTACGTGCTCCTCATTATGCTTGCGATGCAGATTATTGGCATTTATTTTGTTAAGGAGCTTGAGACGTCATTAAAAGAAAACTTTAATGCCTCCTTATCTAAACGAGTCAGTTTGCTTGTTTATAATATTGAACAAGAAATGACCCGTAATACGAACGAAGATGAGGATGAGGATGGAGAAAAAGCAAACGATGAAATAACGACGATTATTAGTGACTTTGAGACAGATGAAATTCTTGAAGTCCGAGTTATTGATTCCAATAAAACGGTTATTGCAACCTCAAGCATCGACCAGGATATTGTTGGTAAAAAAACGACTGAGGCAATGGTCCTTCGAACATTAGTTGGTCTTGAGGACAGTAACAGCAATTATTTCATCCATCAAGAGACTGGTCAACGTGTAATGGTGATGACCCAACCAATAAAAGAAAACAATTTCAGTGATAAAACAGTTGGTGCCGTTTATATCATAGCCTCAGTAGAGGAAGTATTTTCTCAAATGCAAATCATCAATCGAATTTTTGCTACCGGTACAGGATTATCACTCTGTATAACAGCAGCACTAGGTATTTTCCTTGCTAGAACGATTACAAGACCCATGTCAGATATGAGAAAGCAGGCCATTGAGCTAGCCAAAGGAAACTATTCTCGCAAGGTTAAAGTATATGGAGAAGATGAAATCGGCCAATTAGCTGTGACCTTCAATGATTTAACAGAAAAACTTGAAGAAGCTCAGGCAATGACAGAGGGAGAAAAGAAAAAGCTTGCATCGGTTATTGCTCACATGACTGATGGAGTTATCGCAACCAACCGCAATGGGAAAGTCATTCTTATCAACAACCCTGCCTTAGATATGTTGAATGTTTCACGTGGAACGTTAAAAGATGTTCATATTACTGAATTATTGGGGATTGAAGATGGTAATACCTTTGAAAGCCTTATTGATGAACAGGAATCACTTATTTTAGATTTCAGTACGAAAGAAGAACCATTAATTATAAGGGTAAGCTTTTCTGCGATTCAAAAGGAATCAGGTAAAATTGATGGGTTAATTGCTGTTTTATATGATATTACCGAGCAAGAAAGAATTGAACAGGAAAGAAGGGAATTTGTTGCGAATGTATCACACGAGCTGCGGACGCCTTTAACAACAATGCGGAGCTATCTGGAAGCTTTGGCAGATGGTGCATGGAGGGATAATGAGATTGCGCCGCAGTTTTTAAACGTTACTCAGACTGAAACAGAACGAATGATTCGCTTAGTAAATGACCTGCTGCAATTATCAAAGCTTGATCGAACTGAATATAAGTTGAATAAGGATTTTATCAATTTTACCGATTACTTTAACAAAATTATTGATCGTTTTGAAATGACGAAATCAGAGCATGTGTCGTTTGTAAGAAATATTCCTAAAGATCCCCTTTATGTTGACATGGATACAGATAAAATTACACAGGTTTTGGATAATATCATTTCGAATGCACTAAAGTATTCACCTGAAGGAGGAAAGGTTACCTTCAGCATTGATGTCTTGCCTGCAGAGATTCAAATACGTGTTCAGGATGAGGGTGTAGGAATTCCAAAGGGAAGTGTAAATAAGATCTTTGATCGATTTTATCGGGTAGATAAAGCGAGGACTCGCAAGCTTGGAGGTACTGGTTTAGGATTGGCTATTGCTAAGGAAATGGTCCTTGCTCATGGCGGGGATATTTGGGCGCAAAGCCAAGAAGGTAAAGGAACGACGGTTTACTTTACGTTGCCATATAACCCGGAACAAGAGGATGAATGGGATGAATAAAGAATCCATCAAAAGCGCCATTTTAGTCATATTAGTCGTTATCAGCTTATTTTTTACATGGAACATGTGGAGTCTTGAGCCAACCTATGAGAAGTTTGAAGGGGAAATGCTTTTTGAAAGTGTTCCAATTGATGAAGATGCCCAAAGAAAGATGTATGAAGTGATCACACCACAGCAGATATTTATTCATTCGGGTGATAAACACTATAGTTCAATAAAAGATAGTTATGCAAAAAGTTTATGGAAGGAAATGCAAAATTGGGAGTATAGCAATCAACAGGGCTTATCGAAACAGGACTTTGAAGAGATAGTTAGTGGAACAAATATTGCAAGACTCGAACTGCGGTTTTTTGATGAAATCCCAATAGAAACCTTTCAATCTATGATAAAATGGAAGGATGAGACAAGCAGTCTTTTTGCTTTTGATCGAATTTATTTGCGAGTGGTAAAGCAGAATGAAATTCAAAAGGTTTACTTTGTTTCAGCTTCTGAAAAGGAAATTGTTGAAGCCTCTGTAAATAATTTAGATGCAAATGTTTTTGTTTCAGACCTGTTTAGCAAGCGGGAACAGTTTCAGCCTTACTTTGCTTTTCAAGCCGGAGAAGATCAGGAAATTTTGCTTCCTGAAAATCAATTGGAAGTTGATAATTTTCAATATTTTACGGAAGTTATCGACGATGAGAAGTTTAAAAATGCTTTGTTTAGTAGGCCGAGAATTGTAAAACAGGATGTAAATTCAACTAGAAATAGGTACACAGATGCAACAAGGGAATTAAATATTTATCAAGCTCAGCATTTGGTGAAGTTTGCTAATCCAACGTTAAGGATTAGTAATTCGGTAGATGCATACACCTTGTTTGAACAAAGCTACAATTATTTAAATGATCATGGCGGATGGACAGATAAGTATGTATTATTTGATATTGCAGAAAGTGAACAGGAAGTATCGATGATTATGTCTATTGAATCTATTCCAGTGATTAATTCAATGGAATCTCCGTATGGTCCGACAAAGATCACGCAAACATGGGGACAAAATGAAATCGCGATTTATCAACGTCCTTCCTATCAGCTTATGCATCCTCCGCTTACTAATAACTCTACTACACTCATGTCAGGCAGGAAGGTAGTAGAAATCATTCAAAATAATCAGCTGATTGATGCATCGCAAATTTATAATATTTTTATTGCATATGAGCTTGGAAGCTCTGATAAAGAGCAAATTGTAACGGTTTCTCCAGTTTGGTGTATCAAAATGAAGAATGGAGAGCTAATGAAGGTGAGAGAGATACTCGAACAGACTGTGGGGGATGAAAATGGAGTGGAGTAAAACAAAAACCATTTTTATACTCGCATTTCTTATCTTAGATATCTTTTTGGCGATTGAATTTTTTGAATTACGAGGAGAAAGTGATTTTGCTATTATTCAGGAAGCACAAATAGAGGAGCAATTAGCGACTGAAGGCATTGATTATGGTAACTTGCCTAATGATATTGGGAAAAGTTCTTATATCACGTCTAAAAGCCGAGATTTCACCCTGGAAGATATTAGCAAGCTAAAAAATCAATCTTTGGTTGTAACAAGTACTGACAATATTGAAAAATCATTTCGAAAATTAAACATGCAGCTTAATGAACCATTTCCATTACCAGAGGTGAATACAAAAAGTAAAATCAATCAGTTTTTAAAGGATAATATCATATCTGGGGAGCTTTATCACTTCTGGTATCGAGATGAGCAATTAAATGCGATTATTTGTGTTCAAAAATACAATAATCGATATATCTTTCAAAACAAAGAAGAACATATCGGAATGGTTATTTTATATTTGAATGATGATAATGAAATTTTCGCTTATGAGCAGTCAATGCTGGAAGATATAAAAGAGGTAGAGGACAAAGAGCAGGCAGTTTCTGCTTTAAAGGCAATTGAGGCGCTATATAACAAACGATATTTGAAAACGAATAGTGAAATAAAGCAAATTCAATTTGGGTATTACACACATATTCCGCTTTCAAATCAGCAAATTTTAGCACCAACTTGGCATATTGTTGTGGAAACGGAAGAAGAAGTGAGAGAAGAGTATTACGTTCATGCCTTAGAGGGAGACGTTTTACAATCGCCGCAATAGGGAAAAAGAGGAGTGAATACTTATGGGCTTGCAGTTTAGTGTGCTTGCAAGCGGAAGTACGGGGAATGCCATCTATGTTGAATCAGAAAACCAATCATTTTTAGTCGATGCCGGCTTAAGCGGAAAGCAAATGCAGCATTTATTTGAGCAGATCGGAAGAGATATCAAATCGCTTTCAGGTATTTTAGTTACACATGAGCATAGTGATCATATAAAAGGGCTCGGTGTCCTTGCTAGAAAATATAAGCTGCCGATTTATGCAAATGAAAAAACATGGCAGGCGATGGAAGGCTTAATCGGAGATGTTGCAACAGAGCAAAAATTTGTTTTTCAGACAGGTACTGTGAAAACTTTTGGTTCATTGGATATTGAATCCTTTGGCGTATCACATGACGCTGCGGAACCAATGTTTTTTGCTTTTCACCATGAAGGGAAAAAGCTTGCATTAATCACGGATACTGGCTATGTAAGTGATAAAATGAAGGGAACCATCCGAAATGCTGATGCGTTTGTTTTTGAAAGCAATCATGATGTCTCCATGCTGCAAATGGGGCATTATCCGTGGAGCATTAAACGACGCATTTTAAGTGATGTCGGCCATGTTTCGAATGAAGATGCGGCCATTGCGATGATGGATGTCATCGGAGATGCAACAAAACGTATTTATTTAGCTCATTTAAGTAAAGATAACAACATGAAGGATTTGGCTAGAATGTCTGTACAGCAAACATTAGCAAGCAAAGGCTTTATCACAGGCGAGCAATTTGATTTATATGACACAGACCCAGTTACCCCAACACCGCTCGTAGCGATTTAGAAAGACTTTTTAGCGTCTATTATAAAAGATAGACGTACATAGGATTTTTTTTAGTGTTCTCTGTCTTAATTTTCAGCATCAATGATAAACAAGCATGGTTAATATTAAGCAGACTAGAGAATAATGTTGATTAGATATAACACTATTCATACTTGAGTTTAGAAAGGGATGGTGACAAGTAGTGGGCTATTATGATCAAGATTATGAAAACTATGATGCGAGAAAGCAAAAAGGAAACCGCGGAGGCTGGTTTTTAGCAGGTTTGGTTGGAGCTGTTATCGGCGTGCTCATTATGTTATTTGCATTTCCTGCTATATCAAATTTTTTACCTTATAATATGGATTTAGGTGGAGAGGCTACGGAACAGGATGAGACAGGAGAATCAACCGGCCCGGTAAAAAACGTTTCTGTCAATGTGAATACCGCAATAACAGACATTGTCAATGAGGTATCAGATGCTGTTGTCGGAGTTGTCAATCTTCAGGAGGCCGGTTTTTGGAATGAGTCCGGACAAACAGAAGAAGCGGAGGCAGGAACAGGTTCAGGCGTTATTTATAAAAAAGAGGGTAAAAACGCCTTTATTGTTACAAATCACCATGTTATTGCCGGGGCCACACAGATAGAAATCAGTTTAAGCGACGGAACGAGAATCCCTGCTGAAATTCTGGGCAGTGATGAGTTAACTGATTTAGCGGTTCTTCGTGTAGAAAGTGATAAAATTAAAAAGGTCGCGCAATTTGGCGACTCTGATCAAGTAAAGCCTGGTGAGCCTGTCATTGCGATTGGTAACCCATTAGGCTTGCAATTTTCAGGATCTGTAACACAAGGGATCATCTCAGGGACAGAAAGGGCTGTTCCAATTGATGAAAACGGTGATGGACAGGTAGATTGGAATGCAGAGGTTTTACAAACAGATGCAGCCATTAACCCTGGAAATAGCGGTGGAGCACTGATTAATATGGATGGGAAAGTAATCGGCATTAATTCCATGAAAATTGCTCAAGAAGCTGTCGAAGGAATTGGTTTAGCGATCCCAGCTAACCACGCAATCCCGATTATTGAGGATCTTGAAAAATACAGTGAGGTTAGACGCCCTTATATGGGAATTTCAATGCAATCATTGAATGAGGTATCTTCTTATCATAAACAGCAAACTTTAAAGCTATCTGATGACATTACAACAGGAATTGTTGTTATGAGCGTTGCTCCAATGTCACCTGCTGCTCAAGCAGGGCTTCAAGAGCTCGATGTCATTACTGAATTTGCTGGCGAAGAACTAAAAGACGTTATCGAATTAAGGAAAATCCTATATAAGCAAGAAATTGGTGAGACCGTCGAGTTCACGTATTATCGTGGAGGAGAAAAGAAAACAGGAAAAATGAGATTAGGCGAACAAGATATGTTAGGGGGCTGATGAATCAGCTCTCTTTTTTTGAATTAAAAAAGGTTGTGGATAAAACATCCAAGACAGTTAGAAGAAGGTTTGTGGATAAATAAAAAACATGGTAAAACTATAAAGGGACATCCACATGTGGATAAAGGAGGAAGTTAAATGTACTGCTGTGAAGAACATATAGAATTAGCGATTGATATGTACGTTGATGAAAAAGAATTAGCACCTGAGATCAAAAAATTGGATAAGGATAGCAACTTATCCACAAGTTGTGAATTATGCCAAAACCCTGCAATATACATAGTGGGAAGCTAATTTCCTGCTACTAAATGTGGATAAAATAAATGGTTTTGTGGATAACTTTGTTTGAAATGGGGAAGCAGTGTGAATATCTCAATTGTGACAATTGGCAAACTAAAAGAAAAATACTTAAAGCAAGGAATTGATGAATACTTAAAACGCCTTTCAACCTATGCAAAAGTCGATATCATCGAATTGCCTGACGAAAAGGCTCCAGAAAACTTAAGTGAAACAGAAATGGAGATCGTAAAGGAAAAAGAAGGAGAACGTATCCTAAATAAAATCAGCGATGACACCCATGTCATTGCCCTTGCGATCGAAGGAAAAATGAAATCCTCAGAACAGCTCGCAAAAGACCTCGACCAGCTAGCTACATATGGAAAAAGCAAAATAGCGTTTGTCATTGGCGGCTCACTAGGACTAAGCCCCGCTGTTATGAAACGAGCAAATGACACCCTTTCGTTTTCTAAGATGACTTTTCCTCATCAATTGATGAGGTTGATTTTATTGGAACAGGTTTATCGGGCGTTTCGGATTATTCGGGGGGAACCGTACCATAAATAAAGGTAAACTATTAAGGGACTCAAGCATGTCCCTTTTATATTTACCGTATGATATGGAGCTTGTTGACCAGGTATCTAGCTGCTGTTCAAGGTCTGGATAAATCTTTTGCAACAATTCATAGCTATCGGCCATAGCATCGATGGTGAAATCAAAGAAAAGGTTAATCTTTGTAATATGACGACCTATCCCACGCTTTGCGTCTAAGCTTATCTGAATATCTTTAATGATGGAGCGGAGCAGTATCTTTTGTTCTTCTGGTTCAACCCGTGAGAGTAAAACATGAAAATCCCCTAATAATCGTTGTACTGTATCATAATCAATAGGTGAAGTATCGGCTTCGGTTATTTCCGTATTTAACGCTTTCAGGCGTTCCTCTAGCTGCTTTTTTTGTTCCTGGGAGGAGACTAGCTTTGGTTTAACAATTTCTTGTGGCAGTTCCTCGTCAAGTAGAGCATTCATTAGTTTATCTATATGGCCTGTGATTTTATTAACCTTAGACTTTAACAGCCTTATTTCCTCTTGAATGGGCTCCACTGAATGACTTCTCTGCTTATTGGTTTCTGCAATGATTTTCTTTAATGCTGCTGGGTGTGAGGCAATACTTGATAACTCTTCAAATACATGTTGTTCGGCTTTGTCCGCACGTATTGAATTTGGTCTACATGCTTCTTTGCCTTTATTATGGTATTGACCACAAGTATAGTAACGATAAGTCTGACCTGCAGCTCCTTTTGAACGGCTCGGAACCATCCCGTGACCGCATACAGGGCATTTTAATAAGCCACTGAGAATATATGGCTCTTGAGAGCGGGATGGCTTGATAGACCTTTTTTGGCGGATACTCTGCACCTTATCCCATTGTTCTTGAGTAATAATTGGTTCATGCTCGCCATCTGCAAGAATAAAGTTCTCATTTTTACCTCTGCGGCGTTTTTCATTCCAATCCTCAACTTGATTGAAGCGTATTTTACCAATGTACATTGGATTATCTAATATTTGTTTAATTGCATTAGTAGAGAAAAGTTTATTCCTTTTTGATTTAAACCCTTTTTCATTTATACGATGTGTTATAGCCTTCAATCCTAATCCTTGTTCAGCAAGATTAAAAATCTCTTTCACGATAATAGCTTCAGTATCATTTATGACCAACTGTTTGTTGACACTATCGTATCCTAAGCAAAGTCCTCCGTTGAATTTCCCTTGCTTTGCTCGTTCTGTCATCCCCATTTTGACACGGACAACAATCGTGTTACGTTCTAATTCAGCAAACGAGCTTATCATTTGAAACACCATTTTACCCATAGGAGTCGTCGTATCAAAGTTTTCATTTAAACTCATCAATTGAACATTATTGCGTTCCAGTTCATCGCTAATTTCCAAAGCATCCTTCAGTTTTCTTGAAACACGGTCTAATTTATAAACCAGAACGATATCAAATTTTCTATGACGCGCATCAGCTAATAGTTTCTTCATTTCAGGACGTCCAGCGATGCTCTTACCACTTACGCCCTCATCAATGTACTCATTAATAACTTCCATGTTCAACAGTTCTGCTTGTCTGTATAGTTCGGATAACTGAGCTTTAATGCTGAATCCTTCGGTTGCTTGTTCCTCTGTACTTACACGAGCATATATTACTGCCTTTTTAGTGTTCATTCTTTTCCCTCCGTTTCTATGTGCGTTTTATAATCCTTGTATTTAACACGGTTAATTGCTTGGGAAACCGCGGCTATAAATATTTGTTTGTTATGCTTATCATTGTGTGATTCAATAGGTAAGCTTTTAAGTCCATTATAAAAAGGTTTTGTTTTCTGCCACATATTCATAATTTACACATCCTTTTAAAACTTACTTTCTTAAGAACTTAACTCTTTAATATATCTGTTTATATCTTCATTAACTTTAAGACTCCCTTTTAATTCACAAGCGATACTTATAGGTTCTAAGAGCCTTTGGAGGAAGGTATATACTGTTCCTTGATTTGAGGATGCTGAAATTGCTGTAAGTAGATTAATTTTTTCTTCAACAGAAAACTGATTTGAATCATTAAACAAAGCTGTAGCAATTTTAAAAGCAGCATCACTAATTTTACTTTCGTCTGTTCCAAGGGGTTGCATCGGTAAATTAGATTTGACCCACTCTTCATACGGAATCCGAATATTATTTTCATGACATGTTTTAACTAAGTCCATTAAAGACTGTCTTAACTGTGCCTGGTACGTTTCGATGATGATATCTTTAATATCCAATTCCAGTGCCTTAGCTAATTTTAATGATGCTTCAAATGAAGGAGGATGTTTTTCCTTCTCTATATCGGATATGTGTGCGTGCGAAATACCGGTTTTTTCTGATAGTTGACGGAGACTAAGTCCTAAATCTGAACGTTTTCTCTTAACTTTTTGCGAAAATGTCATTGTTAATCACCTCTATTCTATTATAAGTGTAAGATTTGTTATTTACAACTATAACACGATGTAATAATATATTATTTAGATATTGTAAGATATCTCATTAACAACATGTGTTGTTTGCTATAACATAAGGTATTAGCTGCAATTTAAAATAAGCTGTATACAAGATATCTAGTTTAATCAGGTTTGGAACAAGCTTGTAAGCCAGGAACTAGTTAAGGTCGGTGTGATAAGGTTGCCACTCCTCTAACCGCATACCAATAGAGACCTTGAGGAGTAAACTTATATCTTAAGTTAATATAATGCTCCTCTGGTTTTACCAGCTTAGGGGAATTAGCATTGAAATTATCAAAGGCTTGGAACACTAAGGTGCAACAATTGCCGCCGTCTGTTGCTATAACGCATTACTATTTGTTTGAACAACACAATGAGATAGGCGATTGCCCGATTGATGGAATCGAGGTATTGACAGATTCATCTTTAGCGGCAGGATTTTATGAAATTGAGTCTCTCTTTACAAAACAATATATTAAAGCAAACGAGAAGCAGCCATATAAGGTCAGTTATTCTTTAGGTTGTGTAACAGTTATGCTTGAACCAATATTTACGTGTGTCCCTCCAGTCAAAATAAAGATTAATCCGTCCAAAGGAGGGCTTTCTCCAAAACAGTTATATGAATGGTGTAAATTTTTAGTAACTGACGTGAAACGAATATTTGTAAAAAAGGTAGATACAAAGTTAGATTTCTTTGGTCTTGACCCATATGAGTGCATGAACATAATATAGTGGTGTTCGGATTTTAGAAAGATTGATGAAGAGTATTTTAATAAAGGTACC
Organism: uncultured Metabacillus sp.; assembly: GCF_947503125.1. Taxonomy (GTDB): domain Bacteria; phylum Bacillota; class Bacilli; order Bacillales; family Bacillaceae; genus Metabacillus. The sequence continues at coordinate 51,976 of NZ_CANNCR010000006.1, forward strand.
CTTTATCTAGGAAGTGCTCATAGCAAAGTAAGGATTCGTATATATGACAAAGGGAAAGAGCAGGGGCAAAGCATTGTTTGGACAAGGGTAGAGACTACACGGTCATATGATAAAGAAGAACAGATGACTTTAATTTCTTTTTTAAATGGAGTATCGGAAATTAAGCTATTTGAAGATGTTATCATTGTGAATGCTGCAACAAAAGATATAAATGATATCCTAAGACAGTATAATGTTCAAGTAATTAACAATGGTAAGTATTCAATGATAATGACATTAAAACAGTTAGATGTTCGTAAAAGAAACCGAGTAATACGTATTTTAGATAATTTAGGTTTCGTTAATTCCTTATTACCACAATATCAAGATGCCATATTAAAATGGAGAAGGCAGGACAACGAAACTTTTTTATAATAGGTGTTACAAAACCAACATTTTCATAGGATTATATATAGATGTAATGACTTTAATATAACAGTAAGTGAATAAAAAGTGGGCGAAATCAAGGATAAACGTAGATGTAAAGGGGAGCTATCAATAAATATTAACTATACAACCAATTAGATGAAATTGACAATTCTACTGTCTTTTACAAATCTACCAGATAGTGAGATGTAGTAATAGAATCCCTTTTAGTTCCATATAATGTATTATCATATGCTAGGAGGGGCTATTATTATGTTAAAGGTTGGACAAACTGTTAGGCATAGAATGGAAGGTTATAAGGGGAAAATCGATATTATCTATGATTCGAACGAATATGAAAGTAATAAGGTACATAAAGATATTTGCGTGGTTAGAGTTCCAGGAGAAATTCTTCCTAAGCATGTCCATTCTAGTGAATTGATGCACGATGGAAGGACTCCAAGATGTCATAGTAAGAAATGCAGAAAATTGTAAAAGGTACTTATAATTATAAAAGGATAGGGACCAACAATAAGTCAGTCCCCATTTTAACCCTTTCTTAAAATTTTATAGGTATCCTTTTTCTTTTAAACTAATATATTTTTCATGTCCAATTATTAGGTGGTCAAGAATTTCGATGCCCACAACCTTTCCAACTTCGGCAAGACGTTTGGTAACCTCTATATCTTCACGACTTGGTTCAGGTTGCCCACTTGGATGATTATGAGCCACTATGGCACTGGCACAACTGCGACGAATTAAACATTTGAACGTCTCGCGGGGATGCACAATCGAAGCATTTAAAGAACCGACAAAGACCGTTTCGCGAAACAGTACCTCATTTTTCGTATTAAGGCCTAAGCAAACGAATTCTTCCCTATTTAGGTATTGCATGTCTTTTAAATAGCGATAACCATCTTCAGGGCTTCTAATTGCAAAACGAGTCTCCATTGGAGTTGGATTCATACGAGCTAGTTTTAAGGCGGATATAATTTGTTGGGCTTTAACCTTGCCAATCCCTTTGATTTGCATGAGTTCTTCTTCTGTTACTTCAAGTAATTCCTGAATGGACGGAAAGCGGCTGAAAATCTCATTTACAACATATCCATCTTCTTTTTCTCTGATTGTAGCAGCCAGTAAAATTTTAAATGTGTATTTATCAAAAGTATTCATATAATATTCCTCCAGTTTTTTGAAATAAAAAAGGAGAGACAAATGTCCCTCCAATTGATTGAAATAGATTTTTTCTGTATGATGTTTATAAGGTGATTATTGGTGAGTTCGTAAATTGAGCTCATCTTTTTTTGTGCATTAAAAAAGCCCCTAGAATGCTGGTTGCACTCAAAGAGCTTCATGGGTTAGTTTTATAGCTAATGTTCATTTGATTCACCTCCTTAGGGCTGTTCCTTAAGTAGCAATAGGTCCTGGATAAAAGATGATGCTTGTTGTTTTGTTAGCATTGTACTATGCTCCACGTTGTATTGCATCCTCATTAGTTCCCTTGCAACCTCAGGAAGCATGTTGATTTCTTTAACTGTTCTAAAAATCATTTGTAGCTGCCTTTCAGTGACTGGTTCATCACCTCCTTTAATTGAGGCTGACTTTGGTAAGTCCTCAATATCCTGTGTAAATATCCCACTAGCTCTAGTTGCTGATAGTACTGCATCAATTAATGCACGTTTCTTTGCCATCTTTAGAAGTGTATTGATTACGCTGAATGGGTCTTGGTTAATATACGCTTTCTCTTTGTTGTTACATGTTCCGATTCCTTCAGCCTCCATTAGACCTGTTTGCTTACTAATAAGAGTGACCTTTACCTCATATGCAAATATCCCTTTCTCCCAGTTCTCAATACGATTTATGATGCTTACTTGTTTGGAGAAACCAAATATGTCACATAACTTTTCTGCCCCAGGTTTAAGTAATGTTGGCTTATCAAAGCCCTCAATCTGCCCATAGTCAATTCCTTCTGTCATGAATTCTTTTACAAATTGTTCTAGCATGTTGATTCTAACTTTCGCTTCTTGTAATGAGATTGCTAGACTAGGAACAATTGCGATTTGCTCATTTTTCCCTGACATTGGAATTACATTGCGAAGTTTTCCTATTGTATCCTTCACTATTGCTTCACTCCTTTTTAATTACGATTCTCGTAAGTTACTGCTTCTTTCAAAAAATGAGACTGGAATTTCCAGTTCATCATCACGACAGTAGTATTTAAACCTCTCAAGTTTTATTTCAAGCTCTTCTAAACTTCGAATTGTACATTTAATACCAAGGCACCATAGACCTTTGATATGGGTATCTTTTACCGGCATTGAGCCAAGAACCCTGACCATTCACCTCTTTCAGTAATGACATTTTCCACTGTGTCCTTGTGCAGTTGTCTCATTTTTTTCACCTCCTTTGTTTTTGGATGCCTCTCACCATCCTAGTCATCCCTGTAGTACAAAAAGACCTAATCCATATTGGAAGAGGTCAATTAAAAAGGGGTGGGGCACCGAACGGGAACAAAAACAATTATAGTTATGCCTAGCACCCCAAGAAATTTTATATCATTTTTTTCGAGTTTATAGGTTCATGACAATTACGCGAAGCGCGGATATGCTAATATTGAGAGGAAATATTTGGTCTTTCTAAAGGGATTTACAAGACAGTTGTCGAATTTTTGTTTAGGTATTTTGAAATCCAGACAAATAATTATGTTTTTAAATCAAATAAAAGGTAAAAAGCTCATGGCTATTTTTATATGGAGGTAATAAAATGTTTTTGAAAGAAGTAAGTATTAATAATTTTAGAAGCCTAAAAAAAGTTGTCCTACCGCTATCGAAAAATACAATATTAATCGGGGAAAATAACTCTGGAAAAACTGCATTTTTAGATGCAATCAAATTAGGCCTTGGACGTTCAAACCGTCGGATTTCTCCTTTTAATGAATACGACTATTTTGTAGATAATGAGAAAGATACACCACAAAATTCTGAAGGTATTACTATTGAGTTTAAGTTTATGGAAGATAAACCAAATCAATGGGGGGAAAAAATCCCACAAATATTAGGTGAAATAGTACAACCAATGATGTGGGAGGAAGACCCAGAGGAAGCAATTAATATGATTTGGTTAAGAGTATGCTCAAAATATAGTGAAGAACAAAATGATTATATAATTGAAACACAGTTTTTAAACATTAATGGGGAACCTCTTTCTGCAAGAGCTTCTAATAGTAAATATAATGATTTTTTACAATTAACACCGGTATTTTATTTGCAAGCCCTTCGTGATATACAGGACTCTTTTAGTGCAAACTCACCATTTTGGGGTAGATTTTTAAAAAAAATAAATATACCGAAGGAAAAACTGGAACAAATTCAAGAAAGTTTATCAAACATAAATGAAGAATTAATCAAAAGCGACTCTAATCTAGAAGGAATGATAAAGTCGCTTGAAAATATACATAATGTCCTATCCATGAACAGCAAGGAAGTTGTTTCAATTAATGCACTTCCAATGAAGACATGGGATATTCTTTCAAAAGCTCAGGTGGTTATGAAAGGAAAGGGAAGTAATGCAAATTTTCCTTTAGATAGACATGGGCAAGGAACTCAAAGCTTAGCCACTTTATTTTTGTTTCAAGCTTATATAGAGGTTTTATTAGAAACAACATTCTCTAAGGAGACAGAAGCAATATTAACTTTAGAAGAACCAGAAGCTCATTTACATCCCCAGGCTAGTCGGTCATTATTTAAAAAGATTAAAAATATTGATTGTCAAAAAATTATCTCTACACATTCTCCTTATTTTGTTCAAAATATGGATTTAATGGATTTAAGATTATTTCGGAAAAAAGGTGCAGAAACCACTGTTCACTTTTTAAGAGATTCCGTAACTGCTAGAGTGCTGGCAAATGGTAGTTTACAGAAATTTGTTGCTTCTAAAGGTGGGAAATTTAGTTATGATGAGTCTACAAGCAAGTTGGTGGCGTATGAGCCTATAAATGAAAATGAACAAAGAGGCCTTTTAGGAATGTACAGGGATTCGGACTTTAGTGAAATTATTGAAAAGTTTATTGAGGATTCTCAATTAATTATAACTGATAAAGAAAGAAAAGATTTAAATACATTTGTTCAAAGAACTCGTGGAGAATTGTTTTTTGCTAGGGGCTGGTTATTAGCTGAGGGACAAACAGAGTACATATTGATGCAGTATTTTGCAGAAGTAATAGGACTTCCTCTAGATGACTATGGTATAAGTATAATTGATTTTCAAAATAATGGTTCACCAGGTGCATTTATTAAATTGGCCAAGTTACTAGAGTTTCCTTGGTATTTAATCTCGGATAATGATGACCAAGGGAAAAGTACAATATCTCAAATAGAAAAGATAGGTTTTAGTAAGGAAAAAATTAATGAATTAGTGGCTTTGTTGCCTCGAGTTGATTTTGAAACATATCTAGCATATGAAGGGTTTTTAGAAGAGTATGAAATAATAGCAACTGAAAATGGATATAATATACCTAAAGACCAGTTAGGTATCATAGACAGGGACGAATTAGCAGAAATTATTAAGAAAGATAAAGTTGGAAATGCCTACAGGTTAGTTGAACTACTAAAAGAGAGGGATTTCAATAAGGAAAGAGTACCTGAACTAATCAAGGAGCTTATTGAAAGGTGTGTGAGTGTATCAAATGAATAATGAAATTCAAAGTGAGTTCAACCGATTAACATTAATACAGAAACAAGCCGTTGATTGGGATAAAGGACCTTTAGTAGTTATAGCAGGCCCTGGTTCAGGTAAAACTAAGGTATTAACTTTAAGGATTGCAAGACTATTAGAACAATCCATGGAAGAGAGTTATAGAATATTAGGATTAACTTTTACTAATAAAGCTGCTGATGAAATGAGAGCTCGGATAAAAGAATTAGTTACAGATGTGGACAATAGATTATTTTTAGGGACATTCCACAGTTTTTGTGCAGAAGTGCTTAGAAACCATGGTTCACACGTAGGTGTTAATCCAGATTTTACAATTTACTCTGATACAAAGGATTTAAATGAAATACTTACCGAAGTAAAATCCAGGCTTGAAAAAGATAATATTATTGAACCTATAGGGGTAACTAATCTTTTACCTATAATACAATATTTACAAAGGAATCTTCTTGAGCCAAACCAATCTCTTAATACACTCATTAAGAATACAAATTTAAGAAATGCGGTTGAACATATATATGTAGACTATTGGGAGAAGCTGAAGGAACTAAATGCCCTTGATTTTGATTCATTAATTTTTAAGACATATATGTTATTTAAGAAGTTTCCTTTTATTGCAAAACATTATCGAACGATTTACCCTTATATCTCAATAGATGAATTTCAAGACACAAATTTTGCACAGTATCAAATGATTAAGCAACTTACTAAAGATAAACACAATAATTTGTTTATCGTAGCAGACGATGACCAACTTATTTACCAATGGAATGGTGCAAGTCATAAAAGGCTTCAAGAATTTAAAGAGGACTATGGAGCAGATTTAATACAACTCACCGATAATTTTAGGTGTCCATCTATAGTTGTGGAAGTAGCAAATAACCTAATTAAACATAATAAAGGACGCTTAAACAGTAAAGAGCCTATACGTGCTACAAAAGATGTTGAAGAAAATTCAGATGTATTACGATTAGAGAGCTTTTATACCTTTGAAGATGAAGTTGAATGGATAGTGAATGATATTAAGGAACGAAAGGCAGCTAACCAAGAAGGTACATCATATTCAGTGATAGCTCGTTCCAATAAGCTATTAAATGCAGTCTATGAAAAATTAAAAAGTAACGAAGTACCTGTGGTTATATCAAAAAGAAAAAATGAATTTGAGAGTCCTCTATTGTATTGGATGCATAGTTTACTACGACTAGCCAATAAGAGAAATGATACAAGATATTTAAATGAAGTGGTGAGCTCCTTTGAATTTTTCACAAAATTTCACATTGATATTGAGGAAATTATAGCTTGGAGTGATTCAAGGGATGGAGACTATCTAAAGGGATTTTATAACTGTATAACACCCTTTGATATAGAAAAACAATTTTTAGAGACCTTTAGACTAGATTTAGTTGAGGGGAAGAGCTTTATTGATTTTATCGAACAATCAATGAACTGGCTAGAAAAACGAATTGATAATACTGACGAGGAACTTAAACTTCTATATGATGAAGAACGTGAAGTATGGAATCAATTTATGGGGAACTTTTATTATAAGTATGGAAACACCCCTGTTACTTTAAGCACATTTTTACAAGAATTAGATTTATCTTCTAAACAGAAAGAGCCTGATTTAAGTTATGTACAATGTTTAACCATTCATTCGGCTAAGGGTAAGGAATTTAATCATGTTTATTTATTAGGTTTAGTTGAAGATGAACTTCCATCATATATGAGTAAGAAAAAGGGGAATAACAGTCTAGAAATTGAAGAAGAAAGACGTGGCTGTTTTGTAGCTATTACAAGAACAGTTGAGACTCTCACATTAACTTTTTCTGAAAGATACAATGGTTGGTCAAAAGAACCATCAAGATTTTTAAAAGAAATGGGTGTTTTAAAATAGGTAGTCATTACTTGCTGCCTATTTTTTTGGTATATAAATTCCAATTGAGCCCATTTACTTATATAATCTAATTAACAGTATAATGTTGTGGGTTTATTTTTTTCGAATGGGGTGATGAACTAATGAATAAGAGAGAGTTATCAGAACGTGATATATGTTCAAAATATATTACGCCTGCTCTAACTGAAGCGGGATGGGACCTTCAAAAACAAATTAGAGAAGAAGTTACATTTACAGATGGTAGAATTATTGTTCGAAAGAAAATGGTCACAAGAGGAGAACGGAAAAGGGCCGATTACATCTTATATTATAAGCCTAATTTACCTATTGCAATTATTGAGGCAAAAGATAACAAACACAGTATTGGTTCGGGAATGCAACAGGCATTAAACTATGCTGAGATTTTAGATATCCCATTTGTATTCTCCTCTAATGGTGATGGCTTCCTTGAACATGATAGAACAAAAGATTCAGGCAAAATAGAGCAAGAACTTTCCCTAGCAGAGTTCCCTTCACCTGAAGAGTTATGGAAACGGTATAAACAATGGAAAGGTATAGACCAAGGAGCCGAAGAAACAATTACTCAGGATTATTACTTTGACCAAGGTGGAAAAAGTCCACGTTATTATCAACGCATCGCTATAAATAGAACTGTAGAGGCAATTGCTACTGGTCAAGATAGAATATTATTGGTTATGGCGACTGGAACTGGAAAGACATATACTGCTTTTCAAATTATATATAGACTATGGAAGTCCAAATCTAAGCGACGAATTTTATTCCTTGCTGATAGAAATATATTGGTTGACCAAACAATGGCAAATGATTTCAAACATTTTGGCGATAAAATGACAAAGATAAAAAATAGAAATATTGATAAAGCACATGAGATTTATTTAGCCTTATACCAAGGGATATCAGGAAAAGAAGAACTGAAAAATGTGTATAAAGAGTTTTCTAGGGATTTTTTTGACCTTATTGTAGTAGACGAGTGTCACCGTGGAAGTGCCAAAGAGGAATCGGCTTGGCGTGAAATTTTAGAATACTTTAAGCCTGCAACTCAAATAGGGCTAACTGCTACACCAAAAGAGACAAAAGAAGTTTCTAATATAGAGTATTTTGGTGACCCATTATATACTTATTCATTGAAGCAAGGCATAGAGGATGGTTTTTTGGCCCCATATAAAGTCATCAGAGTATCGATTGATAAGGATATAGACGGATATAGGCCAACAAAAGGGAAAACCGATAAACATGGGCAGATAATTGAGGATAGGGAATATAACATTAAAGATTATGATAAAAATCTTGTTTTAGAAAAAAGAACAGAGCTTGTTGCTAAAGTTGTTTCTGATTACTTGAAAAAGAATAAAAGTCGTTTTGCTAAAACAATATTCTTCTGTGTAGATATTGACCATGCAGAGCGTATGAGACAGGCATTAGTAAACGAAAATGCTGATTTAGTATCAAGTAATCCTAAATATGTTATGCGAATTACGGGTGACAATGAAGAAGGAAAAGCAGAATTAGATAATTTCATTGACCCTGCTTCTACCTATCCTGTTTTAGTTACAACAAGTAAGTTAATGACAACGGGTGTAGATGCACAAACATGCCAGTATATCGTCTTGGATTCTAATATTTCAAGTATGATTGAATTTAAGCAAATTGTTGGTCGTGGTACTCGTATTAGAGAGGATTACGGAAAACAGTATTTCACAATTATTGATTTTAGAGGAGTTACTAAATTATTTGCTGATAAAGAGTTCGATGGGGAACCTGAAAATATTAAAACAACAGGCGGAAATATACCACCAGAAGATGATGAAAATCCTGGTGGAGATGAAGGTAGTGATGATGGAGGAACCACTGGTGGAGGAACAGGAACTGGTGGAGGAGTAATTATAGAGCCAAGGGCAAAGTATTACATTAATGATGTTGAAGTAAAAGTTCTTAATCAGAGAGTACAGTATTATGATAAGGATGGTAAATTAATTACGGAATCCCTGGTAGACTATACTAAGAAAAACGTAAAAAAAGAGTTTACTACCTTGGATAGTTTTTTAAATCGGTGGAATTCCGCGGAAAAGAAAGAAGCCTTATTAACAGAACTTCAGGAACAGGGCATACTCTTTGAAGAATTAAAAGAAGAGGTCGGAAAAGATTTAGACCCATTTGATTTAATATGCCATATTGCATTTGATATGCCTGCTCTTACTAGAAAAGAAAGAGCAAATAATGTAAAAAAGCGTAATTACTTTACTAAATATGGTGAAGGAGCTAGAACTGTACTAGAGACATTACTTGCAAAGTATGCTGATGAAGGTTTAGAAAACTTAGAAAGTCTTGAAGTATTAAAGCTTCCAGATTTACAAAAGTACGGTTCACCACTTGAGATAGTTAAGAAGTTTGGTGGAAAAAAGCAATTTTTACAAGCGATTAAAGAACTAGAAAATGAAATTTATACTGCCTAGAATTGAGAGGAGAAATATGATATGTCTATATCATCTGTAATTAAGTCAGTACAAGATATTATGAGGAAAGATGCTGGTGTTGATGGTGACGCACAGCGGATTTCCCAGTTAGTTTGGATGGTGTTCTTAAAAGTATTTGATGCTAAAGAGGAAGAATGGGAGCTACTGTATGACGATTATGAGCCAATTGTTCCAGAGGACTTAAAATGGAGAAATTGGGCTGCAAATGAAGAAGGGATTACTGGGGATGAGTTACTAGACTTTGTAAATAACAAACTCTTTAAGGAACTTAAAGAAATGGAACTCGATGAGAATAGTAGTCCAAAAGCATTTATCGTTAGGGCAGTTTTTGAGGACTCATATAATTACATGAAATCTGGTACTCTTATGAGACAAGTAATAAATAAATTAAATGAAATAGATTTTACCTCACAAAAAGACAGGCATATGTTTAATGATATATATGAAACTATATTGAAGGACCTTCAAAGTGCTGGGAATTCAGGGGAATATTACACTCCACGACCAGTTACACAGTTCATTGTTGATATGGTAAACCCTCAACTTGGTGAAAAAGTTTTAGATTTTGCCTGTGGCACAGGAGGATATCTAACAAGCTCATTGGAACATTTAAGAAAACAGATTAAAAGTGTTGAAGATAATCGTATACTACAAGAAACAATTATGGGGATTGAGAAAAAACAGTTACCTCATCTCCTAGCAGTAACTAATATGATTCTTCATGATATAGATGTTCCAAACATAAGGCATGATAATTCATTAACAAAGAATGTTAGGGATTACAAGCCTTCAGAAAAAGTCGATGTTATTGTTACCAATCCTCCATTTGGTGGAATAGAAGAAGATGGTATTGAAATAAATTTTCCACAACAATTCAGAACTAAAGAAACAGCTGACCTTTTTATTGTATTACTTATGTATCTATTAAAAGAAAATGGTAGAGCAGGAATTGTTCTTCCTGATGGATTTTTGTTTAGTGAGGGTATCAAAACTACAATAAAGCAAAAGCTTTTAGAAGAATTTAATTTGCACACTATCGTTAGACTACCAAAAGGAGTTTTCTCTCCTTATACAGACATCAATACCAACTTACTATTTTTAGAAAAAGGTAAATCAACTACTGAAACCTGGTTCTTTGAGCACCCACTACCAAAAGGATATAAAAATTATACGAAGACCAAACCAATAAGATATGAAGAGTTTGCGTTAGAAAAAGAGTGGTGGAAAAAGAGAGAAGAAAATGAATTTGCATGGAAAGTCTCAATTGATGAAATAAAGAAAAATAATTATAACTTAGATTTTAAACATCCAAATAAACAAGATGATGAAGAAATAAAAGATACTAAAGAATTATTTATGGATTTATTAAAGCTGCAAAAACAGTCGCTTGGACTTTTAGAAGATATGCAAAAGGATTTAGGATTATGAGAAAATTTTTAATTGGAGATATTTTAACAAGGGTGAAAGATGTTGTATTAATTGAAGATGATAAGCAGTATAAAAGGGTAACAATAAGATTATATCATCAAGGTGTAAATTTACGAGATATTGAAAAAGGTGAAAATATAGGTACAAAGAGGCAATACTTGGTAAAACCAGGTCAATTTATAATGTCGAGAATTGATGCTCGAAATGGGGCTTTTGGAATTATACCAGAAGAGCTAAATGATGCAATAATAACAAATGATTTTTTGACTTTTAAGGTAAATAGTGAAGTTGTTAATATTGAATATTTTAACCTACTTTCCAAAACAAAAGATTTTCTTTCTTATTGTATAAATGGTAGTACAGGAACTACTAATCGAAAAAGATTAAAGGAAGATTTATTTCTTAATTTTGAGATTGAGCTACCAAGTAAAGAAGAGCAAGATTCCATCATTCACAAATATAATAATATAAGTACTAAACATAGATTACTTAGTGAAAACTTCAGGGAACAAAAAATATTACTGGAGAGACTAAGAACAAGTTATAAAATAGACGCTATAAATGGTAAGTATACTAAAAAAGGTGAAAGCCATGAATCCTCGATAGGTCTTCTAGAAGAGATTAAGAAAGAAAAAAATAGATTAATTGAGAGTGGAACAATAAAAAAGGAAAAACCTCTTCTACCAATTGAAATCAGTGAGCAAGAATATGACCTACCAGAAGGATGGACTTATGCAAGATTAGGTGATTTATTAAACCCTATTAATGGTAAGGCTTTTAAGCCCTCTGATTGGTCTGAAGAAGGATTGCCAATAATTAGAATACAAAATTTAAATAATCCAGATGCACCTTTTAACAGATGTAATTTTTCAGTGGATTCCAAGTATCATGTTAAGAAGGGTGATTTATTAATAGGATGGTCTGGAACACCAGGTACATCATTTGGTGCATTTATCTGGGATAGGGAAGATGCTCTATTAAATCAGCATATATTTAAAGGTGTTATATATGGTGATTTAGTTGACAAATACTTTATGCAATATGCAATAAATTCAAAGTTAAATGAGATGATATCTAAAGCTCATGGTGGAGTTGGACTTAAGCATATAACAAAAGGTAAATTTATGAATTTAGTAATTCCTTTACCTCCTTTAAAACAACAATTAGAGGTTGTAAGGATGATAAAAAAAGCTGAGTATATGTTCGAGCAGCTAGAACAAAACCTTATAAAATCTGAAGGATTGGGGAATTTGTTATTAAATTCTCTCCTTAGTTTAGAACAAAAAAGGTAGAGGTACGCCACCTCTACTTTTCTATGAGAATTAAAGTATTTCTAGCTTTAAATTTCTAGAAAATTACTTTTTTCTACTCTATCCAACGTTACGGTGAACCGTACCATAAGTAATTAAGATTTTTGGAAATATGAAGAAACTCAATATAATGATAAAAAATTTTCTAGGCAATAGTAGAAAAAGCTGAAATACACATGACTTTATTTTAAGAATAAAAACTGTATATTTCAGCTTTTTAAGTAATCATCCCCCCAACACACTCGTCACAAGTGATAGAGTTAACAAAACAGCCATAAGTCCACTTGCTGCAATCGCATGCTTTCTTTGCTTTCCTTTAGCTTTTGGAACAAGGGAGCGATGGTATAGGATAGAGCCGAAAATGATAAGGGCAAGCTCGAAAACGATGATGATCATTGGAAATGTCCATAATCCTAATCCAAGCAGCGGAAAGTTTCCGGCAGCTCCAGGGAGGATGGCCATATCTGCTCGATGAACGATTAGATCAAGAAGCCAATGGCTGAAAACGACCGATGAAATGGCAATGCCTCCTCGTTTTCCCCATATGCGCCAAGCAATTAAACCAGCAATGATCGACATGATGAGTGCACTTATGAAAGAATGAGTATAATGTGCATGTATGATCACTGCGCCATATCCGCCGCCATCGACTGGCTCTAAGCTTTCAATTCCAGCGATTAACAATGGAACAAACACAACATCTAATAATTGCGTACTTAACATAAGTGCCCATAAAGGAACTTCAGGTGTCTTTGCTTTTACGGCAGCTGCTACTCCAAAATGGCCTGCAAACATATTAGTTCATCTCTTTTTCAATGGAGGTCCGAATTTTGCCATCAAACACGCCGCAAACCACTGTAAAGAGAAGCATAAATAGGATAAAACTCATTTTTTATCACTCCATTATTTAGGATGATTTTCTATACTTTGCGACTTCATTTTATGAATGCCTGCAAGAAATGTATTAATGAGCAGGCTGATGCTGACATCAAGATCGATTGGGATGCCAAAGCCATTCTTTTGTTCAAGAGAAGCAAAGCCGTGTAAAATGCTGCGAAGCCCTCTGGATGCATGAATTGCTTCTTCATCCTCGAGTTCATAAGCATGTAACACTTGAACAACGAGGTCAACAATTTTTGAACTAATACGATTAAATTCAATATCGTGTACATCAGCATTTGCCCAAAGAGTTGCTTCATATAAACCGGGATGAGCACGTGCAAAGCTCATATACGCTTTACTGATTGCATGAACAGCTTCATCCTTTGATCGTCCAATCGCAGCTTGTGATAACCGTTTATATAATTCCTCTAATCCATAAAGAGCTAAAGCCCTTTGCAAGCCCTGTAGGCCATCTACATGATTGTATAAAGAAGGGGGGCGAATCTTTAATTTTTTTGCTAGTGTTGCTAACGTTAAAGCGTGTACTCCGTCGGTGTCAACTATTTCTGTTGCTGCAGCTAAAATGGTGTTTAAATCTAATCCTGCTTTAGGTGACATTTTCGATCCTCCAATTTGTTCAACTAATTGTTTCCTCAAGCTTAGAAATGGCGAGTTCAATTATACTTGCAGGCTGCTTGATCATTTTTCCATGTCCTACCGCAAGAAGGGTTGGGTTTTGTTTTTTAATCTTCATCGCACTTTTTAGTGCATCCTCCTTATTCCAAGTCGCCATGGCAGGGAAAGGAAATAAAATTTGGAAATGCCCTGAAACGGCAACTCCCCCTCGAGTCTGAAAAGCATCTCCAGCAATGATTGCTTTCGTACGTTCATCAATAAAAGACATTGAGCCAGGAGTATGGCCTGGTGTACTGATCGCTTTTAATGAGCCAATTCGATCTCCTTCTTGAAGCAATACATCTGGTTGCGTTTTTATCTCTCCAGGCTTAAGAACTCCACCTTTTATAGGTGTTTTATTTTCATTTTCATCTAAAGTGCGATCTCCTCTTAACAAACGTTCGTCTCGTTTGGACATATAAACCTTTGCGTCAGGGAGCATCTCCTTTAGTTTATCCAATGAGCCGATATGATCCCCGTGTGCATGTGTCAAAACAATTCGTGTTAGAGGCTTCCCAATTTTTTGAGCTGCTTCAAGTATTGATTTATAGCTATTCGGCAGAGCAGTATCTACCAATGTCAGTTCATTTTCTTCTTCCACAAAGTAACAATTAACTGGAAAAAGTGTCGGGTAAAAATTTAATTGATGAATAAAACCTTCTTTAACAACCTTCATTTTTTTGCCACCTCTTTTAACTAATAACGTTAGTTTTATTTTAACTAATGTTATTAGTTTCAGCAAGCAAAAGTTTAGTGTAAAAGAATCTCTAATCCCTTTTAGACCACATCTCATTTAGATTCAATATGGAGTGTATGCAGTACCGTATCCATCAGTAAACAAGGCACTCAATAAAAAAACCACCAATCCAGTGGTCTTTCATCTAATATACTTAATAAGCCGTCCAACCGCCATCTACAGCAATTACTTGACCATTCACAAAGCTTGCTTCATCTGATCCTAAAAAGATGGCCAACTGGGCAATTTCTTCTGGTTGTCCAACTCGCGGATTAATCTTTAAACCTAATGCTTGGCGGCTTGCAATAAAGAGTCCGCCCTTACAAACGGAATCAATCCTCAGCTTTTTTGTGCCTATCAAGCGAATGCCATTATTGGCATCATTATCGATTGGTATAAACATGATTTTGCTTATAGTGCAAGCTATTTAAATAATCAGCTCGTTCAAATCTTAAAAATGAAAATAAACACTGAATAGGTTCACTAATAACCGTAAAACAAGGCAAAGAAATGAAGGTTTATCCTTATTTTTTTGCCTTGGTGGAAAGACTTCTCACTTTTTTACAAGCCTTAAATAGTTTATAATTATCAGATAATAGTAGAAATTTTGATGAATAAATCATTATAATAGATATGGTATGGTTTTTTATTGAGTCAGAGAAGGTATGTTTCTGGGTGGCGCCTTGCTTTTGGTGACACCAAAGCAGGAGCACCTGCTCTTTTTTGCAAATATAGGGGATAAGGAAGGGTAAAATGAGCAACATACAGAACAAAACAGACGTTATCTTAATTGGTGCCGGAGTCATGAGCGCGACTTTGGGATCATTACTGAAAGAGTTAGCACCGGAATGGGAAATGAAAGTATTTGAGAAGCTCGCAACTCCAGGAGAAGAAAGCTCCAATGAGTGGAATAATGCAGGAACGGGCCATGCTGCACTGTGCGAGCTTAACTATACATCCGAAAAAGCAGACGGATCTATAGACATTAGCAAAGCGATTAAAATTAATGAACAGTTTCAGCTTTCAAGACAATTTTGGTCTTATCTAGTAAATAGTAATCTAATTCGTAATCCGCAGGACTTTATTATGCCAATCCCTCATATGAGTCTAGTACAGGGGGAAAGCAATGTAGCTTTTTTGAAAAAACGTTTTGAAGCGCTGTCAAACAATCCTTTGTTTCAGGGGATGGAGTTTTCTGATGATCCTGAAAAACTGAAGGAATGGGTGCCGCTTATCATGGAGGGCCGTACAGCAAATGAACCGATTGCGGCAACCAAAATCGACTCTGGAACGGACGTCAATTTTGGTGCTTTAACACGCATGTTGTTTGACCACTTAAGAAGTAAAAACGTTGAAATTAACTACAAGCATAGTGTGAAAGATCTTAAACGTACTAGCGATGGCTTGTGGGAAGTGAAAGTGCATAATATGGATAGCGGGCAAACGGAATATCATACTGCTAAATTCGTCTTTATCGGAGGCGGGGGCGGAAGTCTGCCTTTACTACAAAAAACCGGTATTCCTGAGTCGAAACATATTGGGGGATTCCCGGTAAGCGGACTATTTATGGTATGTAACAATCCGGAAGTTGTAGAGCAGCATCATGCAAAAGTATACGGTAAAGCGAAGGTTGGTGCGCCTCCAATGTCTGTTCCGCATCTTGATACAAGATTTATAGATAATAAAAAATCCTTGCTGTTTGGACCGTTTGCCGGTTTCTCACCAAAGTTCTTAAAAACGGGATCGTATTTTGATTTGATAGGTTCTATTAAACCGAATAATCTCCTCACGATGTTAGCGGCAGGGGTAAAAGAAATGGCATTAACAAAATACTTGATTCAGCAGGTTCTTTTATCGAATGAAAAGCGTATGGAAGAATTACGCGAGTTTATTCCAACTGCCAAAAGCGAAGATTGGAGTATAGTGGTAGCCGGCCAACGTGTGCAGGTTATCAAAGATACGGAGGCAGGGAAAGGAACACTTCAATTTGGTACGGAAGTGGTTAGTGCTGCTGATGGCTCGGTAGCTGCATTACTCGGTGCTTCTCCAGGTGCTTCTACGGCCGTTCACGTTATGCTTGAGGTCTTAGAAAAATGCTTCCCAGAACGTATGATGGAGTGGCAACCGAAAATAATGGATATGATTCCTTCTTATGGCGTGTCACTCTCGGAAAACCCGGAGCTTTTCCAAAAAATTCATGCTTCAACAGCTCAAACACTTGGTTTAAGCGAAAAAGAACCAGTCTTTAATTAATTATTTGAATGAAGAGGCAAAGGTAGTAAATGAAAAAGTTTGTAAATAATAGAATAGCATTAAAAAGTAAACGTAGAACCTTTGATCTAACGCTGGATTGAAGGTTCTTTTTTTGCTTCATTCCATAAACGAATAGAAGGGTCGCTACCTAGGTAACGATCCTCTACTATTTAGAGATTTATGCTTTAAGCTAATCTTTTTACGATGTTTTCTAATTCCTTTGTTAAGGTACCATTTTTGTATTTTTCGATAAAACAGCTATATAAAACTTGGATGAGATCTTTTACAGTGAATGTTATATCCGGTTCTATGGCTGCCAAATCACTTAAAATGATTTCAAGCCTTAGCGCTTTTTTCCTTTTAATCGTACAGTCGATCCTCTTTTCTCCTTGAATCTCTCTTTGAAGATGCAGGATTTCTTGTTCACCTCTGTAATGGTAGACTTTGATAGGCTGCGGAATTCTTGAGTGTAACTCTCTGAATAAGCCGTAAAGGTTTTTTCGGTTGTTTGCCAGATAGAGAAAATCATCAAGAAGAATGCTGATCAGATTTGTTTGGGTAAATGGTTTGTCGATCACTTCAGAAATGTCTTCACAAAATAACTCACCTCTAAGAAATTCTGAAGCAGGAACAGAAATTGTATAGGTTAGGTCAGTGTTAGAAGTAAACCTTCGTGATACATTATGAATGAATTTGTCTAAAAGTCCTTTAGGATGATAGTTGAGTTCATCAAGTTCTTCTTCATAGATTGTATATATATGTTGATTAGAATAGGTCTTGCTCATCATCTCTCCCTACTTTCTAAATGATTCTATCAATTTGTTATATTGCTAGTCTATTCGAGAGAGGGAAGAGGTAGAACGTTTAAACGAATAAGTTTTTGTATAAACTAGTAGAAAAAAGGATGGGAGAGCAAGATGTCTACTAAAAAGAGAGGTAAGAAAAATAGTCTCGAGGGAATCGATAAAAAAGTAATCAAGCAATTTGCCTATGCAGCGAAAAAATCAAAGACCGTGTCTGCTTTTAAGGCAAGATAATAAGAAAAGCGTAAGGCGCTTAGCATTCGGCGACAAGCATAAGTCAAATCGGAATAGAAGGTGTTCTTTACCTTCAATTCCGATTTGACTAGACCCTAGAGCCGATGGCGCCTGGAACTGGACACCAAACTAAGTACAAATTTTATACTTTCTTAACTTACTAGCAAAAGTAAAAAATTGAGGCTTAATTTTCACCTGTATGATAGGGAAACTGGTGCCTCAATTTTTTTACTTATATAAAAACACATTCAATTTGTCGTTGTTATCAATTGTCGCTAGCAGAACATTTTTTATCTCTGTTTGATATAAACTCTCTATATTGGAAACCAGCCAGCTTTCATTCTTTTGAGTTTCTTTTAACTCCTTTTTCATTATTTTTCCTTCCTTAATGATTGTCTTTGGCAAATGAAAAGCATTCGTTTTGATTTGTCATGATTCATGTGTGACCGGCATATATTTTGGATCTAGAAAAATAGACATTTTCCCTTCCGCTTCCCAAAACGCTAAGGCGACCTTTTTTACATCTTCTATTTTTTCTTTCCGTAATTCTTCTAATAAAACATCAATTGATATTCTTGCATGCATTAATCCTTTATAATCAATTTCTCCGTTTTGAATGAGGGTGATCGGTTTATGATTTACCCAGTTTCGAACCAAAGGCCATTTTAGAATTAATAATATGCCGGCAAGGTATAAAATGACCAAAACACTTGTGGTAATCATTGACCCTTTTAATCCTAGTTCTTCGTCTGATAAAGGATGGGCGATAATGTTTCCAATGACTAAAGCAATAACGAAATCAAGGAGTCTTAATTGGGAAATCGCACGCTGGCCTAACACTTTCGCAACAATGACTAAAAAGAAAAATGAAACGACAGCTCGCAGGGCCCATTCCAATGCAGTAAGTGTTGGCTGACCATGAAAAAAATCCAAGTAAAACACATCCTTTGTCCCCATAAACTACCTTTAGTTTTCCAATTTTCATTTTTAATAACCGGCAATCAAAAATTAATTTTAGAAAAAAAGAAAGTCACTTTACTACCCGACAAATAGCAAAGTGACTTTTTAACATATTATCGATTAATTTCGAATGAGATAGTCGAATGCACCTAAGGCTGCATTTGCGCCTGAACCCATTGAAATAATGATTTGCTTATAAGGATTATTTGTACAGTCTCCAGCAGCAAACACGCCAGGGATGTTTGTTGCTCCATGATTGTCTACTACAATCTCACCGGTTCTCGTACGTTCAACAGTATCTGATAACCAATCTGTATTTGGTACAAGACCGATTTGAACAAACACACCTTGCAATTCAATATGATGTTCTTGTTCTGTTTCGCGGTCAACATAGGTAATACCGTTCACTTTGTCGGTGCCGGTAATTTCTTTTGTTTGAGCGTTCTTGATGACTGTTACATTTGGAAGGCTGTAAAGACGGTCTTGCAGGACAGAATCAGCCTTTAGCTCCGGCATAAATTCAAGAACTGTTACATGTTTAACAATTCCTGCAAGGTCAATAGCCGCTTCAATACCGGAATTGCCGCCGCCAATAACGGCTACGTGTTTTCCTGCAAACAATGGACCATCACAGTGAGGGCAGTATGCGACCCCTTTATTCTTAAATTCAGCCTCGCCTGGCACTCCAACATTACGCCAACGAGCACCTGTGGAAAGGATGACGGTTTTACTCTTAAGAACAGCACCGTTTTCCAATTCAATCTCGATAAGGTCATTCTTTTCTAAGCGTTTCGCACGCTGCAGGTTCATGACATCAATGTCGTACTCTTTCACATGTTCTTCAAGACTTGCTGCGAGTTTTGGACCTTCTGTATATTTCGTACCGATAAAGTTCTCAATGCCCAGCGTGTCCATAATTTGACCGCCAAAGCGTTCAGCAACAATCCCAGTACGAATGCCCTTACGTGCTGCATAGATAGCTGCACTTGCACCGGCTGGTCCGCCGCCAACAACAAGCACATCAAATGGATCCTTATCAGCAAATTCTGATGCATCTGGAGTACTGCCTACTTTAGCAAGGATTTCTTCCAGTGACATACGGCCGCTGCCAAATGATTCTCCATTTAGAAACACGGTTGGTACAGCCATGATGCCTTTGCTTTCAACCTCATCTTTAAACGCTGCACCATCAATCATCGTATGTGTGATGCCAGGGTTAAGAATGCTCATCAGGTTTAGTGCTTGTACAACATCAGGGCAGTTGTGGCAGCTTAGGCTGATGTAAGATTCAAAGTGATATTCACCTTGAATGCTTTTAATTTGATCAATGACCTTTTGTTCAACCTTTGGAGCTCTTCCGCTCACTTGCAGTAAAGCCAGCACTAGTGAAGTAAATTCGTGTCCAAGAGGGATACCAGCAAACGTTACCCCAGTGTCTTCGCCGATGCGATTCACACTAAAGCTTGGTGTTTTAGGCAATTCTGTGTTCTCAACTTTAATTTTTGGCGACATCGTCGCTAGTTCATCAATTAAAGCAAGCATGTCGCGAGAAACGTCATCGGAGCCTGCGCTAACTTTTAGCAGCACGTCGCCCTCCATCAGTTCAAGATATTGGGCTAATTGTGCTTTAATATCTGCTTCAAGTATCATGAATTTCGTGCTCCTTAAATTTTCCCTACAAGGTCAAGGCTTGGCTTTAACGTTGCAGCACCTTCTTGCCATTTTGCCGGACAAACTTCACCTGGGTTGTTGCGCACATATTGTGCTGCCTTAATTTTGTTAACGATCGTGCTTGCATCACGGCCAATGCCGCCAGCATTAATTTCAACAGCCTGAACGATACCGTCTGGATCGATAATGAAAGTACCGCGATCAGCAAGACCTTCTTCTTCGTTTAGAACATCAAAGTTGCGGGAGATTTTTTGTGAAGGGTCACCAATCATGATGTACTCGATTTTGCTAATTGCTTCTGAGTGATCATGCCATGCTTTATGTGTAAAGTGAGTGTCTGTTGAAACAGAGTATACTTCAACTCCAAGCTCTTTTAGTGTTGCGTATTGATTTTGAAGGTCCTCAAGCTCAGTAGGACAAACAAATGTAAAGTCTGCTGGATAAAAGCAAACAACGCTCCATTTTCCTTTAAAGTTTTCTTCAGAAACTTCGATGAATTCTCCGTTATGGTATGCATGTGCTTTGAATGGCAGTACTTCTTTTCCGATTAATGACATAATAAATTCCTCCTAGTGTAAATGTTGATGATGTTAGGTATATCGTCAAAGCGATGCCTAACAATTAATAATTATAATTTGTTTTTAATTATAATTAGTTATTTAAAATAATTCTAATACAAAAGATATTATTATATAAACCTCATTATTTTGTCAAGGATAAAGTTTGAGTTATAGATAAATCATCATTGGCAGTTGTTGTTAATGAAGAAGTGAGGCATTAATCCTGGTGAATAAAGCTTATATTTTCAATTAATATCAACATTTCTCAATTGATTATTCTTTTGTTGCTGAACCCTTATGTGAAATAGGAAAAAGATTGTTTGCGATCGAAATAAACATAATCAGATCTAGCAAGTTTATTTTGAGAAATAAAAAAGTAAAATAAAAATCGTGTTACAAAATCTAACATTGTTTTGGGAATGGATAAAAATACTATTTATACTATCTATATCATTGTTATGATGAAAAATTTTTCTACGGATGAAGTAATTTTTTTATTCTTTTTTCAAAGGTTCGGTGTTTTCGAGTTTCATATGGTCCGTTTGGGGCTTTCAAGATGTAATACAGAAATTTTATGAAAGAGGCGATAGTAATGAAATTGACCTCAAGGGAAATAGAGAAACTTATGGTTGTTGTTGCTGCTGATCTTGCAAGGCGCCGCCAAAAACGCGGGCTTAAGCTAAACTATCCTGAAGCAATGGCGATTATTACTTATGAAGTATTAGAAGGTGCACGGGATGGAAAAACAGTCGCTCAACTAATGCAAGAAGGAACAACAATTTTGACAAAGGAAGATGTAATGGAGGGTGTTGCTGAGATGATTTCGGATATTCAAGTGGAAGCAACTTTTCCTGACGGGACGAAGCTTGTCACAGTTCACAATCCAATTCAATAAAAGGAAGGGAAAATGATGATTCCTGGAGAGTACCTATTAAAAAAGGAACCGATTATTTGTAATAAGGATAAGGAAGTAACATTGATTACTGTACTGAATAGGGGAGACCGTCCCATTCAAATCGGATCGCATTTTCACTTTTTTGAAGTGAACAATATGCTTCATTTTGACCGGCAAAACGCCTTTGGGCTGCATTTAAATATTCCAGCAGGAACAGCCGTGCGGTTTGAGCCTGGAGATGAAAAGGAAGTAGAGCTTGTCGCTTTTTCAGGTGAAGGAAAAGTATATGGTTTAAATAACTTAACAAACGGCTCTGTGAAAAAGGAGGGGAAGTAAATGAGCTTTTACATGTCCCGAAAGCAGTATGCTGATATGTTTGGCCCAACTGTAGGAGATGCTGTTCGATTAGCGGATACAGACCTTTTTATCGAAATTGAAAAAGATTATACAACATATGGAGATGAAGTAAAGTTCGGCGGTGGAAAGGTCATAAGGGATGGAATGGGTCAGCATCCTTTAGCAGGCAGAGACGAAACCGTAGATTTAGTGTTAACAAATGCCATTATTGTTGATTACACAGGGATTTATAAAGCAGATATTGGTGTAAAGGATGGGTTTATTTCGGCTATTGGAAAGGCAGGAAATCCATTATTAATGGACGGAGTCAATATTGTGGTTGGAGCGGCAACAGAAGTGATTGCGGCTGAAGGAATGATCGTGACAGCAGGAGGAATTGATGCACATATTCATTTTATTTGCCCTCAGCAAATTGAAACAGCAATATCTTCAGGCGTAACAACAATGATCGGCGGTGGAACCGGACCTGCTACAGGAACAAATGCTACAACCTGTACACCAGGAGCTTGGAATATTCATCGGATGCTCGAAGCAGCAGAGGAATTTCCTATCAATCTAGGATTTCTTGGAAAAGGAAATGCCTCTGATGAAAAGCCATTAAGGGAGCAAATTGAAGCAGGTGCAATTGGTTTGAAGCTGCATGAGGATTGGGGAACAACCGCCTCGACTATTGATGCAAGCTTGAGAGTTGCCGATCAGTATGATGTTCAGATTGCGATTCATACGGACACACTTAATGAAGGTGGGTTTGTAGAGGATACTTTGGCAGCAATAGGCGGTCGGGTTATTCATACATACCATACAGAGGGAGCTGGAGGAGGACATGCCCCAGATATTATAAAAGCAGCAAGTTATCCAAATATTTTACCTTCCTCAACAAATCCTACACGTCCATATACAGTGAATACTCTTGAAGAACATTTAGATATGTTGATGGTTTGCCATCACTTAGATCCAAGTGTTCCAGAAGATATTGCGTTTGCAGATTCCCGAATTCGAAAAGAAACAATAGCAGCGGAGGATATTCTCCACGATTTAGGGGTTTTCAGCATGATTTCGTCTGATTCTCAAGCAATGGGACGTGTTGGAGAGGTAATTACACGTACATGGCAAACAGCAGATAAAATGAAGCAGCAAAGAGGGAAATTAAATGAGGACAAGGGTGTCGGAGATAATTTTCGTGTTAAGCGTTATATTGCCAAATATACAATTAACCCGGCCATTGTACATGGGATCTCAGATTATGTCGGTTCTGTTGAGGTAGGGAAACTTGCTGACTTAGTTGTATGGGATCCGGCTTTTTATGGTGTAAAGCCTGAGTTGATTTTAAAAGGCGGTATGATTGCTCATAGTCTTATGGGAGATCCAAATGCAAGTATCCCAACACCTCAGCCTGTTTTATACCGGCCGATGTTTGCCGCCTATGGGAAAGCAAGGTTTAAAACTTCTATGACATTCGTATCGAAAGCAGCTTATGAAGAGGGTGTTCATGTAAACCTTGGTTTACAAAAGATGATCAAGCCTGTGTCAGGAATTCGGCAATTGACGAAAAAAGAGATGAAGTTTAATGGAGAAACACCAGAAATTGAGGTTGATCCGCAAACATATGAGGTAAAAGTAGATGGTGAGTTAATCACCTGCGATCCTGCAAAAAAACTTCCTATGGCACAGAGATATTTCTTATTTTGAGGTGAGGAATCGATGATTATTGAAAAAGTAATTGGGAATGTGGCAACGTTTGAAAAAAGAGCTCCCCATGTGGAGCGAGTGTATTTACAAAGTGATGATTTAGTGAAACGCATTCAGCGTGTTGTCACAGATCATGGGAACGAGATTGGCATTCGTTTAAAGGATCATCGTGAATTACTAGATGGTGACATTTTATTTATGAATGAACGGAATATGATTATAGTGTCTGTAAAAGAAGACGACCTCCTGGTTATTAAACCAATATCTATTCAGCAAATGGGGGAAATTGCTCATCAGCTTGGTAATCGTCATTTACCAGCACAATTTGAAGCCGGTGAAATGCTCGTTCAATATGATTATTTAGTTGAAGAATTGCTTATGGAATTATCTATTCCGTATAAACGTGAAAATCGAAAGGTGAAACAAGCATTCCGTCATATTGGACACCGCCATGACTAATGGATTGTATCCCCTTCTTCAACTTTGTGATTCAAACTTCCCGTCTGGGGCTTTTTCACATTCGTTTGGGTTTGAGACGTATATCCAGAATCAGATTATTACGAATAAAGAAACTTTTGCACAAGCCATCATTGTTTATCTTCGGAAACAGCTTATATATACAGATGGCCTTGCTTGCAGGCTTGCGTATGAGGCTTTAGAACAAAACAATCTAGCAAAAATCATAAAGCTTGATGAACTCTTATTCGCCTCCAGCCTTGCACAAGAAACAAGAATGGGGAATAAACGAATCGGAGAAAGAATGGCAAAGCTATGTGTTGAACTATATCCGTCACCTGTTCTTATCAAGTTTGTGCAGTGGTTAAAAGACAAGAAAGTATATGGTCATTCTGCACTTGTTTTTGCGATGGTCACTCATCATTTAAACGTGACAAAAAAGACGGCAATTGAAACCTATTTGTTTGCAGCTGTTTCTTCCCTAATTCAAAATGCTGTTCGCGGTATACCGCTTGGGCAAACTGATGGTCAAAAGATATTGGTAGAGATCCAGCCTTATTTACAGGATGCTGTGAAAACGATCTGTCAATTATCTATCGATAATTTAGGGGCAGTGAGTCCAGGATTGGAAATCGCACAAATGCGTCACGAACGCTTACATGTCCGATTATTTATGTCTTAAATGTATTTGAAAAAGGAGAGGGTAAAATGGAGCCGATACGTATTGGAATTGGCGGGCCTGTTGGAGCAGGAAAGACGATGCTTGTCGAAAAATTAACAAGAGCTATGCACAAAGAGTTGAGTATGGCAGTCGTAACAAATGACATCTACACAAAAGAGGATGCTATGTTTTTAATGAAAAATGGAGTATTACCTGAAGATCGAGTCATTGGCGTCGAAACAGGAGGATGTCCGCATACAGCCATTCGTGAAGATGCTTCAATGAATTTTGCTGCAATCGATGAATTAAAGGAGCTTCATCCTGATGTGGAATTGATTTTTGTTGAAAGCGGCGGTGACAATCTTGCTGCGACGTTCAGTCCAGAGCTCGTTGATTTTTCTATTTATATTATTGATGTGGCACAAGGAGAAAAGATACCGCGAAAAGGCGGACAAGGAATGATTAAGTCAGACTTGTTTATTATTAATAAAATTGATCTTGCCCCTTATGTTGGGGCGAGCCTGGAGGTAATGGAGCGCGATACAATTGCAGCAAGAGGGGATAAACCATATATTTTTACGAACTTAAAAGATGAGGTTGGTCTTGATAAAGTAATAGATTGGATTAAAAAGCAGGCCCTATTAATTGGACTTGAATCATGAGCCATACGGGGTTTTTAGACATTACGGCTAAGAAAAAACATCGAAAAACAGTGATATCCTCTTGTTATTATGAAGGGGCACTGAAAATAACCCGACCGGTATATCTTGAGGACAACAATCCTTCTATTTTTTTAATTCATGTTGGAGGAGGATATGTGGATGGAGATTCATATTTGACGAATCTCATCATTGAAAAGAACGCGGAACTTTCAGTTACAACACAATCCTCTACAAAGGTTTATAAAACCCCAAAGCAGCCCGTTCTTCAGCGAATGAATATTAAATTAGCACAAGGAAGCATTCTTGAATATTTGCCAGACCCTTTAATCGCATATGAAGGAGCCCGATTTACTCAAGAAACAATCGTACAGCTTGAAAGCGGTGCATGCCTTTTTTACAGTGATATTATTACACCAGGATGGGCAAAGGACGGAAGTTTTTTTCGCTATAAATGGATTCGTTCTAAACTAAAAGTTTATAAAGGGGAAAAACTAGTATTACTAGATCATACATGGTTAGAACC
This sequence comes from uncultured Metabacillus sp., assembly GCF_947503125.1. GTDB lineage: Bacteria > Bacillota > Bacilli > Bacillales > Bacillaceae > Metabacillus. The sequence continues at coordinate 78,235 of NZ_CANNCR010000006.1, forward strand.
CGACGGTGATATGAGCGGGATCATGCAAATGGAAAAGTATACGCATTTTGGGACTTTTCTAATTATTCATGACCATGTAGATAAAAGCTTCCTTAACGATTTATATGAAAAGCTAGAAACATTATTTCCAGATGTACATTTTGGGCTTTCAGCTTTACCAGAAAGCGGCGTTATCCTGCGGATCCTTGCATTTACTACAGGTATAATTGATAAAATGATTCACTATGCCCATTCAATTGCTAGAGGTAAACTGTTAGGGAAAGAAAATATTGTATGGAGAAAGTATTGAAAGAGCATCTTTCCTTTCGAGGAAGGGTGCTTTATTTTTAAAGTTAAAGAATGCATAAAATTTTGTACTTAGTTTTTGTATATAGCTCCAGGCGCCATCGGCTCTAGGGTCTAGGCAAACATGAATTTAGGTAAAGAACACCTTCTATTCATGTTTGCCTTATGCTTGTCGACGATAGGCAGGCGCCTTGCAGTTTTGTTTTGAAATTCGGAGGTTGGTAGAGTGGACGAGGTAGGTTTATTAGCCTTATGGTATAATCAGGATAATAAGATTTAGATGGATTTCATATCTAGCCTTGAAAAGCGATATTTTAGGTAGAAGTAGGCGAGACATTTGGAGATTGAATTAAATCATAAAATAATTGAAGAAATGTGCGGTACTGTCTCCTTGAAACGAGGGGACTCTTTTTATCGAGCTAATAAAGTAATATTTAAAAGTTCCACTTCCAATCGGTGTGAAGCAATCGTTAAAGGAACAGAGGATTTCCATGTCACGATTAGTAAGGAGTCTAATGGAAAGATTTTGACGGAATGCAGCTGTCCTACGTTAGCTTCGTTTAAAAATGATTGTCAGCATATTGCGGCCGTTTTACTAGCGATTTATGGAAAGCAACATCATGGAGCTCCTGCTCAATCCTCAACAAATCAAGAACTGGCAGAAGGGCTCATGACTATTTTCAATAATCGTCCTTCTCGATCTAGCGGCAGCCAGCTACATTTTGAAAATCGGCAAGTTCTTGATTTAGGGTTTGCATGTAAACCCGTCACAGTAAGAAATGGACAATACATGCTTGCCGTAGAAATGTCGATTGGCGATATCAAGATAAAACATATTCGTGATTTTCTAAAGCATGTAAGAGAAGGAGATCCTTGTCAACTATCGGCCACCTTAACGTACGATCCAGATCTTCATTGCTTTCAAAAGGAAACAAATGATGTGATACAGCAGCTCATCCAAGTGAGCCATGATGAAAGAATATATATTGGTGAATTACCGGAAACCCCTGAAATAACAACCAGCAATCATATGTTAGTTGTTCCGCCGTCTTCCTGGGAACGATTTTTACGACACATGAAACTGGCTCCTTTCGTAAAGCTGGAATATGGCCAGAAAACGTTTCATGGCCTCCAACAATCTGATGAACATCTCCCTTTAGCGTTTTATTTTTCAAATCCAGAGGGAAAGAGCTATCAGCTAAGGATTGAAGGGATGGAGCAGTTCATTCTTTTAAAACCATATAGCGCTGCTCTTTATGATGGAAAAGTGATTCAGTTAAGAAGGGAGGACTGCAACTATCTGTCTGATTTGAAGCAGCTGCTTGATGCTTCTGGAACGAATCAAATTCCAATTGCTCAAAACCAGCTCAACTATTTTATAGAAAAAGTAATTCCCGGATTGAAAAGATTAGGCAGCTTCCATTTATCTGGGGAACTATCCAAGCATTTTGAAAAGACGCCTTTAATTGCCAAATTATACTTAGACCGTGTGAAAAATCGCCTTCTAGCAGGTTTGGAGTTTCACTATGGAAATATTGTGATCAATCCTTCTGAGAGTCGTGAAATCAGGACAGGAACCTTCTTTATAAGGGATATAGAAAAGGAAGAGGCCATTTTAGAATGGATGGAGAAGAGTTCGTTTGCTGAAACTGAGGGCGGATATTTTTTGCATAATGAAGAGCTTGAATATATGTTTTTGTATCACCATCTTCCAAAGCTACAAAAGCTTGTGCAGGTTTATGCAACAACAGCAGTGAGGAACCGTGTAATCAAGGGAAACCATCAGCCGAAAATCAGAGTAAGGATAAAAAAAGAGCGGACCAACTGGCTGGAATTCAAGTTTGAAATGGATGGCATACCCGATCAGCAAATACGTGATGTTTTAGCGGCTTTAGAGGAAAAACGGAAATATTACCGATTGCGAAATGGATCATTGTTGTCATTGGAGTCACGGGAATTTGCAGAAATTCAACGGTTTTTGCAGGCGGCTCCTATACAGAATGAAGACCTGGAAGCTGGTTTACAGGTACCGATTACACGTGGCTTTCAGCTTCTTGATTCTGCAGATGATCAGGTATTTTCTTTCGAAGCATCCTTTCACCAGTTCCTGGAATCACTCCAAAATCCAGACAAATTGACGTTTACGGTACCAAAAAGCTTAGAAACCATATTACGAGAGTACCAAAAACAAGGCTTTAGATGGATGAAAACAATAGCCAATTACGGATTTGGGGGAATTCTTGCCGATGATATGGGATTAGGGAAGACACTGCAAAGCATTGCGTTCATTGTGTCAGAGCTTACTGATATCCGCCAACAGAAACACCAGGTACTAATTGTTTGCCCTTCATCTTTAACATATAACTGGCTAGGCGAAATTAAAAAGTTTTCTCCTGACATACAAGCGGCAGTTGTTGATGGCAACAAAGATGAACGGGCTAAACAATATAAAGACCTGAAGGGGATAGACATTGTCATAACTTCTTATACGTTGTTGCGGAAGGATATAAAGTGGTTTGAAAAGCAATCGTTTCACACAGTGTTTTTTGACGAGGCACAGGCATTTAAAAATCCTATCACACAAACAGTGAGAGCAGTAAAGAAGATCCAAGCAAAACATCGCTTCGCCCTTACTGGTACACCAATAGAGAATTCACATGAGGAGCTGTGGGCGATTTTCCATGTTGTTTTTCCAGAACTATTCTTAGGGTTGAAGGAGTATAGTAAGCTTACAAAGAAAAAGATCGCTCGGAGGGCCCGTCCATTTATGCTTCGCAGGGTAAAAGAGGATGTCCTTTCAGAGCTTCCTAAGAAAAGTGAATCGCTGGAAGCAGTAGAGCTATATCCAGAGCAAAAGAAGTTATATACAGCTTATTTAGCGAAACTAAGACACAAAACATTGAAGCATTTAGACAAGGATACCATTCGAAAAAATCGAATCAAAATTCTTGCCGGTTTAACTCGGCTGCGACAAATTTGTTGTCATCCAGCCTTGTTTGTTGATGGCTATAAAGGCAGGTCAGCTAAATTTGAACAGTTAAAACAGATCATTGAGGAGTCAAGGTCTGTCGGCAGAAGGGTGTTAATTTTTTCCCAGTTTACAAAAATGCTGAATCTAATCGGGAGAGAATTAACCAATCAAGGATTACCTTATTTTTACCTTGATGGACAAACTCCATCAGAGGAACGAGTGGATATTTGCCATCGGTTTAATGCAGGGGAACGTGACCTCTTTCTCATTTCCTTAAAAGCAGGGGGGACAGGTCTTAATCTGACTGGAGCTGATACTGTTATTTTATATGACACATGGTGGAATCCAGCAGTCGAGGAACAAGCAGCTGACCGCGCTCACCGGATCGGACAGCTAAATGTCGTTCAGGTGATTAAGCTTGTTACACGTGGAACAATCGAAGAAAAAATGAGCGAACTGCAAGATAAAAAGCGACAGTTGATAGAAGAAATAATCGATTCAGATGAAAAAGCTAATGCCACTCTTACGGAAGAGGATATTCGGGAGATATTGATGATGAATTGACATTACGGAGAATAGCAAAGAGCCCTTCTCAGTACCAAAGGGAGTGAGAAGGGCTCTTTCAATTGGATACGCTTCCTTATACTTTTTTTGTTAAGATAGCTTTTGTGACTTTATTATCTTGAAAAAGGATATGCCTCTTTGAGCATGTATTTTTGAGCTTTTTCATGTTCATGCTACAATGGTTGATACCTAAAGGAAAGAGGTGTAACAATGAAAATTGAAGTATGGTCTGATTTTGTCTGTCCATTTTGTTATATAGGGAAAAGAAGATTAGAATTGGCTTTAGAACAATTTCCACATAAAAATGAAGTTGAAGTTGAATTTAAAAGTTTTGAATTAGATCCAAATGCACCATTGTATTCTGGAAAAAGCATTCACGAAGTAATCGCAGCAAAGTATGGGATGAGCGTTGAACAAGCTAAACGGAATAACGTACAATTAGGTCAACATGCAGCTAGTGTCGGTTTAACATTTCATTTTGAGGAGATGAAGCCGACGAACACGTTTGATGCCCATCGTTTGTCAAAGTTTGCAAAAGAACATAACAGAGAAAAGGCAATGACAGAAAATCTGCTTTATGCATACTTCACAGAATCTAAAAATATTAGTGATATAGAAACACTTGCAGATATTGCTGAAGCTTCAGGGTTAAAGCGACAAGAAGTTTTAGAAGTTCTTAAAGATAAAACAGCATATGCAAATGATGTTCGAATCGATGAAGAAATTGCAGGGCAGTATGGGATTTCTGGTGTTCCTTACTTTATCATTAATCAAAAATATGCCATTTCAGGCGCACAACCACTTGAAACCTTTGTTGGCGCGCTTCAAAAGGTGTGGGAAGAAGAAAACCCAAAACCTAAATTCCAGGAACTATCCTCAGATGGAGCGAACGGAGCCATATGTACGGATGGCAGCTGTGAAATACCACCAAAATAAAAATTGTAATATCGTTTTATATAATCTGGATAATACAGGGACTTAATTGAACGGTTCCAACTAAATAAGGATTCAAAAAGAGGCAGTTCCAAAAGGGTTTCAACCCTTTGGACTGCCTCTTCATTACTAAATGATTTCTACACGATCGTTTTACATGACGATTTATTGCCAATTTGTATGGAAAACACCTTCCATATCATTTCTCTCATACGTATGGGCACCAAAATAATCACGTTGTGCTTGCAGTAAGTTTGCATTTGATTTTCCTGTCCGGTAGCTATCGTAATAAGTGAGGGAAGAACTTAAGCATGGAAGCGAAATACCGGAATTGATGCCCTCGCTAACAACTTTTCGTAAGCCCGTTTGATAGGCTTTAGCCTTTTCTGCAAAATAAGGAGCGGTTAACAAATTATTCAAATTTGTGTCTTTCTGGAACGCTTCGCTTATTACATTTAAAAATTCTGCGCGAATGATGCAGCCGCCGCGGAAAATAAGGGCAATATCTTTTAAAGGTAAATTCCAGCCGTAAAGCTCGGAAGACATTTTGTATTGCGTAAATCCTTGCGTATAGGCACAGACTTTCCCCATGTATAAAGCTTGTTTAATGTACTCTATCCACACCTCTTTATCTAAGCTCTCCTGATTTATCTCAGGACCAGCTAAGGTGGTTTCGGCATACACTCGTTCGTCTTTTAAAGAGGAAATGTAACGGGCAAACAATGATTCGGTAATGATCGAAGAGGGGATGCCATGATTAATTGCTTGAATGCTCGTCCATTTTCCTGTTCCTTTTTGACCTACCTTATCAAGAATAACATCGATCAATGGCAGGCCAGTTATGTCATCTTTTTTCTTTAAAATTTCTGCCGTAATTTGAATTAAATAGCTTTTTAGTTCGCCTTGATTCCAAGATTCAAAGATCTCAGCAATTTCATCAACAGGTAATTGCAATCTTTCTCTTAAAAAAGTATAAGCTTCTGCGATTAATTGCATATCCGCATATTCGATGCCGTTATGGACCATTTTGACAAAATGGCCGGCACCTTTTGGACCGATATACACACAGCAAGGAGTATAGTCAACCTGTGCAGCTATTTTTGTCAGAATTGGTGCTGCTTTTTCATAGGCATCTTTATCTCCGCCAGGCATAATCGATGGTCCTTTTAAAGCACCGACTTCACCTCCGGAAATTCCAATTCCTAAATAATGGATTCCTTTCGCTTTTAATTCATCATATCTGCGTTCCGTATCCTCGTAATGGGAGTTGCCGCCGTCCATAATAATATCTCCAGCCTCTAGAAAGGGGACTAATAAACTGATCACCGAGTCGATCGGTTTCCCGGCTGTCACCATAAGAAAGATCTTTCTCGGTGTTTTTAAGGACTGGACAAAATCTTGAATCTCGTAGTATGGATCGAGTGAATGATTTGAGCTTTTTTCCATCAGCTTATCGGTTAAATCTCTTGTGTAATTATAGACGGCCACTTGTTCACCTTTACTAGCCATATTTAACGCGATGTTACTGCCCATTACTCCTAAACCGATAACACCAATTGTATTCATGATTGATTCTACTCCTTTGAATTCAGATTAATAGGCAGTAAATCCTTTACTTAATCGGTAGTGGATTTACTGCCTAGATTGGTATTGTTGCTTATACAAACAAACTTAGTAGTAGGATAAACAATAATCCAGCTACTGAAATAATCGTTTCAAGCAATGTCCATGTTGCAAAGGTTTCTTTCATGCTTAAGCCAAAGTATTCTTTAAACATCCAGAAGCCGGCATCGTTTACATGGGAAGCAATTAAGCTTCCTGCTCCTGTTGCAAGGACGACTAAAGCCAGGTTTGCGTCAGATTGTCCTAACATTGGAATCACCAAGCCAGCAGTCGTTAAAGCGGCAACAGTGGCAGAGCCTAAAGCGATACGTAAGATCGCTGCGATGATCCAAGCTAGCAGGATGGGCGATAATGTTGTTTCCTTGAATAACTCAGCCACATAGTCACCAACACCGCCATCAATTAATACTTGCTTGAAGGCGCCGCCTCCTCCGATAATTAACAGCATCATTCCAATATGCAAGATCGCTTGTGTACAAGATTCCATTACATCTTTTATTGGAATTTTTCTTGCTAATCCCATCGTATAGACGGCAACTAATAAGGAAATTAACATAGAAGTTGATGCATCACCAATAAAGCGAATGACCGCTAGGAAACTATTATCCTCAATTCCTAATGTTTTTTGAAGCAACGTAATAATCGTCGCAATTGACATTAAAATAACAGGAAGCATCGCTGTAAATACGCTGACGCCAAAGCCTGGTGTGTCTTCAAGCTTAAATACTTTTTGTTCGCCTAATGAGGCAATACTTCCTGTTTTTGTAAATGATTCAGGTACAAGCTTTTTAGCAAGCTTTGTAAAGATAGGTCCAGCTAAAATAACGGTAGGAACCGCAATAATAAATCCATAAAGTAAAACTTCACCAAGGTTTGCGCCAAATTCACCAGCAATAACAGTTGGCCCTGGGTGAGGCGGCAGGAAGCCATGGGTTACGGATAAAGCAGCAACCATGGGAATTCCAAGATACAAGATTGAAATTCTTAATTCTTTTGAAATAGCAAATACGATTGGAATTAACAATACTAATCCTACTTCGAAAAATAATGCGATCCCAATAATGAATGAAGATGCAACAACAGCCCATTGAATATTTTTTTCTCCAAATTTGTTAACAAGGGTCATCGCAATCCGTTGCGCACCGCCAGCATCTGCGATTAACTTGCCCAGCATAGCTCCAAGTCCAAAGATTAAAGCTAAATGACCAAGTGTCCCGCCTAATCCGGCTTCAATTGTTTTTACAATTTCCTCCAGCGGCATACCAAGGGCTAAAGCTACCCCAAATGAGACAATAATTAACGAAATAAATGTATTTAATTTTAAGCCCATGATCAAAATCAGTAAGGCTATGATTCCTATTGCGACAATAACTAAAGGCATCGTTATTCCTCCTAATATTTATCTGGTTGGGTTGATTAAACTTCTTTGATATTTTGCAATGCGTGAATAATCTTCTGTTAGTACTCTTGAAAGGTTAATAAAGATTGGCAGAAGCTCCCTGTATTCTTTTGCCGCTTCTTCTTTAGGCGTGTGTTTGTAAGTGCTGCCAACCATGTCTGATACAACCTCAAAGGAATCAATTTTTCCAGTTGCATAAAGGCCTAAAATACATGCACCTAGACATGAACTTTCATAGCTTTCTGGAACAACTACTTCTGATTCAAAAATATCGGACATCATTTGCCGCCAAACATCAGACCTTGCGAAGCCCCCAGTTGCTTGAATTCGTGTTACAGGTCCGTCCATGCATTCGGTTAAAGCTAGAAACACGGTGTATAAATTGTAAATGACTCCCTCTAGTGCAGCGCGAATCATATGTTCCTTTTTATGTGACATCGTTAATCCGAAAAATGAACCGCGTACATCTGGATTCCATAGAGGAGCGCGTTCACCGGCTAAGTATGGATGAAAAATTAATCCATCAGCTCCAGGTCGTACACGTTCAGCAATCTTTGTTAAGACCTCGTACGGGTCGATGCCAAGTCTTTTTGCTGTTTCTATTTCTGAAGAAGCAAATTCATCCCTTATCCAACGAAGGACCATCCCGCCATTGTTTACCGGTCCGCCAATGACCCAGTGTTTGTCTGTTAGGGCATAACAAAATATTCTTCCTTTTTCATCTGTTTGCGGCTGGTCAATAATGGTGCGAATCGCACCGCTTGTCCCAATAGTGATCGCAATTTCACCTTTTTTTATAGCGTTTACACCGAGATTAGAAAGTACTCCATCACTTGCACCGATGACAAATGGGGTTGTGGAATCGATCTCAATTTGACGTGCTAAATCCGGATCACAGTTGCTAAAGGCCTTTGTTGTCGGAACAAGCTCAGATAAATGATCTGGGGTTACACCTGCAATCTTTAACGCTTCTTCATCCCAATCCAATGTTTTAAGATTCATCATGCCCATGGCTGATGCGAGGGAATGATCGACTACATATTGGTTAAAAAATCGATGGAAAATATATTCTTTAATGCCAATGTATTTTTTTGCTTTGTCAGCAATTTCAGGACGTTCATTCACAATCCAAGCAATTTTGGTTAATGGGGACATCGGATGAATCGGTGTTCCTGTACGCTTGTAGATTTCATGTCCATTTAGTTCATTCTTTATTTTATGAGCCCATGCTTCACTGCGGTTATCAGCCCAAGTGATACATGGTGTCAGTGGTTGATCATTCTCATCCATAACAATGACACTATGCATGGCACTGCTAAATGAAAGAAACGAAGGCTTTTTTTCTGGATGATTTCTCGTTAGATTTGAAATGGCTTTCAATACAGCTTGAAATATTTCCTCTGGATCTTGCTCAGCTGTGGAGATATCCGGTGTATAGAGGGGATACCCTATATTTTCGGTTTGGATGACTTCACCCTTTTTTGTAAATAAGACCGCTTTCGTGCTTGTCGTGCCAATGTCTATACCTAACATATAGCTACTCATTTTCTTGCTCTACTCCTTTAGATCGCATTTGTTGAGACATCCATAGGTCTTCTACTTTCCCTTGAACATCATCAAAGTTTTCGTGCAAGGACTTAACCATAAGTGTCCGGTCCTTGGTTTTGATTGCTTCAATATAAAGCTCGTGGTTTTGCAAAATTCGGGTAAAATCTTCGTACTTTTCTTTAAAACGGACACGCATGGATAAAAGAATGAAGCTCTCCATGACGGGTTTTAAATTATCCCAAATCATTTGGATATAAGAATGATTAATCGCTTTAATAATCGTTTCATGGAATAGGACATCTTGATAAGCAAATTCATCAGCATCCTGGTATTTTATTGCGACCTTCATCATTTCAAGGATTTTGCTAAGTTCCATTACTAATTCACTAATATCCATTTTGACGAGCCGTTCAAATACAAATGTTTCAATTAGTAAACGTACATCATAAATTTCTTCTACTTCTTTTTCTGTTAAACCAATGACGACTGCACCCATTCTTTCTAAACGAATCATGTTTTCGGATGCAAGTATTTTTAGCGCTTCACGAACGGGTGAGCGACTTACAGCAAAATCTGCAGCTAATTTATTTTCAGATAGAATGGTGCCGCTTTCAATCATGCCTGAAATAATCCGCATTCTAAGCTCTGAAGTAACACGAGTGCCAGCAGAAGCTTTTGAAAGCCATTTTGCAGGGTAAAGATATTCCTTTGAATCAGTCATATATTCACCTACTCAATTTAAATTCAAGTATACTTGTATACAAGTATTATATATGAGATTCATATTTTTGCAAGCCCTTTTATGAATCAAAATATAAAAAACATCAAAATTCGACAAAATCTACGTCGTGCTGCTAATAGGTGTGAAATTAAAAAATCACCCCGATGAACAACGCTGTTGGGGTGATTTTTAGTACCTTTTAAGATTGCTTAGCTCCCCGGTTACCGCTTCTTTGCAGATGAACTTCATTTTTTAACCCTCTTAGTAATGAATAACTCATGATCACCATGATAATAGCAAAGGGGAGGGCTGCTGCGATGGACGCAGTTTGCAATACGTTTAATCCGCCTGCTAACAGTAATACAGCCGCAAGGGCAGACTGAATGACGCCCCATGTCACTTTAATTTTGTTCGAAGGGTTCAATGTACCGCCTTCACTAAGCATACCTAGAACAAAGGTAGAGGTGTCGGCAACAGTTATATAATAAATCGCTACGACGGCAAAGCCTAAAATGCTTAATAGGGAAGTAAGCGGCAAATAATCAAAAAATATAAAGATTGATAATGAGACATTGTCTTTAATATAGTTTGCCAAATCATTGTTTCCTATGCTCTGAACAATATCAAGCGCCGAGCCGCCAAATATGGACATCCAGGCAAAAGTTCCGAGAGTTGGAACGATTAATACACCAATGACAAACTCCCGAATCGTTCTTCCTTTTGAAACCCGGGCAATAAACATGCCGACAAATGGAGCCCAAGCAATCCACCAAGCCCAATAGAATAACGTCCATGAGGCAATCCATTCTCCCTCGCCAAAGGGCTTTAGCCTTAAGCTCATGTGGATAAAATCACTGATATAAATACCAGTTGTATTGAAGAGCACTTTAATAATTGTCATCGTTGGGCCGACGATTAAAATAAGCAGCATGAGAGCAAATGATAAGATCATAGCTGAATTTGATAAATATTGAATCCCTTTTTCTAAGCCTGTGTTGATGGAGATAATAAACAGAACGGTGGCAACAGCAATGACGACCAATTGAATCACTAATGTATTTGGAACGGCAAAGATATCGTGCATCCCTGCAGTTACCTGCATGGCGCCAAGTCCTAAAGAGGTTGCTATACCAAAGACCGTCGCAAAGATTGACAGCACATCAATGGTTTTTCCAATTGGCCCGTAAATCCGATCTCCCAATATCGGATGAAACGCTGAACTGATGGCAGCAGGCAGCCTTTTGTTATATTGAAAAAAGGCGAGTGCCAAACCAATAACGGTATATATGGCCCAAGGATCAAGACCCCAATGGAAAAATGTATATTTCATTGCAGTATTGGCAGCATCAACCGTGAAGCCTTTACCAACAGGAGGGTCTGTGTAGTGGGTTACAGGTTCAGCAACACTCCAATACACAATTCCAATTCCCATTCCAGCACCGAACAGCATCGCGAGCCAAGAAGCGGTATTAAAATCAGGCTTATCTGTTTTTCTACCAAGTCGAATATTGCCGTATTTAGAAAACATTAAGTAGATCGAGAAGATGACAAAAAATAATGTGGCTCCAAGATAAACCCAGCCAAGATAATCAATTGAACCATTGTAAATCAGGTCAGTTACCTTCGCTAAATTGTCTGTAAAAAAGACTCCCCAAATAATAAAGATGAGAGTAAGTAAAAGTGAGATGGTAAAAACGCTGTTTTCTTTTAATATATTCATGAAAACCTCCTCGTATTGAATAAAAACGGTATGAGCTTCCTCTCAAACATAAATTTACTTTTCATTGAGGTTATATAGAAATGTCCACTTTTCTGTGTTCATCAGCTCTTCCTGCGGCACCTCTAAACCGTTTCCTAGGAATACCGTTTGTCCTTGTATAGCGACCACCATCGCTTCAATGAGTACTCCGTTTTCATTTGTTTTATAGACATCTCCTAAAATTGGCAGCGGTTCAGTGGCCATTTGATTTAACGCAGTGGTACCAAGGTTTGTTAAGTCTTCAGCTGCCATATTTTCTACTTCGAGATAGTCGATCTGACGGCTGTTGTGGCTTCGGCCTGGAACCATTAATAAATACTCATTGTGCTTGATCCCGTTTGAATTACTTGTGATGACCCCTTTATGATCAACGGTTTCAACAACTTCAATTTCATTTAATGAATAATGATCCAAAGAATCGGGAGTTGGGTTGGTAATTAAGATATAGTCCCCCGGCTCAGCATTTCGATCTTTTCTGAGCGTATAAATCTTATGATTGTAAGTAAAGCAGTCAAGTTGCTGCGGTTTGTATTTTTCTACATTCGCTGCGGTAGTTAAATTCTGTGTTAAATCCCTCAGCCTAATTAAATGTACGGATTGTTTATAGAGCGGCTTTACCCCGTATACCCTGTGCAGCTCATTATGATAATAGACAAATTGTCCTTTTCTTACATGGTATAGTTTCAATGATTGCGCTCCTTTCCTATATTGGTGCATTTCTCGTCATTTTAAGTGCATCCAAATGATTGGTTACTTAAAACATATAAAATGCAGGCCATAGCTATCATGTTTTTTCCTGCTATTTTTAGAATGGCTTATTTTTGCAAAAACATGCTGTTGAAAAAAGAAGGATAAAGAAAGGTGAAGAATAGAAGCATTGTTCTTGTCATCTATTTCATTTATTGTTCATTTGCACTATGGTACATTAGAAGAAATGAAGCAGGAAGGATGGCGAAAAAGGATGCATTTTTTAACCTACGACCTGGCTCAGGAAATTGTTGAGCGGACGATGAAAATATTAAAGACGAATATAAATGTAATGAATGATAAGGGGATTATCCTAGGGTCAGGTGAAAGGGAGAGGATAAATCAGCTTCATGATGGTGCTCTTCTCGTTCTAAAAAACGGAGAAAGTATTGAAATTGATCAGTCTAAGGCAACCGAAATGAAGGCGACAAAGCCGGGAATTAATATGCCGATACGCTTCGGTAACCAAATTGTTGGAGTTATAGGGATAACAGGAGAGCCTGAGAAAATCAAGAATTATGCTCAGCTCGTAAAAATGGCTGCAGAACTTGTATTAGAGCAATCCTTTTTATTTGAGAGGTTTCAATGGAAGCAAAGAATGCAGAGCGAGATTGTGAATCAGCTAGTTTCAGAAGAGGGTTTAAACGAAGCGTGGATTATAGAGCGTGCCGGGTTTCTAGGAATTGATTTAGAACAGCCTAGAAGCGTGATTGTAATAAAACCATTGGATCGTTTAGAAAACTATGGTCAAAAAATAATAAGGACAATTCAATATGAACTGGACAAAACAGATTTAATCGGTGTCACGTTAACTAATGAAATCATTATTTTAAAGGCATCAACAGAAAAAACAAAAAGGGAGCTAAGCCAATTCTTAAAGCGGTTGCAAAAAGTATTGGATGGAGATCTCCTTATTGGGGCCGGGCGTCCTGTCGATAGGATAAAAGAATTAAAAACTTCATTTGACCAGGCTAAAAGAGCAATCCTGGTTGGGAGTAAACTTCAGCCAGACGCCAGTTTCTATCATTACGAGGATTATCGGTTAGAAGCAATGCTGGTAAAAACGGCGCTGGATGAGCAGGACAAACACACCTACTCCTTTTACGAAAAGCTGCTTGATAAGGGGAAGAAGGGAGACCTGGTCCAAACCTTGGAAGCATACATAAGAGAGAATGGGGAATTAAACAAAATTGCTGAAAGCCTGTTTATTCACCGGAATACCTTAAGATACCGGCTTGAAAAAATAACTGAATTGACTAAGAAGGACCCGCGGAATATACGGGACTTGATGGAATTGTATACAGCAAAGCTATTTCATGATATTTGCTAATTTGTGCTTATGCACAATTTATACAATTTATTATTCTGCTATTTTGTCACCATTTACAATGCAATAATGATAGCAAACGTTTACGATTAACGTATAACAAATGAAGTATTTTGCGGATGTTGCAAATCTCTTATAGAAAGGGAGATCAAAAATATGAAAATTGTCATTGCCCCTGACTCTTTTAAAGAAAGCTTATCGGCACTAGAGGCAGCCAATGCAATCGAGAAAGGCTTCAAAACGATTTTTCCGAATGCTATATACTATAAAATGCCGATGGCGGATGGCGGTGAAGGAACCGTTCAGTCTTTAGTAGATGCTACAAACGGCAAGATGGTGGAGCGAATTGTCACCGGCCCGCTTGGTGAACCAGTTCATGCATTCTTTGGATTAATGGGAGATGGAAAAACAGCTGTGATCGAAATGGCTGCTGCCTCAGGGTTGCATCTTGTTCCTCTTGAAAACAGAAATCCATTAGTCACTTCGACAAGAGGAACGGGAGAACTAATAGCAGCTGCATTAGATTTAGGAGTAAAGCATTTAATCATTGGAATTGGCGGGAGCGCCACAAATGATGGGGGGGCCGGAATGGTTCAGGCATTGGGTGGCAGACTGCTGGATGACAGAGGAAACGATATTGGTCCAGGAGGCGGCGCTCTCTCGAAAATCATGACAATTGATGTAACCGGTCTTGACGCTAGATTAAAAGACGTTCAAATTGACGTAGCCTGTGATGTGGACAACCCGTTAACTGGCTCAAGAGGCGCTTCAGCCATTTTTGGCCCCCAAAAAGGGGCCACACCTGAAATGATCGATTTGCTTGATAAAAACCTATCCCACTTTGCTGATGTCGCAGAAAGAAGTATTGGCAAACCATTTCGCGATTTAGAGGGTGCCGGTGCGGCAGGAGGTCTTGGAGCCAGCTTGCTAGCTTTCCTACATGCAGATCTAAAAAGAGGAATTGATATTGTCCTTCATGCTGTAAATTTTGATGAAGTCGTTAAGGATGCAGATCTTGTCATTACAGGGGAAGGTCGGATTGATGGTCAAACGGTATATGGAAAAACTCCTATTGGTGTAGCTAAAGCAGCAAAAAAATATGGTGTCCCTGTGATTGGTCTTGCCGGTTCAGTATCTAAAGACAGTGATGCCGTGCATGAATATGGAATTGATGCTCTTTTTAGCATTGTTCCAGGTATCGTATCACTTTCTGATGCATTTGAACATGCTGCAGAATATATGGAAAAAACCGCAAGAAATATTGCGGCGGCTATGAAAATCAGTCAATCATTTAATTGAAGTCTCATATTAGTTAATGGAAAAGTAATACAATGATATGACTAAAAAGTTCAGACTAATGGAAAAATAAGAAGGAACTCCTATCATTCATTAGAATGAGCTTTTTGCTCGTGCTGTATTATTTGTCTGGTTTCAACTTGCTAACCAATAGGAAACAACTTAAACTAAGGGAAAAAGATTACTTTTAACAGGTGGGTAAACATGGCAAAATCAATCGTTGAAAAACTAAACTTGCAAAAATATAAAAAGGCAGCGGTTTTAAATTTGCCGGAGGGTGCGGAATATTTAGCAAAGTTAGAAGGTTATGATACTGAGCTTGCTGGGAGCGGATATGATCTGATATTTGCTTTTGTATTGGATATGGAGTCTCTAAAAGACCTCGTATACAAGGTGATTGAAAAGAACTTTTTAAATAAAAACGGTTATCTTTTTTTGGCCTATCCTAAAAAGGGGAATAAGGTATACCCGACCTATATTCACCGCGATGATTTATTTCCCAGCCTAGGTGTTGATGAGAGCGGGTTTATTGGCACGAGCTCAATTAAATTTGCCCGAATGGTCGGGCTGGATGATGTTTTTACCGTTGTTGGCTTAAAGGAAGATTCGAAAAGCAAAAATAAGACATCAACAAAAGCAAGCCAATGTGTGGATGATTATATCGAGATGATTCCTGATGTGGAAAAGGATTTGCAAGATACGCCTGACTTGCTTGCTTTCTATCAATCCTTAACCCCGGGCTATCGGAAAGACTGGGCCCGATATGTATATAGTGCGAAACAAGAAGCAACAAGGAAAAAACGACGTGAGGAAATGAAAAGTATACTTGGGGCAGGGTATAAGAGCCGGGATCTTTATAGAAGAGAACATTCATAATTATGATAACAAAAAGCACCATTTCAACATGTGGTGCTTTTTGCTGTTCATGTTTATAATGCTTCCTTAATCATTTTTTTATAGTAAAGAACGGAAAGGATACCAAAGATAGAGTACAATCCTGTGTAGATGACCATTACAATAATCATCGGTGTCCAAAGCTCAGTTCCGAATAAAAACCAGCCGGATTGAACGGCGAAATAACTATGCAAGAGGCCGATTATTAATGGGATCCCAAAGCTGTAAATTTGTTTGGCTTGGATGCCTCTCAGCAGGTCTCCGCGCGTAAATCCTAGCTTTCTTAAAATCGTATAATTTCCCTTTTCATCTTCACTCTCATCCATTTGTTTGAAATAAAGGATACAGCCTGATGTAATGAGGAAGGTTAGCCCTAAGAAAGCGACTATGAACATGATCAGTCCCATGTTTTGCTTTTGATCATTACTCATATTAAGGCGTGAAGAATGGTTTTCATCATAGTTTGCAGCTTTAAATAAGTCATTTGCCTTTTTAAGCTGGTCTCCATTTTTAATGTCTATACCGATATATAGGAAGGTTTCTTTTTGAATTTCCGGGTCCATGTCCTTTTTTAAGCGTTCAAATACGGTTTCATCTACAATGGCAACAGGCAGCCCGCCACCCGTAAATGTATAGGGAAGGAGAAAATCTTTTCTAAGCCCTAAATAGTTTTGCTTAATTTCCCCATTTTCTCCTTTAATGATTATTTTGCCAGAATCTTTTAAGGTCATAAATTTTTGCATCAAATCATTGTAGCCGGAAAAAACCGTGTCTTCTGCAGCCAGATCTAAATCTGGGACAGATTGATCACTTATGACAGCGAGCGTCATGATATTTGGGTCAAATGTTACTTCACTTAGATTGATATCCAAAATGTTTCTTGCATCGATGTTTGCCTGAATGACCTCAATAACCTTCTTATCGTAGGCTATCTCATTCTTCTTTAATGTCTCTTCAAATTGCTTTGCATCTTCCATATTTGTCATGGCAAAATGGGAGGGGACATTATTTTCGGCTGATTTTTCTGCTGAGTAATACGAAATATAGCTTAACGATAGCAGACCGATTGCCAGGGCTGATACAGTCGTAATAATCGTTAATAATAAGGCATTCGATTTCATGCGAAACATAATCGATGAAAGGGATAATACCTCATTAATGTTTAAGTAGCCGCCTTTGCTTTTTCGTATCACATTGGCAATAAAGCTAACGGAACCTTTATAGAAAAGATAGGTTCCAATAATGACGGAGCCAAGGATAAAGATCATGGCTAAGAATAATTCATTCATGGTTGTAAAGTCACCATCAAATAACTTTGATGAAACAAAATATCCTAAGATAATGAATGCCAACCCGATGACCCCAATGATAATTTCAAGCACGGACATCTTTTTAACTTTGCCTTCTGTTGAAGAGGTCACTCGAAATAAGGCTAAAATGCTTTGTCTTTTGATGAATAGATAATTCATGATCATGATTAACAAGTAGATCACACAAAAAACGATCAAGGTTTGGACAAGGGCTTGCTGTGAGAATTGCAGAGTCGCAATTGCCTCAACACCCGTTATCTTAAATAAAATCATGATGATTAATTTTGAAACAGAAAATCCGACAAAAATCCCGATCAGTAAAGAGCCGAAGTAAAGAATTAGGTTTTCAGCACTTAGGATGCGAAAGATTTTATTTTTTGTCATACCGATTAATTGAAATAAGCCGATTTCTTTACTGCGCCTTTTAATAAAAATCGTATTGGCGTACAAAAGAAAGATGGCAACAATCGCAACAAGCAGAATGGATGCTGATCGTATCGCTGCCGCCCCTTTAATTGAGCCTTCCACTTCATCCATTGACGGGTCATATTGCAGGGTGACAAAGGCAAAATACAGGGCAACACTAAAGACTAACGCAAAAACGTAAAGATAGTAGTTTTTTAAATTCTTTTTTAGGTTACGAAGGATAAGCTGATTAATGTTCATATTGAACACCGCCTAAAACACCTTGGGTTTTCATAATATCCTTAAAGAAGCTTTGTCTTTCCTGTGCTCCTTTCGTAAGCTGAGTATAAATTTGCCCATCCTTAATAAAAATGACTCTGCTGCAATAGCTGGCAGCGACCGGGTCATGAGTGACCATAATGATCGTAGCCTCGCGCTTTTGGTTTAATTCACTCAGTTTGTTTAATAAATCAGAAGCGGATTTTGAATCAAGTGCACCGGTTGGTTCATCGGCAAAAATGATACTTGGTTCATGAATAAATGCCCGAGCCGCAGAGGTACGCTGCTTCTGCCCGCCTGAAATTTCATTTGGATATTTATCTTGAAGCTCATAAATTCCCAGTTCCTTAGCTAATTCTTGGAATTTTTGATTTGCTTCCTTCCTGGATGTATTGGAAATGGATAATGGTAAAAGGATGTTTTCTTTCACTGTTAGTGTGTCTAATAGATTGTATTCTTGAAAGATAAACCCTAAATGATGTTTACGAAATTCAGCCAGCTGCTTTTCCTTCATTTTTGTCATTTCGATATCTTGAATTTTGATCGTACCGTTACTGACCTGATCAATGGAGGAAAGAACATTAAGCAACGTTGTTTTACCAGAGCCTGATGCTCCCATAATACTGACGAATTCTCCTTTTTTAATGCTGATATCGATTCCCTTCAATACTTCTTGCTTATTAAATTTATTTCCGTAGCTTTTATGAATTTTCGTTGCTTCTAAAATATTCATCCCAACTAACTCCTTTTTCTTTGATAGTTTTATCATAATAGGGATCGGATTCCTTTTCCTTTGATTGGGCGAACAAAAAAACAAAAGCATGTGACAATTTTGTCACATGCCTGCAATATTCACAAAGTCATTTTTCTTTGGAAAGGATAACGTAAAGGTTGTTCCAGCATCTATTTCTGATTGCACCTCTATATGGATCAGTAATGGCTCTGCAGCTTTTTTTGTTAAATAAAGCCCCATACCTGTTGAAGCATTGTCAGCATGGTTTGTCGTTGACGTAAAGCCTTTATCAAAAATCCTCGGTAAATCCTTTGGGTCAATCCCTCGGCCAAAGTCTTGAATTTCTAATTTCGCTCTGTCATTCTCCTCATAGCTCTTAATATTAATATCACTTGCTTCACTATATTTAATAGAATTGCTCAATAGCTGTCTGATCATAAAGGCAAGCCATTTGGCATCACTTAGCACCTCTGTTACTTCAAGCTGGATGTCAAAGCCAATCCCTTTTCGAATGCACCACGATTGTAAGGTTTTAAGCTCTTTAAAAATCAATTCTTTTAGATTGATGGTTTCTACATATAAATCATTTTCTATAAATGAGATTCTCTTATGGTGCAGCTGCTGATCGAGCAGCAAATGAATTCGCAGCCATTCATAGGTTAACTGAGATTTTAACGGTTTATCATCAATTCGTTCAATAATTAAATACATAGCTGTTAATGGTGTTTTCACCTCATGAATCCAAGCCAAAAGTTCGTCCTTTTCCATCTCTAACACTAGCTGGTTTTCTGAAGCAAGCCGTTTTAATCGCTTTGTTTGATCGGTCATGCTTTTCTCAATGATTTTTTCAAATGGACGTTCTGGTTCAATGATGCTTGTTAAATCAAGATTGTTTTCCCATTCCTCTAAGCTTTTATAAAACTTGGTTTCTTTATGATAGCGGACAACCAAAAAGAGAATAAATATGATCATTGATAAAAAAACGATATAGAGTATGGGCTTGAATGGGATCGCATTGTCGAGATAAGCGACCAAAATAATCACAAGCTGCTGGATGATGAAGAGCAAAATCCAGCTGCGCCGTTCAATAAGGAAGTTTTTAATCATATCCTTCTTCCTCTTCAGTCGCAATATAGCCTTGTCCAACCTTTGTTTCAATAAAACGTCCTAGGCCAATCTCATCCAGCTTTTTTCGCAGCCTGTTTAAGTTGACTGTTAACGTATTATCACTGATGAAACGTTCATCATCCCAAAGGCTTTTAATTAATTCTTCACGACTAACAATCTTATTTTTATGTTCAATTAATTGCTTTAAAATGAAAAATTCATTTTTTGTTAGTTCAATGGTGCCACCCTCATTGGTTACAAGATTTTTTTCAAAATCGATCGTTGCCCTGCGCCAGGTTTTGAGAGAGATGGGTTCAGTATTGTAATTATAAACACGGCGGAGAATCGCTTGAATCTTCGCAATTAATACATCAAAATGAAAGGGCTTTTGGATAAAATCATCGGCCCCAAGCTGCATTGACATGACCATATCAGTAGGATGGTCACGAGATGATAAAAAGATGATCGGAACATTTGAATGAGAACGAATCATCCGGCACCAATGAAAACCATCAAATTTTGGCAGCTGAATATCGATAATCACTAAATCAGGCTTTATCGCTGTAAATTCTTGAAGCACTCTGCTAAAATCAGTGATCCCATACACATCATAAGACCAACCTGTTAACCGATCTTTTATTTCTTTAAACAATGTTTCATCGTCTTCAATCAAAAGCAATGTAAACAATGGAATTCACCACACTTTTCCTTTCTTTACATAAAGTGTATAGCAAAATTTCCATTCTTGCTATAGGAGGAGGTATGATAAAGGAAATCGAATAGTTAAAATGTAACAATAATGAAAGTGAGGTTACCTTTATGTATGAATTAAAAACAAAAGAAACAGACAGCAGTGTCATTGAGTTTATTGAACAGGTTGAAAGTCCAAAGAAACGTGAGGATGCTTATAAATTATTGGATATTTTTACAGAAACGTCCGGCTATGAAGCGAAGATGTGGGGGCCAAGCATTATCGGTTTTGGAAAATATCATTATAAATATAAAACAGGTCATGAAGGTGATGCGCCACTTGTTGGCTTTTCGCCGAGGAAGGCAAAAATCAGCCTGTATTTTGCAACTGGTGACACAGAGCGAGACGAATTATTAAAGGATTTTGGGAAGCATACAACAGGAAAAGCCTGTGTGTATATCAATAAAGTGGCTGATGTTGATATAGAAGTCTTAAAGAAGCTTATTCTTCAATCCATAAAGTTTTTAAAAGAAACCTATCCAGATCAATAACAAAAAAAGCGAAACGCTGCTGTTTCGCTTTTTGTTATTGCTTAGGAAATTATAAAATTCTTGGACTGTGGATAGCGCTTTGACATCCAGCTCCAGCGCCTAGCCCCTCGAGGTCATAAGCCAATTTAGAATTGAAGGCAAAGAACGCCTTCTATTCTAAATCGTCTTATGCTTTTCGGGGCTGAACGAGGCGCTTGCGCTTTTGTTCGTAACATTGATATATTTAAATGAAGCTGACTATTTCACAGGAAATAATCTGGAATGTTCCCATTTCAAATAAAAAAGAAGGCTGTCACAAGATATAAAACCGTGGCAATTGCACAGCCTATGGAGGCAATTTTCAATTTATACCTGGCATAATCGACGAGCGGCATTTCGAGAATGGATGCGGTCGTAATTGTTGTGTCCCCTAATGGTGAGGTTAAAGCACCAAATGAGCCGCTGGCAAATACTGCTCCTACTGTAAGTGGTATCGATGCTCCTGTCGCAGTTGCTAATGTCATTCCCAATGGCATAAACAATCCCCATGTTCCCCAAGAAGACCCGATAAAATAGCCGACAGCCGAACCAATAAGGAAAATGATGGCCGGGATGACATAGTCCGGTAAAAATGTCCCTAAGGTTGCGCTAATAAAGGTTGTAAATCCAAGATCCTCCGCTGCTAATGTTAGTGACCATACAAGCACAAGCAGTATGATTGCCTGCATCATTTGATTTCCGCCATCAAAGAAATGATAGAGAATTTCGTCTAACGGTTGCTTGCGGAATATGTAAAAAACGAATGTTAACACAAGGGTTATAAATATAGCTAATAGCATAATAAATGTTGAATCCGCCTTTGAAAAAGCTTCGAAAATGGTTTTCGCTCCTTTTGCAGTGCCATCCTGCCATAAAAGAAACAAAGAGAGGCCGAGGAGCAAAATAAGCGGAATGATTAAATTCCATGGTTGAGCCTTTACCATGGATAATTCCTCTTTTATCCCCATCCCGTGATAGGGGTGGGCTTCATGTTCATGATCCAGGTTTTTTTGAGCTTGATGATTGTTTTGTTTCTTTTTCTTTTTAGAAGATGGCAAAAATGTTTTCAAGAGCCCAATTACTAACATACTAATGGCAAAGTAGTTAAACGGAATACTAAGCAAAAACACGTGATATGGGGACATGTCTAATTGATGCTCCTGAACGCCTGCTTCCACTAACGATACCATAAAGCCAACAAATGCAGTGGCAACAGGTAAGAGTACAATGACTGAAGCGGTGGAGACATCCATAACAAATCCAACCTTTTTCTTTGATAATCTCCTTTTTTCCATGATGGATTGGACAATGGGACCAATCATCATAATCCGAAACATCGGCATCATAAAGGTAAAAGGCAGTGTCAGCCAAATAAGGCTTAGCAGACCGCGCTGTGACTTAATTTTTGCGCCAACCCACTCAGAAAAACCTTTCATTCCACCAGAAATTTTCATCATGCCAACGAGACCGCCAAAAAGATAAAGAAATCCGATGATATTAATATTCGTAGGGTCTGATAATGTCTTTACAATGTATTTTATTGTTTGTTGCAATCCATGTAATAAATCAAACGTAACCAGTAAAGAACCAAGGATAAGTCCCAAAACAAGACCAGGCAAAATTTTCTTTAACCAAATGGACATAGCTATAACAATAAGAAATGGCAGTAATGAAAACCAAGTTTGCTCCAATTTCCCACACTCCTTTACCATTAAATTCTCCATTTTTGCCTGCTTCATTCATGGATGGGAGGTATTTGTGCGAAAGGTTACCAAGGTAAAATGTGAAAAGGCCGTCCTTTAAGACAGCCCTTTCCATAATAATGGAAGTCTCACTTTATCGTTCATTTAAAGCTAGTTGATGTGTTTTTGCTTTTTGTCTTTTGATTGTTTCCTGTCCCTCATCTTCTTCAGGATTTACCCTTTTAATAAAAAATGCAAGAACAACGGCCAATACCGATAACCAAGTAGCGACGACGAAGGCATCGTTAATCCCTTGGATGGTTGCTTCTTTTACGATAAATGCCATTTGCTGTTTGGCATCTGGTGTGACACCAGATGCAGCGGCGAGTTCTGTTACATGCTTTTCCGTTTGATTGGACATGACAGTGACAAGA
Organism: uncultured Metabacillus sp.; assembly: GCF_947503125.1. Classification (GTDB taxonomy): domain Bacteria; phylum Bacillota; class Bacilli; order Bacillales; family Bacillaceae; genus Metabacillus. The sequence continues at coordinate 101,512 of NZ_CANNCR010000006.1, forward strand.
AATGCGGTACCGAGTGCTCCAGAAACTTGTTTAAACGTGTTGGACATTGCCGTTCCGTGTGCGTTTAATCGTCTTGGAAGCTGATTAAGTCCGGCCGTCATAATCGGCATCATTAGCAGCGACATGCCAAACATTCTGGCTGTGTAAATAACTAATAAAAAAGTATAAGTGGTGGAGTCTGTTAGCTCACTAAATTCCCAGGTGGTAACGGTGGTAATGGCCAATCCGATGACGGAAAGCCAGCGTGCACCAACTCGATCAAATATCCAGCCTGTAATCGGAGACATAATCCCCATTAATATCGCGCCTGGTAACAGCAATAGTCCTGATTCCAAAGGAGTAAAGCCCCGGATTGTTTGCAAATAAATCGGCACCAGAATCATGCCTGCAAACATTGCCATTGTAATAATGACATTAATGATCGTCGTAAGAGTAAACATATTATATTTAAATACTCTGAACTCCAGCATTGGATGATCAACCGTCATTTGCCGCCAAATAAATAACGCTAATGCGATCACTCCTACTAGTATCGAGGTGATCACTTCGATACTTCCCCATCCTGAGTTACCGGCACTGCTAAATCCATATAATAAGCCGCCAAAGCCTAATGTAGAAAGGGCAATACCAGCTATGTCAATGTTCGGATACGTTTGCTTTGTGACATTTTTTAAGAGAAGAATGGCGATGATGAAATCAATCACCGCAATGGGTAGAACGATATAGAATAAGACCCGCCAAGAATAACTTTGCACAATCCAGCCTGAAAGAGTCGGACCAATTGCAGGTGCAAATGTCATCGCAAGCCCAATTAGGCCCATTGCCTGTCCTCGTTTAGCAATAGGAAAGATCGTTAAAATTACCATCATTAATAAAGGCATAAGGATGCCCGCACCTGCAGCCTGGACAACTCTCCCGATTAAAAGAATGGTGAAAGTAGGAGAAATCGCGCAGATGAAAGTGCCAATTGAAAACAATCCTATTGCTGTTAAATAGAGCTGTCTCGTGGTAAAACGTTCAATTAAAAAGGCGGTAACAGGGATTAATACGCCATTAACAAGCATATAACCTGTTGACAGCCATTGCGCTGTATTTGCGGATATATGTAAGTCTTCCATCATTTCCGGCAAGGCTACATTCATTAATGTTTGGTTTAAAATCGCCACAAATGAACCTAAAAGCATAACGGTAAGAATGGCGCCTTTTTTTATTTTCTGGTCGGATACACTTCCTTCAGTGGTCATCTTTATTTCCTCTCCTTTTACCGATCTTTTCAAGTTTTCTCTTTCTGTAATATGTTTTCATCTTTATGAATGAAATATGTTAAATGTTTTAACCCGATCAGTTAATCATTTACCTTAGTTAATATTTCGATGTACGAAATATTAACGTTATACCATTATACTCCCCTATAAGTGAATGTCAATCAGGGAAAATTTTTCATCCCTGGGTTAATAATGAGATAATAATGCTGAATGAAAGCTAGGAGGGGGTTAAATGCCGGTAAAAATCAAGCGTGCTTATGAAAAGTCGTCTAAAGGGGATGGCATCAGAGTCCTAGTCGATCGGATATGGCCAAGAGGACTTTCAAAGCAGGAAATAAACATCGATCATTGGATGAAGGATGTTGCCCCCATCGAATCAGTTGCGGAAATGGTTTAACCATGAACCCAGTAAGTTTGGGGAATTCAAAGTTAAATATAAAGAAGAATTACGTAAGGATAAAAAGGACTTGGTGTAGGAGCTGCAAGAAATGGCCGCTAACCAGACCATTACTTTGCTATATGCGGCAAAGGATCAGGAGCATAATCAAGCAGTGGTCCTGAAGGAAATAGTGGATAAACAGGAGGACATGTAGGTAAAAACAAGGGTCAGAGAGCCTAATATTGAGGTTTGTTGACCTTTTCAGTTAAGGTTATATAATCGTTTCCTGTTATAAACGCTCTCGGCCAATTTGTAGATGAGTGATAAAGCACCATTTTACTTGAAGTGAAAAAATCCCCTGGTAAGAAGTGCAGCAGTCAGCACTTCTTGCTTAGGGGATCGATAAGATTAAATTAACGGACACCTTTCATAAAGCCTTGAATTTTTGGTGAAAGGGAGAAAAGCAGGATACTAAGAACGATTGCAGCTCCTCCGATTGTACCGAAATAAACCATTTCTGTTTCAGGTGTATAGAAACGAACAATTTGTGCATTAATCGCTTGTGCAGCGGCATTTGATAGGAACCATAAGCTCATTGTTTGTGCCGAGAATGCAGCAGGAGCTAATTTTGTTGTAGCAGAAAGTCCGACAGGTGATAAGCAAAGTTCACCAAGGACGACAATAAAGTAACTTAGGACAAGCCATAAAGGATGAACTAATGCATCCTCCCCGCCAATATAGGCAGGTAACAGAATAACGAGAAATGACAAACCAGCAAATAGTAAACCTAATGAGAATTTTTTAGGAATGGAAGGCTGGCGATTTCCAAGCTTTACCCATAACCATGCAAAAACGGGTGCCAAAATGATGATGAATAATGGGTTCAGTGATTGGAACCATGCTGGAGAAATATGAATACCAGCAAAGTCTAATTGTGTTCGTTTATCAGCATAGTTTGCTAAAATAGTTGAGCCTTGCTCTTGGATTGCCCAGAACATGACAGAAGCAATAAACAATGGGATATAGGCAATAATTCGCGAACGTTCAACTGCCGTTGTTTTAGGGCTTCTATACATCACGATAAAGTAGATCGTTGGGATCAAAATCCCTAAAATACCGACTAAAGCAATAAAACTATTAATCGTTAATATGCCTGCTGGTATAGTGATGGCAATAATAATTGCGATAATAGCAGCGCCTAATCCAATGATGGTATAGACCTTTTTCTTTTCAGATGGAGACATTGGATTTGCAATTAACGTTCCTGCAAGACCAAGATTTTTTTTCTTAGTAAAGATAAAAACTAATAATCCAAGGAACATTCCAACTGCGGCAATTCCGAAGCCCAGGTGGAAATTGTATCTCATTCCAACTGTACCGACAATTAATGGAGCTAAAAATCCGCCAAGGTTAATACCCATATAGAAAATACTAAAGCCTGAATCACGGCGATTGTCTTCTTCACTATATATTTCTCCGACAACGCTCGAAACGTTAGGTTTTAGTAAGCCTGTCCCAAGAACGATTAAAACCATTGAGACGAAAAACATAGGTACACTTCCAGGTACTGCTAGTACAATATGACCTAGCATAATTAGGATTCCGCCATAAAAAACAGCATTTGATGTCCCGAATACCCGGTCTGCAAGCCAACCGCCAATGATGCCGGACATATACACTAATGAGCCATAAATCGACATGATGGCAAGAGCGGTGTTTTCTTCAATACCTAAGCCGCCTTTTGAAACTTCATAATACATATAAAAGACTAGGATTGCTCTCATTCCATAGTAGGAGAAACGCTCCCAAAATTCAGTAAAGAAAAGTGTGAAAAGTCCCTTAGGATGGCCAAAAAATCCTTTCTGAGGGACGCTTGCCACAATTTTCTGTTTATTTAAATTTGACATTACTCAACCTCCTTTGTTCTTTTAATATAATACTTTTATGATTCGATATTGTCAAAAAAAATAGAAACAAGTCTATTTTACTAGTTTTTCCCCTTTTTAGTGAAAATTGAATAGTTTTAATATTTTATTAGAATAATAGAACTTCTCAAGAAGATCATTTTGAAATTTTTTATGTAAAAAGAACTAGGAGTTTATAATCAATACTTGAAAGCGCTTTAAAAATATTCCTGTAGAATAATAGAATAGTAGTAAAAGTAACAATAACAGAATTTTTTCAAGTGTAGATAATTACTTTCGATAAGAGTTATATCCGCTTTATTTCTATAAAATAGAAATAAATAGTTAAAGGAGAAGATAGATGGATAAAAAAATTGCTGTTGTGACAGGCTCTTCAAGTGGTTTTGGTTTCATGACATCGTTAGAATTAGCGAAATGCGGTTATTATGTTATCGCAACGATGCGCAATACAGAAAAATCTCCTCAGCTATTGGAACGCGCGGAACAACTTGGTGTAAGGGATCTGATTTATGTACTTGAATTAGATGTCACTTCACAGGTTTCGATTCATCATTGGAGAGATTTCATGAGAACATTAGGGCGAATTGATGTGCTGGTTAATAACGCTGGATTTGCTGGTGCGGGTTTTGTTGAGGAGATTCCACTTGATGAATATAGGAAGCAGTTTGAAACGAATGTTTTTGGGGTTATTGCGGTAACTCAGGCAGTCTTGCCACTAATGAGAGAACAACGAAAAGGGAGAATTATCAATATTAGCAGCATAAGCGGACGAATTGGCTTTCCCGGCTTATCGCCATACATTTCTTCCAAGCATGCATTAGAGGGCTGGAGTGAGGCATTGCGATTTGAAATGAAGCCTTTTGGCGTCGATGTTGTCTTGGTAGAGCCGGGTTCTTTTCAAACAAGTATCTGGACATCGGGTAAACATGTAACGAAGAAATCGTTGGACGTGAAGTCTCCGTATTATGAAATGATGAAAAAGCTAGAAGAACATATTGAAAAAGGGGCAAGCAAGTTTGGTGATCCAACCGAAGTTGCTCAATTAATCGCAAAAATTGCCCAAAAGAAACAGACTAGAATGAGGTACATGATTGGAAAAGGAGTAAAAACAGCTGTTTTTGTAAAAAACATACTTCCCTGGAAAGTATGGGAGAGAATTTTTTTACGGCAGTTAAAGTGAGTTTTGTATTGGTAAAAGTGAGACTGCTGCTTAATTAGGTTGCAGCAGCCTCACGAAACGTGGTGATCTTCAGTGAAAAAGGTAGGGAAATGTCAATCTTTGTCCCGCGGTATAAAGCACCGTCAACTATATTTGTTCCTCTGTACTATCCTACCCGAGCTAGCCTCCTTTTAAGAGAATAGTTCGTTTAAAAACTTGGTAAAGTATTTCCTTTGCTATTCCAGCACCATTATCTTCGAATTCAAGTCATGCAAAATTTTCTACTTACTACTCTCCTAATTAATAGCCATCAATAGAATTAAATCTCTCATATATGGTTAACACTCACTTGTATTTTTTGTGTGGTCAATCATCTATATTATCATTTCAAAGTTTCGACAAATGCAAGCGCACGGGAAAGAATATAAGTAAAAAGAGTGATATTTTTAGGCCGAAAAGCAGCAAAACTCGTTGTTTACAAAAATGTATACATGTAAACAAAATGTAATCGTAATGTGTGCAAAGGTGTAAACATGTGTACAAACCTGTATGCATGTTGATTTAAAGGGATGTGTACAAAATTGTTTGCATGTATTCTCTTTTGATTACATGTAAACGTTATTTGTATACATGTTTACGATATGAACACAACGAAAGTAATATTGACGCTTTGAGTGATAAGCTTTACCCTTAAATTAAACTGGTGATCGTTCTTCTTGAACATCATCATTTTAATAGAAAGGAATGATTGGATGAGCGTAACGCGTATTGCAGCAATTGATGTAGGAAATGATTGTGTAAAAGCTTTGTTTGGAAAATTGGATCATAACTTGTACATACCAAATGTTATAGCAAGAGACACCGAAGACCGACCAGTTATTGGTATTGAAGAATTAAATGATAAGGATCCGCTAGATGGCATTCATATTAGGGTTCACTCCCCTGCTTTAAAAGAAAATAATGCTATTTATCGTGTTGGGAATCTTGCAACCAAAAGTGATCATGCGAATGAATTAGATCCTGGCAGCAGCAAATCTGAAGAGGATCAAACTCTAGTTATGTTGTTTGCTTCATTAGCATTAGATGCAGTAAGAGAAGAAAATTCTAATTTATTTAAAAAGACAAACAATGTCATTGATGCGAACTACACACTTGGAACAGGACTTCCCCTTCGTGAAGTAAAAGAAGGTAAGGATGTTGGCTATCGCTCACAATTACTAAGCTCTGTTCACCAAGTTGAATTTTTAGTTACACCAAAATACCAAGGACTAAAAGTAAATATAAGATTTGATGAGGTTAAGGTGTATCCAGAAGGATTTGCTGCCTATATTAATCTTGTAATGGATAATGACTTAAATATCATTAACCGTGATTTGATTGACAAACGCATTCTTATTCAAGACATCGGCGGTTTATCAACAGATATCGCTGTCATCAAGAATCGTAATGTAGATGACGATAAGGCACAAGGCTTTAATCTTGGTGTTTCTGAATCGTTAGAAGCAATAAGAGAAGAAATTCGCTCAAAGCATGGAGTTGAATTAGACAGCCGACGAGATGTTGTTGAAATCATTACTCGAAAAAATGACCGCAACCATATTATGGTAAAAGGGAGCCGGACAAGCGTTCATGATATTACAGATCGTATTTTGCTAGAATTAGCGAAAAAACAATATCGTCATTTGCGCAATGTGTGGCAGAAAAACTCGCAAACAGAAATCTGCTACTTTGTTGGCGGCGGAGCGATGGTATTAAAGGACTATATCAAAATGTTAAATAATAGCTTGGATGGCTATAACATTGAATTCTTTGAAGATGAACAAGAGAGCATTTGGATGATGGCAAATGCCTATTATAAATTAATCTCTGATTATACTAGAAGAAACAATCCGAATACAAAGGGTAAAAAGGCAGAGAAACAAACAGTAGAAAAATAGGGTGGTTTCATGAATAAAAAGGGCTCGGCATCCATACAAAGGGGACAAGCAATTACTTTTCGCCTTCCTTCAGACACTCCTGATCATCTTTTAAAACAGCTTCAAATGTTAAAGGATACAGAAAGACGAAACTTTTCTAGTAAAATAGCTGAGTTTGTTTTAGAAGGGGTTGGCAGCTCTCAGTCAAAGGATCGCGAAACAATAACACTACCTCTGCCGAAAAAACTAAGCAAAGACCAACGGAACTGGTTAAAACACTCTCATTCAGAAGCGTTATTAGGCAGCATTGTCTATCAGCTGTTAGCAGACCCGGTCCGGGCAACATCGATTTTAGCTTCACTGAACAGCAATGCGTTGGATATTAATGAAGCACTGTATTTGCAAGAATCTGAACCGATTGACATAAAAGATGATAACATCTCACCAATCTCCTCAACTGAAATGGAAGAACTGGAAGAGGAGGCTGCCCTGTCTAGAGCTGATGAAATGGAGTTGGATTTAATAAACTTCGATTGGGAGAAGGTTAGACAAGAGCAAGCCTCTGCTGAAGAGGAAGATCAAGACGAGAAAGAAGAAGATGTGGATGATCTTCTTGGAGGATTTCTTGCCAATATGAATAAATAAGAAATCTGTAATTAGATTGAAGCTTTTTAGCATAAGCAAAAACGTATATGAATATATGTGTTATAGATCATTTCCGGGGGAATGATTTTGCTAAAAAGATATTGACAATAATAATTGGAAAATTATACAATGAAATAAGAATATTAATTTACAAGAAATGGAGGGTTACAAAAATGGAAAACGTAATGGGAAACAAAGGTTACCAAATTTCATATTTTATATGTGACCCGCAAAGGATTGTAAATCGTTAATTCTTATTTGTGAGCAAATCCTATTTGTCATTAATCGCAGGTCACTACTATAGTGGCGTGCGTTTTTTATTGTCTTCTTTTTTAGGCATCGTACGTTTACCGTACGGTGCCTTTTTGTCTTTATTAAGAGGGCAAATTCCGAGCATTTAGCTCGTTTAGATAGATATTTTTTTGAAGGGAGCTTTGAAAATGGAAAAAGAAAAGATCATTCGCATTCATTTAGATTGGATGAAAGGTGGCTAAGGGCCATAAATTGAAATTTTATTTTTAGTTTTGGTGTTTAGCTCGAGTGCCTATGAACTTCACACTTAAAAGGTGGAGGCAACTGTTAATAGGTTGCTGGTGTAAGGCGCTTGCGCTTTTCTTATAATATCAGAATTTATATATTTTCTTAACATAGCTTGCGTTTCTGAATCTAGCTCCAGGCGCCATCGGCTCGAGGTCATAAGTCAAACAGGAATTGAAGGTAAAGTACACCTTCTATTCCTGTTCGCCTTATGCTTGTCGCCGATAGGCAGGCGCCTTGCGCTTTTTTTATAAGGGAGGGACCTTTCTGTGTTCTCAGTACTTGGAAAATTAAGCTGGTTTTTTAAACAGTATTGGAAGCGTTACACTGTAGCAATAACGTTATTGATTATCGTTAGTGTATTAGATGTTATTCCTCCGAAGATTATCGGAATAGCGATTGACGATATGCAATTTGGTCAAATGACGGGCGAAAGGCTTCTTGATCTGCTTCTCTTCTACGGTGCACTACTCATTTTGAGCTATGGGATCACCTATGTGTGGATGTACCAGCTTTTTGGAGGAGCCCATTTGATTGAACGAATATTAAGATATCGCTTTATGAGACATCTACTCACGATGACTCCAAGCTTTTATGAAAAAAATCGAACAGGCGATTTAATGGCAAGAGCAACGAATGATCTAAAGGCGATATCCTTGACTGCAGGATTTGGGATTTTGACTTTGATTGATTCGACAATCTTTATGATTATTATCATTTTTGTCATGAGTGTGACGATTAGTTGGCAGCTGACTATTGCTGCGCTTTTGCCTTTGCCCTTGATGGCGTTGGCGATTAATTTTTATGGAAGTCTTATCCATCAACGCTTTACTGTAGCCCAAAATGCCTTTGGCGATTTAAATGACAATGTTCTGGAATCAATCGCTGGTGTCAGGGTCATCCGTGCATATGTGCAGGAAAAAGCGGATGAAAAACGTTTTAAAGACATGACAGAGGATGTTTATCAGAAGAACATTGAGGTAGCAAAGGTTGATGCATTATTTGAACCAACGATTAAAATCCTAGTTGGATTAAGCTATGTGATCGGACTTGGATATGGGGCCTATTTAGTCTTTCATCAAGTGATTACGTTAGGAGAATTAATCAGCTTTAACATTTATTTAGGAATGTTGATTTGGCCGATGTTTGCAGTAGGAGAGCTGATCAATATTCTGCAGCGCGGTAATGCTTCCTTGGATCGCGTAAATGAAGTGCTTGCTTATGAGCCTGATGTTAAGGATCATGAAAATCCTGTTGAACTGGATACAGCAGATTCGATCGTGTTCTCTAATGTCACGTTCCGCTATCCTTCATCAACAACCGATAACTTAAAAAATCTTACTTTGCATGTAAAAAGAGGCGAAACAATTGGTGTTGTTGGTAAAACAGGCAGTGGAAAGACAACGTTGTTGAAACAGCTTCTGCGGGAATATCCATTAGGAAGTGGAGAAATACTCGTATCGGGAACTTCTCTAGAAAAGGTTGCAATTGACACAGTCCATTCTTGGGTTGGTTATGTACCGCAGGAACAAATACTTTTTTCGAGAACGATTCGTGAAAATCTTCAATTTGGAAAAGAGAACGTAAGCGAGGAGGAAATTGATCGCGCCCTGCATTTAGCGGCGTTTGACCAAGATTTATCTGTTTTGCCGAAAGGCCTTAATACGCTTGTCGGTGAAAAAGGTGTTGCCTTATCAGGCGGTCAAAAACAAAGGATATCTATTGCCAGAGCGCTCATTAAAGATCCGGAGATTTTGTTGCTGGATGATGCAATGTCTGCTGTTGATGGAAAGACAGAGGCGAAAATCATTAAAAATATTCGTAAAGAGAGAGCTGGAAAAACAACCTTTATTAGTGCACACCGTTTATCAGCCGTTCAGCATGCTGATTGGATTATTGTCATGGATGAAGGGAGAATCGTGGAAGAGGGCACACATGAACAGCTCCTTAAGCAAGGGAAATGGTATAAAGAGCAATTTGATCGGCAACAGGCTGATTCCTATGGAGAGGTGAGTTAAAATGAAACAAAAAACAACAGGAAGACGCCTTTTCAACTACGCCCTGCTTTACAAAAAAACAATTTTGATTGCATTGGCGATGTTGGCTCTAGCTGTTACAGCCGAGCTAACAGGACCATTTATCGCAAAGAGAGTGATCGATCACCACATGATGGGAATTGAAAGCCCATGGGTGGAAGTAAAAGAAAAGGATGAACAAACCGTTCTTTATCATGAGCGGTATTACAAAAGAAGCAGCAATATAACCGATGAAACGGCTGTAGGCGATGCCAAGCTGCAGATTGTTCAAGTCGGCAGGTCCTTCTACGTTACGGAGGAGCATCTTAGCTTTGATGGAGAAAGGTCAATAAATGGCAATGAATTAACCATCGTTAAAGGTAATGAGCAAGCCAGCTTTGAAGTGGACAGATTAAGCCAGCAAGAATTAATGGCTTTCTATCAACCAGAAATTCGTCCGATTATTCTGTTGCTTGGCTTTTATGTCGGTCTGCTTTTGGTTGCAGCATTTTTCCAATATGGAAAATCGTTAATGCTCCAAAAAGCTGCAAATCGTATAATCCAGAAGATGAGAACAGATGTATTTGAGCATATTCAGCGAGTGCCCATCAACTATTTTGATAATAGGCCCGCTGGGAAAATTGTTTCACGTGTAACAAATGATACCGAAGCAATTAGAGAGCTTTATGTAAAAGTACTTGCGACTTTTTTCACTAGCGGAATTTATATGACAGGTATTTTTATTGCGTTGTTTTTCCTTGATACAAAGCTTGCCCTCATCACTCTGCTATTGGTACCGATTATTTTGGTTTGGACGTTGCTCTATCGAAAGGTAGCTTCTAAATATAATCACTTAATTCGAACAAGAATAAGTGATATAAATGGAATCATCAATGAATCGATTCAAGGAATGCCAATTATTCGAGCATTTCGACGCAAAGAACAAACGACAAAGGAATTTGAACAGTTAAATGAGGAGCATTTTGTTTATCAAAATAAACTGCTCAGTTTAAATGCATTAACATCGCATAATTTAGTTAATGTTCTTAGAAATGCCACCTTTGTTGTGCTCATTTGGTATTTCGGAGGACAATCGATTAGCGCAGCAGGAATTGTATCAATTGGTATGCTTTATGCTTTTGTTGACTATCTTAATCGTTTATTCCAGCCGGTAACGGATATTGTTAATCAGCTGGCACAGCTAGAGCAAGCGAGGGTTGCGGCTGAGCGAGTATTTGAGCTTTTAGATGAAAAAGGTGTCCCTGTTGATGAGGGAAAACTTCCAAGATATGAAGGAAATGTTCGATTTGATCAGGTATCCTTTTCCTATGATGGTGAGCATGATGTTTTGAAAAATATCACCTTTGCGGCGAAAAAGGGTGAAACGGTTGCTTTAGTAGGGCATACCGGTTCAGGAAAAAGCTCAATTATTAACCTGTTATTTCGTTATTATGATATTGATCGCGGAACGATTACGATTGATGGTAAAGATACAAGTAAACTGCCGCGTCAGCAGCTTAGAAAGCATATGGGGATTGTGCTTCAAGATCCGTTCTTGTTTACAGGGACCATTGCTTCAAATGTAAGCTTGGATAATCCTGAAATTGCTAAAGAACAGGTCATAAAGGCGCTTAAGGATGTAGGAGCTGACCGGTTTATTGAAAAGCTTCCGAACAAATATGATGAGCCTGTACTTGAAAAAGGCAGCACCTTATCAGCCGGAGAGCGGCAGCTTATTTCCTTTGCGCGGGCGTTAGCATATGACCCGGCTATTCTCATTTTAGATGAAGCAACAGCCAATATTGATACCGAAACAGAAGCTTTGATTCAAGAGGCCTTGAAGATTGTCAAAGAGGGCAGAACAACGTTTATTATTGCCCACCGTCTTTCAACGATTCGCAGTGCTGATCAAATCCTTGTATTAGATCACGGTGAAATTGTTGAAAGAGGACGTCATGAGGAGCTGCTGAATCAAAGAGGAAAATACTATCAAATGTATCAGCTGCAGAAAGGGAAAGAAGTTTCAAGGGTTGGATGATTAAGATAGAGTCGTGATAAATAAACCGTTCAACAATGTTTACCTTCCAGCAAATGCGGGAAAGTTTATTAAAAAAGCGGGAGGTAACGTTTATGAAAAGAGCGTTTAAAAATGTCATGAAATGGGCTCCTATCATTTATCCAATTGTCAAAAAGTTTATAAACAAACGGAAGGCTAAACGAATTTAAATTTTCGTGCGGAAAGATAAGTAAAGTTATGATGCCGAAAGGAGCCAGGTAAAAGTGAACTGGCTCCTTCATTATTAAAAGGAATGTATAAAATTTTAAGCTAGTTTTAGTGTCTAGCTCCAGGCGCCTTGCGCTTTTCTTATGAAAGCTTCAAGATTCATGACTTATAAGGTGTTTCTTCAATCGAAATAGGCAAGGCTGTCTGTGGTTCAGGTACACGAGAGAGAATAAGAAAACCAATAATAAATAAAATTACTAAACTGAATACACCGCTATTTGTATCTCCAGTAAGCTGTGCAGTTATCCCTACTAAAAGCGGCCCCATAATTGATGCAAATTTGCCAAAGATTGTATAAAAGCCAAAGAATTCGTTTGCATTTTCCTTTGGAACCAGCTTTGCGAAATAAGATCTGCTCAATGCTTGGATTCCTCCTTGAGAGGTGGCTACCAGCATAGCTAAAATCCAAAAGTCTAAAGTTGTCTTCAGAAAATACGCATATATGCAAACGATCATATAGATGATAATGCCAACATACAGCATTTTCTTCCCTGTGAATTTCTCAGCCAGCCGGCCATAAAGAATAGAAAATGGTGCGGCAACAACCTGTGTAACGAATAATATGATCAATAGATTTGTAGAGCTGATCCCCAAATCCGAACCATAAGCTGTGGACATCGTAATAATCGTTCCAACTCCATCAATATAGAAAAAATAAGCAAGCAGGAATAAAAATAGTGCCCGATATTTGCGAATTTCGGTGAACGTTTTTCCTAAACGTCGGAAGCTGTTTGCAATTGGGCTTGGCTCACGTGCAATAAAATAGCGTTGATGGACATTTTTTAATAGAGGGATGGTAAACCCTGCCCACCATAGAGCCGTTATGATGAAGGCGATTTCACTTGCAGTAGTAGTAGAAACAGGAATGACCTTGCTTTGCGCCAATATAATAATCGCAATGCTTATTATAAACGGAATCGTGCTGCCGATATACCCAAAGCTGAAGCCGCGAGCAGACACACGGTTCATTCGTTCATCTGAGGTAACATCAACTAAAAATGCGTCATAAAACACATTGGCACCAGCTGAACCAATTGCTGCGATTGTATAACAGATAAGCAAAAGCAACCACTGGTTACTTGGAATAAAGGCCAATAAACCCGTAAAGATTACACCTAAAGCCACGAAGAATGTAAAAAATCGCTTCTTAAATCCTTGATAATCGGCAATGGTACCTAAAATTGGACCAAGCATCGCTAAAATAAAAGTTGCGATGGCAATCGTATAGCCTAAATAGGCGGTAGAATCTGCAGAACTGATCCCTGCATTTTTCGCCGCTGCTTTATAAAATAATGGAAATACGGCTGTTGTAATAATAATCGAATAGGCAGAGCTTGCCCAATCATAAAAAATCCAGCTATTTTCCTCCTTCGTGAAACGCCTCATTCATAACCCCTCCTAAAGTCACCGGTTACTTATATTTTACAAGAAAAATAGCCTATATGACCGAAAATTAAAAAAATTAACACTTAGTTTACATTATTACTCATCCATTCTTCATATACACGGTCTTCCACATTTTTTTCTTCTACTAATTCTTTTTCCATTACCGTTGAAACGTCACGAAAGCCCAATTGTTCATATAAACGTTTTGCAGGATTGCCGCTAAAAACATTTAGGAGGATTTTTTTATAACCTTGACCTTTAAAGTCTTCAAGGGCTGCTTGCATAAGCTTTTTGCCAATTCCTAATTGTCTAAACGGGGGAAAAACATAAAGAGATGCAATTGATCCAGTCTTAACAGTATTTAATGGATTAAAGTCAGGACCTATTAGGATCCAGCCTAAAAGCATTTTATCTTTAAGTGCAACAAGGTAATAAGAGCCGTTATTTAAAAGTGGAATAAAGGCGTGAAAGCCATTTTCGCTGTTTTGCACAAAGCCCATTGAACTTTCATTCATCACATTTACTGTTAATTTTAATAGTTCGTTTGACTCCATCACGGTTGCCTTTCTAATGATCGATCTAGACAATTTCATCACCTTTTCGAAGGATTTTAGCATTATAAACATATTGTATGGAGCAATTAGGTAAAACGTGTAAGGTGCTATTTATCGGCATTAACATGAACGGGTCTGTATAGCAAATGGAGATATTAGGTTTATATACCCACTTTTTTAAAACTCCTTCTGATTTTTAGGGTTCAAACGACTCATGAATATTTCTTGATATTTATGCAATTTTTCCTGTGGACAAATCTATTAGATAGGGAAAAAGTTCCCTTTTTCGTGACAATTTTTGTTTTATTCTATATTTATTTGGGTAAATATGTTATTGGTATAATATAGGAAAAAGTGAATGTTTTGAATTAATTTCCAATTATTATGTAGAGGAGATTTTCATTTGGTCACTCGCTATTAAGATCGTTTAATAGAGAGAAAACATGTAAAGGGTACTCACAATTAATATAGATGAATACCAAATAACAAAATGATAGGGAGAGAATGAAATGTCTGGAATTATTCGCGTTACCCCAGCAGAGCTAGTTAGTATGTCCAACCGCTATTCAAGTGAAAGCAGCCAAGTAGGAGAGCAAATTTCTCGTCTTGATACAATGATTAGAGAACTAGAAGGCATGTGGGAAGGTGAATCAAGCAGAGCATTCAGCGAGCAATATCAATCATTAAGACCTTCTTTTATTCAAATGCAGCAATTGCTTGATGATATTTCTACTCAATTGAACAGCACTGCTAAAGCACTTGAAGATGCTGATCAACAAATCGCAAGCCAAATCAGAGGATAATCAGTTAAGAGATAAGGGAGCGCTCTTTTACATAGATGGCGCTCCTTCCTTATGAGGTGAATGAGGTGTACATAGAAGTTACAGTTGATTTAAAAAACTACCAAAAGGATAGCTTTGATTTGCGATTATCAAACTATCATACTGTCAAAAAAATGGTCGATATCGTATGGCAGGCAAAGAAAGTAAACGAGCAGCCGAAAGAAGGTTCTTGGATACGAATCATTAATAAGCATAAAATCGTTCAAGGAAATGAACGGTTAATAGATGTTGGCATTACAACTGGAGATCGAATTGAAATACTATGAAGGAGTTAGTGGGAATGTCATCACAAAACGATCGCTCATACTTAGAAGAAAAATTAGAAGCTAGTATAAAAATTGATAAGCAAACCATCGCGTTTTCCTTTCAAATTGAAAGAATTAAATTGGATAATCCTGCAGAAATTTCCTTTTTAAAAGAGATCAACCAGAAGATTAAAAAGGAAATTAACATGATGTATGATGAATTATCCATTCTTCATACAATCCCTAACACATTCACCCTTCTTCCTCGTATGGAGCAAGCAGAGGAAAGAGATCGCCTGATGATTTCATATAAAATTGTTCAACAGGTTGAGCTCCATTCCTTAACAAGAATTCATCTTATTGTATGCCCTGAGAATATTGTCCTTGACCAAGGGCTTAATCCATACTTTCTTCATTTTGGGGTAAAAGAAAGTCTTCCACCATATGAAAAAAATTCTGAAAATCTATTTAAAGAGGTAAAAGCAACGGTTGCGGCAATTGCTGATAAACAATATTCCTTTCAACAATACGTAAACCACTATGAAACACTTAAGCTTTCTAATTTTATAAAACGCGTATTTGCAGCACAAAGCTTTGCTGAATTATTGGGAATCATTGAAGAGCGGATTCAGCAGCTAAATGAAGAGAAGTCTCTTTTAATGACAGTGAATAAAAAAACATGGAAACTAAATCGCTATGTTCTTTACGGTGTCACCATATGCTTAATCCCGGCACTGATTTATTCCTTTTATTCATTATTTTTCCTCCAGCCAAAGCAAGAAAGCTTTATTTATGCACAGGAGAAATTCTTAAATAATGAATTTAGTGAAGTTGTAACAGCTCTTCAACCATATGAGATTGATGAAATGCCTAAAGTCACACAATATGAATTATCTTTATCCTATATTATCAACGAATCACTAGCAGAAAATCAAAAAGAGGTTATACGAAATACTGTGTCGTTACAGTCTGATCCGCTCTATTTTGAATATTGGATCCATATCGGACGTGGTAATGCCGAGGAAGCAGTTGATATTGCACGGTTTTTTGAAGACCGGGATTTGATATTGTACGGGCTTGTAAAATATAAAGAACAAGTGAAAGCAGATGATGAGTTAAATACGGATGAAAGACAGCAGCTATTAGCTGAAATTGACGGGGAAATAGAAGAGTATGAAGCAGAAAAAGAAGAGGAAGGACTAACTAGCACAGAGGAAGAGACAACTTCTGAGCAGGTTCAAGAAAAGCCGCAGGAGCAAACGGAGAAAGCAAGTGCGCCAGCTAATACTGATGCTCAAAAGGCTGCGACTCAAGCTAAGCAAACAACGACGACAAATGAACAGGGAGCAAAATCTCCACAATAAAGTGAGCTTTTATGTGCCTTTAATAGAAGCTGACGTAAGGCTAATTTTAATTTGAAAGAGTGCAGGTGGTGATACTATGCCAATTTTATGGGTTTTCCATCGAGATTCTTACCAATACATGACATTGAAAACAAATCCAAAGCAGGAGGTGACCATTGGAGGTGATTGGCAGCATACCATCACTATTCAACAGGCACCTTCCACGCAAAAACCACTAAAAGTGAAATATAGCAATGACTCCTATTGGCTTTACCAAGCGGAGGATCATGCTGAACAGCTTTTATGGAATAAACAATACAAGTGCAGTTGTGGCAAAGAGCCGGTCACGTTGATGGTCACTGAAGCTTTTTTGCCAGCAAAAACGTATTATATTGGAAATAAAAGTGAGGTCGCTTTTTCAATAACAAAGGAAAACGCAGCTTTTCAAAAGGCTTCTGAAGCATCATGGAAGCAAGACTCTTTTATGCTGTACAAGGAAGAGGATCGCTGGGAAATCGCTGCTGATGAATCGGAAACAATTTATCGAAATGGCCGGAGAATGGAGCAAGCAACACAATTAGAAATTGGCGACCAACTGTTTTGGCCAACCATGGTCATTACATTGATAGAAGAGGATCTCATTCAGATTGAAAGCCTGATAGAATACAAGACAGACCTTTTGGAAACGATGAAGCCTCAGTCAGAAATGCAAAAGAAATACCCTGTGTATCGTCGAACGCCAAGAATGGTCTATGACCTGCCTGAAGAGAAGGTGCAATTCTCCTTTCCGTCTCAGGATTCAGAAGGCTCTAACCGCAGCCTATGGCTGATCATTATGCCGCCGCTTATTATGTTGATTGTCATGGGGCTTGTAGCCATTCTTGTGCCAAGAGGGATATTTATTATCGTCTCATTAGTGATGTTTATGACAACATTGGTCACCTCTACGGTCCAATACTTTAAGGATCGCGGGCAGCAAAAGAAATCAAAAGAACGGCGCAAACGTATTTATACGCAATATTTAGATGCGAAAAGACAGGAGCTGCAGACGCTTGCCGATAAACAACGTGAGGTTTTGACCTTCCACTATCCATCCTTTGAGAGAATGAAGTATTTAACAGCTGAGCTATCTGACCGACTTTGGGAAAGAACCCTTGAAAGTCCGGATTTCCTCCAATTTCGGCTTGGACTTGGAACGGTTCGGGCAAGCTATACGATTTCTTCCTCCTCTTCCGATATGTCAAATAGGGAAATGGATGAGCTGCTTGAAGAATCCCAAAAGCTTGAAAGGGCCTATAAGTATTTGAAAAACCTCCCGATAACAGCCAATCTTTCAGAAGGTGCTATTGGGCTTATTGGAAAAGACGCTGTGTTGAAAAATGAATTACACCAACTAATTGGTCAGCTTGCGTTTTTTCATAGCTACCATGATTTGCGGTTTGTGTTTATCTTTGATGAGCATGAGTACAAGGGTTGGGAATGGATGAAGTGGCTTCCGCATTTTCAATTGCCTAATTCCTTTGCAAAAGGGTTCATCTACAATGAAAAAACAAGGGACCAATTGCTTTACTCCCTTTATGAAATGATCAGGGAACGTGATCAGGAGGAAGACAAAGAAAAACTGCGTTTTACACCGCATTATGTTTTTGTCATCACAAACCAACATTTGATCTCAGACCATGTCATTTTGGAATATTTAGAGGGTGACCATAAACATCTTGGCATCTCAGTTATTTTTGCTGCAGAAGCGAAGGAAAGTTTATCAGATAATATTCATACCCTTGTCCGCTATATCAATGACGGTCAAGGTGATATTTTAATACAGCAGAAAAAGGCGGTTCAAATCCCGTTTCAGCTTGATTTACATAGCAGGGACACGAATGAGAATTACGCCCGCATGCTCAGGACCCTTGATCATCAAATTGGGATGACAAATTCGATTCCTGAAGCTGTATCATTTCTTGAAATGATGAATGTAAAGAGTGTAGATGAGCTTTCAATTAAGCAGAACTGGCTGACAAGAGAGTCAGCAAAATCATTGGCAGTGCCAATTGGGTTAAAAGGAAAGGAAGAAACCGTTGAACTGAATTTGCATGAAAAGGCCCATGGTCCACATGGCTTATTGGCAGGAACGACAGGGTCAGGGAAAAGTGAATTTTTACAAACTTATATTCTGTCCCTTGCTGTTCATTTTCACCCTCATGAGGTTGCGTTTTTATTAATTGATTATAAGGGTGGAGGCATGGCACAGCCCTTTAAAAACATGCCCCATTTATTAGGGACGATCACCAATATCGAAGGAAGCAAAAATTTCAGCCTGCGCGCATTAGCTTCGATTAAAAGTGAGTTGAAACGGCGCCAGCGCTTGTTTGACCAATATAGCGTTACACATATTAATGACTATACGAAGCTATTTAAGCAAGGAAAAGCAGAGGACCCTCTGCCGCATTTGTTCCTTATTTCTGACGAGTTTGCGGAGCTTAAGACCGAAGAACCTGATTTTATTCGCGAGTTAGTTAGTGCGGCCCGTATCGGTCGAAGCCTTGGGGTACACCTCATTCTTGCAACGCAAAAGCCTGGAGGCGTCATTGATAACCAAATTTGGAGCAATGCCCGTTTCCGTGTCGCATTGAAGGTGCAAAACACAGAGGACAGCCGGGAAATCTTAAAAAATGGTGATGCTGCCTCGATCACGGTCACTGGGCGAGGGTATTTACAGGTTGGAAACAACGAGGTCTATGAGCTGTTCCAATCCGCATGGAGCGGTGCCCCATATCATGAAGAAGATAACTATGACATGGAGGACGAAGTAGCGATTGTAACAGACTTAGGGTTAATTCCTTTATCAGAAGTGTCTGCATTAGATCAAAAGCAGAAGGATCATGAAAGTGAAATTGACGTGATTGTTGATAAAATTGAACAGCTTCAGCGTGATCTGGAGATTGAGAAGCTTTCAAGCCCATGGCTGCCGCCGCTTCCAGGACGTCTATATCGCGGTGGAATGGATCTTGTTCAAAGAGATCAATCAAGCATTGTCTTTGCAATGATTGATGAACCAGAACAGCAAAGTCAATCACCATATTCATATGAGGTGATCGAGGATGGAAATATTGGAATCTTTGGTTCCTCCGGCTATGGAAAAACACAAACCATCCTTACTCTTTTGTTAGGAATGGCAAAGCAATTTTCTCCAGAGGATGTTCACTATTATTTAATGGACTTTGGAAATGGCGGATTGCTGCCGCTTAAGCAGCTTCCACATACCGCTGATTATTTCTTGCTTGATCAAGAGCGGAAAATTGAAAAATTTATGGGGATTTTACGTGATGAAGTAGCAAGAAGGAAGCAGCTTTTCCAAAAGCAAGAGGTAAGCTCAATTAAGATGTACAATGCATTAAGTGAAGAGCCGCTGCCGTTTTTGTTTGTTGTCATAGATAATTTTGACCTTGTTAAAGAGGAGATGCTTGACCTTGAGCAGCAGTTGAACCAGTTTGCCCGCGATGGTCAGTCTCTAGGAATTTACATGATCTTAACGGCTACGCGAATCAATTCGGTTCGCCAATCGTTAATGAACAATTTAAAAACAAAGATTGTACACTATTTAATGGATTCTTCAGAGGCTTATACGATACTCGGAAGACTGCCGTTTGCACCTGAGGCTATGCCGGGAAGGGCGATTATCAAAAAGGATGCCGCCCACTTTGCCCAAGTTTACCTGCCAACAGAAGGAAAAGATGACTTTGAGCAAATGACTAGCCTGAAAGAAGAAGTACAGAATTTGAAGGAAATATATGCAACGGCGAAAAAGCCGGCTCCGGTTCCAATGCTGCCTACAGAGCTTACGCTTAGCAATTTTGCCGGTTATATTGAGAAGCGGATTGGTATGCTGCCGATTGGGCTTGATGAAGAACATGTCACACCAGTTTATATAAACTTCTTAAAGACAAAGCATTGTATGGTGCTTGGACAAGCTCAAAAAGGTAAAACAAACTCGCTTAAGGTGCTGATTCAAACAGCGCTTGAACAGGATATCGAGCATATCGCGATTTTTGATTCGATTGATCGAGGATTATCATCATTTATCGGAGAAGAGAATTTGGTCTACCTTGAAGGAAAGGATCATGTCATTTCCTGGTTGGATCAATTGGAAACACTCTTTATTCAACGGGAGGAAGCCTATCATCAGCACATCCAGAGAGGCGAACAATTGCCGCAATTTTCTCCGGTTCTGTTCATCGTTGATGGCTATTCCCGCTTCCTGCAAAGCTTAGATAATCTGACCCAAGATCGAATCGTCCGCTACATGAAAAGCTATAGCCATCTTGGATTTAATATGGTCGTATCCGGCAGCAATAATGAATTAACAAAGGGCTATGACCCATTAACAACTGAAATTAAGCAAATCAGACAAGCGGTTATTTTAATGAAAAAATCTGAACAAACCTTATTTACTCTTACCTATGATCGTAAGGAAGCAGAGATCCAGCCGGGCTTTGGTTATTATGTAGAAAATGGAAAAGAGCAAAAAATTCAGATCCCGCTTGCAAATGTTGAAAGGAAGGTACGAATATGACAGAAAAAGCAAGCATATTTAAGCTTATCCTCGTCATTATTATGATTGTCATTACACCCCTTCTTTTCTTCCGATCAATCGGAGACAGCCCGTTGCAAGTCGTGAAACCAGAAAATGCAACAAAATCCATTGCCATTATCAATGAGGATATTGGAACACAGGAAGGCGATGAGGAGATTCAATTTGGCCAGGATGTTGCGGCAATCCTGGCTGAAAACTCTTCCTATGAATGGACGGTTGTCGGCAGAAGTGCAGGGGAAAATGGCCTGAGCAATTTAAAATACGACGCCATTGTTTATTTACCATCAGACTTTTCGCAAAACATCATGACGTATGATGAGGAAAATCCAGTAAAAACGAATCTCCAATATAAAGTGCAGAGCCAATTGAATGCAGTGAATAAAGAAAAAGTATTAGTTGAGCTCGAAAAAGCGACAAAACGAATCAACCGAAAGATTTCATCCCTATATTGGAATTATGTATCAGCCGATATGGAGCATATTCGCCAGGAATTTGATGAAATTCTTGAAAAGGAAGTTGCCTTTCAAGAAACAATGACAGCTTTTTATAAGCCAAGCTCAAAAAATTTAGCGGGACAAATTGATGATCAAAAAGCCATGCTCACAAGCCTGCAAGAGTCGATTGAGCAGATTGGCGAAAGAGCTCCGGATCAAAAGGCAACGATGGAAGCCTATGCGCAAGACTTAACAACCTTTGTTGAGTATGTGAAGCAATATAAGGAATACCAAGAAAAGCAACAAACCCTTTTAGCTGAGATACAGGCACAGTCCATCGAGACGGTGAATCAGGCAACTGAAAATCAAAAGCCAATGTTTGTGAAATCACAAAGCCTTTTTGATGAAGAGGGCGAGAAGTTTTTAGAGAGCATGTCTCAGTTGGACCAGCGAATGGCCAGCAATCAACAGGTATTTAATCAATTAGAGGACCAAAGGTACAGCCAGGTAGCAAGACAAGTAAATGAATTCTACTCCCTGCAAAAAAAGATTCTTGAGTTTTATCAGCAGTTAAAGGATACAAACCTGCTAAATGATGTAGAAGGTCAGCTTGCTGTCTATAGTGACAAGCTTAGTGTAGGCGAGGAACCGGAAGAGCCTGCTGAAGATGGCGAGGAAAAGCCTGGTAAACCAGATGATCAGGTTATTGTTTCAAATACCGAGGAAAAAAAGGAAGAAACCAATAATAATGGTGTGGAAACTTCAAACGAGGGCAACCAAGGAGAAGATAATGGAAACCCCAATAATCCTGAAGATCCGAAAGAACCATTTGTAGACTTAACATCTGAAAGAGAAGAGCTTAAAAAGATCTCAACTGAAATGAATAGAATAAAAGATTCACTAAATGTTGAGGAACTGCCGCCCGAGGCAGTCGTTAAGGCAGTAGAAGATATAACTAGTCTTGATCATCGTGTTCTTGAAGTTGAAAAGGCATTGGGAGAAAAACAACCAGGAAAAAACCCATTAGAAGATGATGTCAAGCAATTACAGAAGGATATTGATAATTTAATTAAAGCAAAATCAGATCTTGAAACAGAGCTAAACAAAAAAATAGACGAAATTACTAAACTAGAAGAAGAGAAAGCACAATTAGAAACGGCTATTAATCAATTAGAAGAAACGAATAAAAAACTTGATACCGAACTAAGCTTATACAAAGACTATGAAGCAAACATCAAAGATGAGATCGAGAAAATGGAACAATCAATCCTTGCTTCTGAAGCACTTTCTGCAACAAGAAAAGACGTTTTAACAGGCATCTTTACCAAGGAAATAAAAAGCAAGGATCTTCTCGATATGATGTATTACTTTTCTTACTTAGGCCGCTATCAGGAAACATTGGACAGCGTGCTGGCTGAAAACACGGCAATGAACGCTGTTCTTGGGAATGAAGAGTTTAAGGAAGAAGCAAATAAAATTGTCGAAATTACAAGTGAAGAGGAATCGGGCTGGAAACAATTGGGTAAAGATATGCCAACGACCCAGGATGCACTAAACACCATGGAAGATAGCTTTACTGTATTTATGGCAAATTACCGAAAAACCGTTGATGAGCAGCAAGCGAAACTGCTTGAAAGCTTGAACGGCATTCTGCAGGAAGCAACAATGGTACTTGATCAAATTCAACAGCCTCAGCAGATGCTTACAGTTGTAGAGCCGACAGCACCTATTGAAGGTCAGGAAATGGTTTCAGGTACAGAAAAAATTAGCGAGCAATTGGCTTCCATTCATACATGGATGGATTCTATTAGTGAAAGTCAAAGCAGTATCATAGAATATACGGGTGAGCTTCAAGTTAGAGTAAATGATGTTCAGGTTGATGCAGATAAACTAAACAACAAATGGGCATCAAATGTTGCTTCAACAGAGCTGATTCGTGATGATGTATTTAGTGTTCTAGGTAATACATTTGTTGATGGTCAACAAAATGGATATGTCTATGATTTCTTAACAAATCCATTAAAGGTGAGCGGCGATATTCTTGAGGAAACCGAAAGTGAGACGGTGAAAAATATACCGCCAGTGGTAGTGTTATTTATCGTGCTTATATCAAGCCTGCTGATCGGTTATACAAGTTATTATTTCCAACAGCCGCCGTTATGGGTTCAAGCCATTCTATTTGTCCTATTAAACCTTATTGTCGGCTTTGTCATTAGTCTGTTTGGACTGGATATTTATCCATTACGAGAAGAAAGTGCGGTTGAATGGACCGTCTATACGATCCTGCTTCTAGCAGCTGGTTCAGCCTTAGTACGAGTTGCATTTTCTGCCCATCATTTAATTGGGCTGTTTGTAACGGTAGGATTGGTGATTTTTTATGTTACACCTTTACTTGCCTTAACAACACCAAACTTTAGTTTTACTGACCCGATGTCAAATGTGTATATGTCGATTCAATATGGTACAGAGTCATTATTCACACAAGCAGTAGTGGTTCTAAGCTTGATTTTAGCAGTGCTCATTGGACTCCAGTACTTCATTGGTAAATCAAGATTAAATATTGATAAGAAGAAGGGATCGGAGACCCATGCAGCATAAGCAAGGTTTGCTCGTTTCATTGCTTTTGCTAATCATAACTGGTTACCACCTTTTAGCTGCAAATCCTGTCCATGCGGATTCGACGAAAATTGATGAGCTTGTTCCAAATGATTATCAAGAAAATCAATTTAAAAAAAATAATGAATTGCTTCATGATGAATCATTAACGAATCAACGCTCAAATATACCTGAAGAGGTAAAGGATCTAACCTTTGAACGGGAAAAACAGTCTCAGGATGACATCATGAAATCAACCTTGTTTTTAAGTGAGACAAGTGACAACAATACGATCAAAGCGAAAGCACTTGAAATGCAGTTGTTTACAAATGTAGAAGATAAAGCTTTGAATCTGGCGGAAGAGGATGAACCATCTTCTTCCTACTTATCCTTAACGATTTTCATTTGGGCATTAGTTGGTGTTTGTAGTTTGTTGTTAATTGTTGTCTTGTTTGTATGGGGGAGCTCCCAGAACAAAACAAAAAAATCCTCAAAATTAATAGAGGGGTGAAGATGATGAGTTTATCAGACATGTTGTATTCGATTCAAAGGAGCATTTCATCACAGTCGAATGATCTTGAAGAAAAAATTCAAAGATTGACCCAAGCCAAAAATGATATTAACCGGGAGCAAGATTTATTGCTCCAAGAAATAAAAAAGATAAAACAGCCTGATTTAGGAAAAGAATGGACAGGAGTAAGAGCTGACAATTTTGACCGTGAGCGTGAGGATGCCTATACGATCATGCAGAGAATTGGACAGATTGATTATTCAAGCTATCAACGATTAATAGAAAGCAAGATCAATAGTTTAGAAATAGAACAAAGTGTTTTAAATGTCACAAAAGCTCTTGCCTATGAGGCAGGCCAGCTCATTGACAAAGGCGAAGACGCTGTTGATGAGCTGGCAAGCAGAATTAGCGATCTGAAAAGGCGGTTATTATAATGGTGACGATTAAACTTAATTACGAAGCAGTTATGAAGGAGTTAGATGAGGTCAAGTCAGCGTTAGCCAATGTAAAGATTGCACCGCCAGAAGCCGGCAGCCTCGGGCAAAACCAGCTGGATTTTACCACCTATTGGCTTGAACGAGAGGCAAGAATTCATCAGCTCATCAATGAGTATGTTGAGGTTGTTGAGAAAAATGTTGAAGATACAAAGGCAAATGTCCGCTCGTTAAAAGAGCAGGATGAAGCGATAACTAGACAGTAGGGCTGTTATTGCCATTTACGCTACTACCAAAACTATACCTAATATGAGGCTGTCTCAAATTAAGGGTCAGACCCTTTGGAGGCAGCCCTTTTTTCAAATAGCGTAAAAGAAGCTAAACTAAAGGAAAGGGCAGACGGTGACCGTGAAAGTATATGAAGCGAAATCATTAGTAGATTCAATGGAAGCAAGGGCCAAAAGCTATACAGACTTACGGGAAAAGCTAGAGGAAGTTAAAAACCAATTCAATGACATCGTCAACCTGAACGATCAACTGCAAGGAAAGGGAGCTGATGCGATTAAAGGCTTCTACCAGGCTCAAATCGATGTAGTCGATGCCTGGCTTCGCCTGATTGATCGGAACATCGCCTTTTTCAACGGCATCGCAGGCACAACAGAGGATGCGGAGCTGTCAGGTGATACGATTGTCCATGTCCCGTTTTTAGAGTATGAACTGACCCATCATGCAAGAACACATAAAGAAATGGTCTCAAGCCAACAGGATGAGCTGAAAAGGATTTTCAACCGAATCGATGACCTCATTTCTCTCGATGTTTTTTCAAAAGAGCGATTTGAAGACCATATGGAGAAAGCGGAAAAAGACCGAAAAGACACCGTTGATGCAGTTGAAAAGCTGGACAGTGACTTGAAATCAGAATACATCCTATCGGAGGGTGATGAACAGTATGTAGTAGCACTCTTCGGACAGCTTATGGAAGCATCCCGCCAAGGCAGCACCATCCAACCGATCCATTTCAACGCAGAAGCCTACAAAGCAAGTGAAGTCTACCAGCTTAAAGAACAAGCTGAAAAACAAACAAGTGAATACCTCTCTTTTAAAGAAGAACAGGAAAAATGGCGAGAAGAGCTTAAACGCCAGGAGGAGCTCGAAAACCGTCCATGGTACGAAAAAACATGGGATGGAATCAAAACCTTCACAGGCGAAATCACAGGCTACTACGATTACATACGAGCTTCAGAAGGGGTTGACCCCGTCACCGGCGAAAAACTAACAGTAGGCCAACGCGTCGCAGCGGGCGCCATGGCAGCCGCCGGCTTCATCCCAATCGTCGGCTGGGCAGGACGCATCGCCAAAGGCGGAACAGCCATCTACCGAACAGCCAAAGGCATGCACGCCGCAGACCAGGCACTTGACATATATAGAACCGCCAACACCTTCTCCACCCTTGAAAAAGCGGAAATGGGCATCTATGGTCTTGTATCTGCCAATGGGTTCAGTGAGTACCTCACAGGTAAAGATATGTTTGGAAATGAGCTAACCGAAGAGCAAAAGCAGAATAGCCTTTACCAGGCGTTGGGAATTCTTGCTATTGGCGGAATGGCTTATGCACCTCAGCTTATCAGAAACGGAAAAGCGATTCGCGAACAGACAGTCAATAAGGCACATGAGCTAGCGCTGAAAACGAAAGCAGGGGCTAGTAGTTTCATAGATGATGTTAAAAATGGGGCAAAAGCTGCTTTTAATCCGAATGTTCATTATCGTTTTGCCAGTGATGTTTCGGATGTGCCGGTGAATGCGATGGATAGTCCCGTGGTTAAGAAGGAAATGGATGGGGGAATGTTGAATTCTACGGTGAGTAGTGTTGGTAAGGGTGCGGATGATGCTAATAAGAGTTCTAGTGAGGTTGGAAAACTAAGTAGTTTTGCGGATTCTATGAGCCCAGAAGATGGCAAACGATATACTCAGTTTTGGGATAAAGTAGAAGTAGGAATGAATAGAGAGGCTCGAGTTGCGGCTAGTCAAATGAACTCTTCTAGTTTTATAAACAGTATCCTTCCTAAGAAGTTAAAAGAGCATAATTTAAGTTACGATGAATTTACAAATTTACGATTAAAACCAGATTACAAGCTAACTGCAAGTGAACGATCAATTATGCAAGATATTCGAGACTCTGTCCCACGCCCGGATAAAAATACATCATTAATAAAGAACTTTCATGAAAAAGATATTCAAAAATACTTAGATGGGGATTATACCTCAGTTAAAGGTTTTGTTGCAAAAGCAGAAGATAGTTCGCATATACATGAATATTCTCATGTTAGAGAGTCTATGAGATTAGATTATTCTTATTACGATGATTATAATGACAGGGTAGTTACCCCTTATCCTGAAGATGGAAATAGTTATGGTTATATTGAATTTAAAGCAAAAGACCCAGAAATGCTGTCTTCAGAACATTTAGAGATCCCCTATGGCCATAATATGGAAAAAGCATACAGTGGATGGGAATATAATGAGTGGCCATGGACTGGAAATGGGTTTACTGCATCCAGAAATGGTGAAGTTATACCTGAATGGACATTAAAGAATTTTATTGATTTAAGAGAAGGTGCAAAATTACACAGAGTAGTTGACGGGAAAGATGAGGTCATAGCTATTTTTAACGGTAAGGTTTTTATTGAAAATTAAAGAGGTGAACATGATGTTAAGATCGGGTATATATGCAACATATAGGGGAACGGAGTATGAATTAACTGTCGACATGGACAATAATGTGAAAATTATGACTGATGACAAAGGAAAAATTGATTCAACATTTGAAGATACTTATAATAGTGGGTTATACACTAAGAAAGTGAAACCAAATGAATTAGAGGATTGTGTACGCATAGTTCCATATGGAATCATACAAGGTGAGAAAGTTCAAATTTTAAAGGAAAAGGAAAATCAGTACCAAGTTGCAACAGGTTCTTTACTTGTCGGAAGTTATCTAAATCTGCCTAGAGTGGATCGTGATACATGGGTTGGATGGGTATCTAAAAATAAAATTAAGCTAATTGAAGAGAAAACACCGGTTAATCCAGAAAACTTATAATGGGAAGGAACAATTTGTTTTTAAGGAAAATGTTTGTTTAGATGATATTGAGGCTTTAGTAGAAATTAAAAAGCCTATTTTAAAATTCCATGATTTAACTTTAGAAAGAAGATTAATTCCAAAGGAAAAACTTCGAGAGTACTTGAATCAAATTGATTAGTCATTTGATTTTTTTGAATTAGTTTTAAGTCTAGTACATTAATAAATATTGCTTATGTGTGGACCTAGCTTTGCTACGGTCTATTTTTTATAAGAAGCTAGATGAAAGGCGAGGATTAACAGGTAGTAAAGAGATCGTTTTACCCGAATATTATCAAGAAGCAAGAAAGTTTGTTGAGGGCGACATGATGTATATTAGAAATAGTAAAACAGGAGAACCTGTATTTAAATTTATTTTCGATGGTGATACAAAATCGGGGGTTCAATTTAATTAAGGTGGTGTTAATGTGGGGAAATATGCCAAATATAATAATAAAAATTATCCAGTTAATTTTCGTAATGGTAAGTATAGATTAAAGAGCAAAGAACATGAAAACGGATTTCAAGAATTAGTGGATCTTGGTGGAAATATTCATCATGATATTTTTATTAAAGAAGTAACCTTAGATGAGCTAGAATTGTTATTTGAGTTGAAACATAAGGTAATTTATAAAGGGAAAGAATATGAACCATTTTCGATAGGAGAATTAGTAATCCATGATGGGAGAATCTCATTGTTTAGTAGTGATTACGAAGATTATGAAAAGAATGGATTTGAAAAACAAGAACAGTTTGTTTTTAAGAAAGAAGTTAGTATAGATGAGATTGAAGCATTAGTAGAAATTATGGAGCCAATATTGGATTTCAACGAATTACCTGTAGAAAGAAAAGTAATACCAAGTAATCAAGTTAAAGAGTATCTAAATAATTTGAATTAATTACTAACCAATATTAGGGAAAAATATATGACCTAGCCACTATGGATAGGTCTTTTTTGGTATTTATTTAGATTGTGAAATAAGAAAACTAACCAAAGGCGGAACAGCCATCTACCGAACAGCCAAAGGCATGCACGCCGCAGACCAGGCACTTGACATATATAGAACCGCCAACACCTTTTCCACCCTTGAAAAAGCGGAAATGGGCATCTATGGCCTTGTATCAGCCAACGGGTTCAGTGAGTACCTCACAGGTAAAGATATGTTTGGAAACGAGCTAACCGAAGAGCAAAAACAGAATAGCCTCTACCAGGCGTTAGGAATTCTGGCTATTGGCGGAATGGCCTTATGCTCCACAGCTTGTCCGGAATGGAAGAGTGATAGGAGAACAGACAGTTAATAGGGCACATGAGCTAGCGTTAAAAACGAAAGCTGAGGCTTATAGTTTCATTGATGATGTTAAAAATGGGGCAAAAGCGCATTTAATTCAACTGTTAGGGACGAGTGATTCTAAGATTGCTAAACA
The DNA here is from genome assembly GCF_947503125.1 of uncultured Metabacillus sp. Taxonomy (GTDB): domain Bacteria; phylum Bacillota; class Bacilli; order Bacillales; family Bacillaceae; genus Metabacillus. The sequence continues at coordinate 131,118 of NZ_CANNCR010000006.1, forward strand.
ATTAGGTTTTGATAGAACGGACAAATATTTTTATGAAAAATGGGTTAATACAAGTGAATTAGAATTATTTGAAGAAAAAAGTATAACTATGTAATTGGTTAAAAAAAGGTTATATTGAAAAGGAAAGGGGAATAAAATGACTATCCAAATTGAATACGCTGAAACGATCATTGTAGGTGTACTTTATAACAATAATTGGTATTGGTATGTTACAGATAAAGAAATTTGGTTTCTAGACTTAAAAAAGCTTGAAAAGGCATTTATCGATGCTGGATATGAGATAAACATTAAAGGTGATTATTCCGATCGCTTCAATATTCCAATCGTTAATACACAAACAGCAGAAGAGTTTATTAATCACTTAGAGGAATATAAAGTAACAACAAATCAACTGAGAAAAATGATGTTAGAAGAGCTTAGTGTGGATGAATTAGATAAGTATCATCCAGCATTATTTGTTAACTTTGATACAGAAACTCTTATATCTAATTTCCCTGAACCCGCCTCGTTTGAGGCTTATGTTCCTGAAAATTGGACGGGTTTATATAGGGACTTTATAGAGGATGTACCAATGAATGAAAGGTATTGGGTGAAGTAAAAAGATTTCAAGGTAAAAAGAGGGTATTATGGATATTAAACAGGAATTAATAAACAGTAGAGGAAGCCGTACAGGCTGAAAAAATAGGATTTGATTGTATTTCGACAACATTACATGGCTATACAGAAGAAACTTCAGGGCAAAAACTATATGATAACGATTTTGAATTTTTAAAAATGATTCTAAATCATGTACACCTTCCTGTAATCGCAGAAGGGAATGTCATGACTCCTGAAATGTATAAAAGATGCATGGAGCTAGGAGCATATGCAAGTGTGGTTGGGGGAGCAATCACGCGTCCAAAGGAGATTACGCAGCGCTTTGTCAGCGAAATCCAAGCATAACATTCTATGAAAATATGAAAGCCATTCAAATTTAGAGCCGCTGCAATGATAGCGGCTCTTTTGCGCCTTTATTTCTAATTAGACTTATATCGATCTGCTAAAATTTACAATTGCAACGGCGGATGTCTTTATGAAAAAGGGTAAATTTTAAAAGATAGTTACCTTCCTGCTCTTTCCTCAAACAGTTTAATAATTTCGATTATTGTATTGGTTGCCTTGATCATATTTTCAACTGAGATAAATTCAAATTTCCCATGGAAGTTTTCTCCGCCAGTAAAAATATTTGGAGTCGGCAATCCCATATAGGACAGTTGCGATCCGTCTGTTCCGCCGCGTATCGGCTCGACAATCGGCTCAATCCCTAGGTTCTCCATCGCTTGGTGGGCAATGTCGACAATATATTTCACAGGCTCTATCTTATCACGCATGTTGTAGTATTGATCATTTAACTCCAGAATGATGGTATCTGGACCATACACGCTTTTGAATTCATCAACAAGATCAACGACCGTCTTTTTTCTCGCTTCGAATTTCTGTTTATCATGATCGCGGATGATATAGTGAAGCTTTGTTTCCTCTACATCGCCTGTGAACGAAAGTAAATGGTAGAAGCCTTCATAACCCTCCGTAAATTCAGGTGCTTCCATTGCAGGCAGCTTGCTGTTAAATGCCATCGCAATTTTAGCCGAGTTAATCATTTTTCCTTTAGCGGTGCCAGGGTGGACATTGTTTCCTTTAAACGTAATTTTGGCAGCGGCAGCGTTAAAGCTTTCATATTGAAGCTCGCCAAGCGGGCCGCCATCAACTGTATAAGCAAAATCTGCGTTAAATGACGTAACATCAAATTTATGCGGTCCTCTGCCAATTTCCTCATCTGGTGTAAAGGCTACCCTAATTTTTCCGTGTTTGATTTCCGGATGCTTAATTAAATAAGCCATCGCTGTTATGATTTCCGCAATTCCGGCTTTATTATCTGCTCCTAAAAGCGTTGTGCCATCGGTTGTGATCAATGTATGTCCTTTATAATTAGCAAGATTCGGATAATGTGTCGGGGAAAGGACAATATGTAAGGATTGATTTAGGGTGATGTCATTACCATCATAGTTTTCGACAAGCAGTGGCTTCACATTGGCACCTGTAAAATCGGTTGCTGTGTCGACATGAGCTAAAAATCCAATTGTTGGGACTTGTTTTTCTGTGTTGGACGGAAGGGTTGCCATCACGTATCCGTTTTCATCAAGGGTCACATCTTCCATGCCAATTTCCTTTAATTCGTTTACAAGCATATTGGCAAGTGTTAGCTGACCAGGGGTAGATGGACAGGAATCATTGTTTTCATTTGATTGTGTATCTACTTTTACATAGCTTGTAAAGCGTTCAATGATCTCGTTTTTCATAGAAACTCCCTTTCTTATCGTAGGATAGTTTTATCATACCATGATGGATTCAAAAACTCATAAGAAAAGCGCAAGGCATCTGGAGCTAGCCGCTAAAACGAGTGCTTCATAAAACAAAAAACCATTGGGGCAAAAGCCCAATGGCATAGTTTGATCGCAAGCTAAACCCCGCGCCGTGCAAAATCAACAAACCGAAATTTATCAAGGCGGTGGCGGGATTCGGTATATTGGAACAGGCTTGCATTATCTAAATAGACGTAGTTTTTCACGACAACTATGTGGGAAAAACCCTCCAAGTCGAGATACCCTCGATCCTCCTCGGTGCAATCCTCGACAACAATTTCCTTTTTGGCAAAGCTGATGTTAAGCTGTAGTTCTTTTTCCAGGTACTCATAAATGGAGCCCTCACAAATCTGCTTTGATAAGGTTGGAACAAATTTTTTTAAGAAAAAGTCCTTGTCCAAAATAATGTTTTCACCACCGATTGCTCTTGAACGAATGACCTTCCAAATTTCGTCCTTGCTTGACGCATTTAATTGCTGCTTGATAAATGGGTCAGGCTTGATCAGGCCAAAATCATGAACCGTTGTGATCGGCTCAGCTGTGAAGTTTTTTGAAATTTCCTTAAAGCTGACTAATCCTGAAATCGGAAAGCTCATTTTTTGGACATCAATGACGATCGAGCCTTTGCCCTTGATTTTTTGAATAAAGCCATTTTGCGATAAGAGGTTTAACGCTTTACGGATCGTTTCTCTGCTCGTATTATAGGATTCGGCTAACTCATTTTCAGATGGAAGAGCTTCACCGGCTTTGATTTCTCCGGTTTTTATTTTATCAGTCCATTCTTTGTAAATGGCATGATATTTATTTTTTCTCATGTCATATCACCATTCTTATCTTACCATGAACAAGCGTGACCATGCATACAGACTAAAGTTTAGCCTTTTCTTAAATAATAAACAACCGATTCATATGGACGAAGCTCCATGTTCTCAAAGGAATCAACTGAATCCGGGTAGTTTGAAATAAGCTGTTTTCTTGAATAGCCGTCTACCTGTACATGTTCAGGTAATTCAAAGGTTGTCTTAGCTTCATAAAAATTATTGACTACTAATAGCTTTTCGTTTTCAGTTTTACGAACATAGGCAAATAGCTGCGGATCATCCTGTAAAAGCAGCTCGTAATCACCGTCTGTAATAATGTCATATTCTTTTCGCAAAGATATAAGCTTTTTGTAATGATAAAAGATCGAATTTGGATCATTTAAAGCATTTTCTGCATTTATGTCTTTATAATTTTCGGCTACATCAATCCATGGAGTGCCAGTTGTAAATCCGGCTTGCTCGGTATTGTCCCATTGAACAGGGGTACGTGAATTGTCACGTGATTTCCTTTGTAATATTTCGAGGATTTCCTTTTCAGGCATTCCTTTTTCTTTTAAAATCGAATACATATTTAAAGACTCAACATCACGATATTGGTCGATGGAAGTGAATTTTGGGTCTGTCATGCCAAATTCTTCGCCCTGATATATATATGGTGTTCCTTGCATCATATGAATCGTTGTCGCAAGCATTTTTGCTGATTCACGGTGGTACTCGCTATCATTTCCATAACGGGAAACAATCCTTGGCTGATCATGGTTGCACCAAAACAGGGCATTCCAGCCGCCGCCTTCATTCATCCCTGTTTGCCAAGTGGATAAAATTCTTTTCAGTGCTTGGAAATCCATTTCTCCAATTGCCCATTTTTCGCCATTTGGATAGTCAACCTTTAAATGATGAAAGTTAAACGTCATGCTTAATTCTTTACGCTCAGGATTCGAATACTTAATGCAATGATCAATGGTTGTTGACGACATTTCACCAACGGTCATGCTATCATGCTTTGAAAACACTTCTTTGTTCATTTCGTGAATAAATTCATGAACACGCGGACCATCTGTATAGAACTTTCGGCCGTCACCCGGTGGGGTAGAACCGTCATCATCAGGGAAGTCCTGGTCTTTGGAAATTAAGTTGATCACATCAAGGCGGAAACCATCTACCCCTTTTTTGAACCAAAAATCCATCATCTTGTAGACCTCGTCTCGAAGGGATTCATTTTCCCAGTTTAGATCAGCTTGTGTGACATCAAAGAGATGAAGATAGTATTGGCCGGTTTTTTCGTCAAATTCCCATGCAGGACCTCCGAACTTAGAAGCCCAGTTTGTCGGCTCAGAGCCATCTTCTTTTGGATCCTTCCAAATGTAAAAATCCCTGTATGGATTATCCTTTGAGGAAGCGGCCTGCTTAAACCACTCATGCTCTGTTGAAGTATGATTGACAACTATATCCATAATGATTTTAATCCCGCGTTGATGGGCTTCCTCTACTAAACGATCGAAATCCTCCATCGTTCCGTACTCTTCATGAATATTGTAATAATCACTAATATCATACCCATTGTCACGCTGCGGCGATTTGTAAATGGGGGTAAGCCAAACAACGTCGACACCCAAATTTTTTAAATAATCCAGCTTTTCTATAATGCCAGGCAAGTCCCCAACACCATTGCCCTGTGTATCGTTAAAGCTTTTCGGATAAATTTGATATACAACTGCCTTTTTCCACCAAGGTTGTTCCATGTTTTTCCACCACCAAATGTAATTTAAGATCTTAAAGTTTTGATATTCATTCGTAAAAAGCAAGATACGATACCATGATGAACAAGCTTTTGGCTTTTATGTTCCATGGTATCGTTCAAAATGTTTTTAAGGTTTCAAGTATAACTTTCAGCTTGTTTTTTCTTTACGCATTTTTCCAAACACAAGTGTTAAGACAAATGGTACAACTAATACGATCGCCATTCCAATAAAGAATGAACCCCAGTTTTCAGGGAAGATGGATAAAAATCCAGGCAGACCGCCAACGCCAATTGATGGGGCTTTAACACTTTGCAAGGAAATGAATGCACCTGCAATTGCAGATCCGATAATTGCTGAGATAAAGGCAAAACGGAATCGTAAGTTTACCCCGAACATAGCAGGTTCTGTAATACCAAGGTAAGCAGAAACCGCAGATGTTAAAGAGAGACTCTTAAGCTTTTCATCTTTTAGAACAAGCATCATCGCTAATGCAGCAGTACCTTGCGCAATATTAGATAATGCAACCATCGGCCATAAGAAGGTGCCGCCAGTGCTGCCGATTAATTGGAAGTCTACGGCTAAGAATGTATGGTGCATTCCCGTAATAACAAGTGGCGCATAAAGACCGCCGTAAATTAATCCTCCAAGAATTGGAGCTACCTCAAAAATTCCGACAACGATATCTGTGATGACATTACCGATAGCAAATGTAATAGGGCCAATCGCGATAAAAGAAATGAGTCCTGTTAACAATAAAGCAATTGGTGCCACAAGCAGAAGCTGGAATGCATCGGGAATACGTTTTCTTAAGAAAATTTCAAGCTTTGCTAACACATAGGAAGCAAGTAAAACAGGTAATACCTGACCTTGGTAGCCAACCTTCTGTACTTCCAAGCCAAATAGGTTCCATACTGGAATTTCTTCAGCAGAACCATAACCCCAAGCATTTAAAAGATCAGGGTGAACAAGCATTAAACCAAGAACAATCCCTAATAATGGACTGCCGCCGAATCGATTGACAGCTGACCAGCCGATTAAGCCTGGCAGAAATACAAATGCAGTATTTGCAATTAAGTTAATGATGCTGGCCACATCAGCCCACTGGGGATATACCTCGATAAGTGCCTTTTCAAAGAAAATTCCCGGTCCAGTTAAGATGTTGTTAATCCCCATTAATAAACCGGCCGTTACGATGGCTGGCAGGATTGGAATGAAGATGTCAGCCAATGTTTTAATAGCACGTTGCAAAGGATTTAAATGTTGTTCAGAAGCTTTTTTTACATCGTCTTTTGATGCTTCCCCAACTCCTGTTTGCTGGACGAGCTCTTTGTACACTTTATCAACTGTCCCTTGGCCAATGACAACCTGGAATTGGCCGTTTGTCGAAAATGATCCTTTTACAAGATCAATAGATTCAAGTGCATCTTTATCGACCTTTCCTTCATCTACTAAGGCAAAACGTAAGCGTGTAACACAATGTGTTGCAGCTGATATATTCTCTTTACCACCTATTGCGTCAACAATTTGACTAACTTGTTTTTGATCGACACTCATGGTTTTCCCTCCCGGTTTATCATTTTCGTAATCTATAACGTTACATATTTGAACAAGCTCTAGAAGCGTTTTCATAAACTAGTCAGCTTGTCGAAATATGTATATACAAGTCATACCACTATCTTAAACATGTATATACATGTTGTCAATAAAAATAAATGCGTTTTCAGAAAAAGATGTTAGTAAATGATTTCCACCTTTTTTAAAAGATCAAACTAGTTCAAAAAATTCTTTTTAAATAGTAGTGCATCATTGTGCCAAAAAGATACACATGGTAAAACATAAGTAGAACTTTATGACAGAATCTTTAGAAAGAGATGATCAAAATGAATTTTAAAGAAAGAATTGAGCCCTTTTTGAGAACGGAAGATGTTCTGCTTCAAGATTTTGTTGGATATGCTTTGCATGATTACCCGAATGTGGATAGAAGCTGGACTGAGGAGCTTATAAACAAGGCTGTGAAAAACAGAGGGGCAGCAGCTTTATTGTCGATCGACCCAGAGCATGAAGAAATCGTTGGCTCCTTAGTTGAGGGTGTCAAAAATATCCCCTATGACAAAGTAGGCGGGTATTATACTATGATTAGTGATTTATCCCCTGAGATTGCTTTGAAATATCGTCAGGACCTCGCACCATATCTCTCGAAGGATATGTGGGTTCTATATGAATTACTAGTTCATGGCACGAAGGAAGAGGTTTTTGAAGAATACGAAATCATTTTAGACAAGCTCGAAGCTGAAAAATATATCCACTCGGGTTTTTATAAAATGGCTAAGAAAATCGCTTATACTCTTGTGAAAAAGCAATGGGTTACAGATGCCCTGCTAGAAAAAGATTTGCAGGATAATTTAAAAGAAGAATGGTTTAATTATCGTGGGATCCTCACCGTTTATATGATTGGTCTTTTAAAGAAGGATAAGTATATTCAGGATTTAGCTCCATTGCTTGTCCGAGATGAAGATATTCTCTTGGAGGAGGTGTCTGCAGCGTTAATCGCCTTTCAAACGGATGAGGTTGTAGAAGCAGTGGCTCCTTATCTTTTAAAACCAGAATCGTCGATTTTTGCAGCGTCGATAGTTGAGAATATTAAGTCTGATTATGCAGTTGAGGTGCTGAAAGATGCTTATCATCAGGTCGAGGATGAGGATAGTCAAGTCATGATCGTTGAGGCGCTTGCCCACCAATTAAGTCCAGCTGCTGAACCGGAAATCAATGAGTTTGTAAGCAAAAGACCCTTCTCCTATTTAATTGATGTCGATCTAATGGCATATGGCTATTATAAAATAAGGGGGATCGATCATCCGCTTCTAGGTGAGTGGGAAATGAAAGTGAAAAATAGCGAAAATGAAAGATTATTAAGACAAAAAGAACTAGAAAGCATGTCAAAAAACGTGAAAAAGGTTGGAAGAAACGACCCTTGTCCATGTGGAAGTGGGAAAAAATATAAAAAATGCTGCTTGTAGAGAGTAAGGCTGCTTCAGGAGAGAAAAACCGGGTAAGAGTGGGGAAAATCCTATAGAAAGCTTCACTAAAGGACAAAATTGAAAAAGAGAAACAGGCTAAAGCCCCATAGAAAGCTTCAAAAGGACAAAAATGGAAAGAGAAACAGGAAAAAGTCCACATACAGCATAGGAAGAACAAATCTTAATAAGCAATTTTGGAATTTAAAAAACTTGCAAATGAGCAGATCACCTTTTATTTTTATCAAGAGAACCCCTTACCATTATAGGCAGGGGGCTTATTCTTATTTAATCGATAATATTGATATGCTTAAATTCCTTCACCTGAAATAGTCCGAGATCAGTAAGCTTTAGCTCTGGAATAACAGGTAAAGCTAAGAAGGATAAAGTTAAAAACGGATTGAAATCCCCAGTAAAGCCAATTTCTGTTAAAGCATGATCTATCTGCTTTAATCCTTCATTCACATGGTCAAACTGATTGGCTGTCATTAATCCGGCAATTTCTAATGGTAAAGAAGCTAACACTTCTCCATCTTTGATAACAACCATTCCTCCACCCATCGTAGTCATCATGTTCACAGCTTTGATTAAGTCTTGGTCATTTGTCCCAACCGCAACGACATTGTGTGAATCATGGGCAATCGTTGTGGCAACCGCTCCTGAAGAAAGTCCGAAGCCTTTTACAATTCCAAGCCCGATATTTCCGGTGTTACGATGCCTTTCAAAAACAGCTAGTTTTAGCTGATCCTTTTCAATTGAGGGCTGAAAGACTCCAGTCCTTTCTTCGATTTTCTCAACAATATGCCGCGTGACAATTTTGTTTGGAATTATCTCGATGATGTTTGCTACAGCATGGTTTGGGCATTTTATTTGAATGTCTTCAAGGGTAAACTCTTTTAAATGGACCGTGTTTGTTAATGGATCAGGAACAAGCAGACTTGTGGATGTATTCAGGCAATTACCTTTTTCGGCAATGAGTTCCCCCTTGATGAATACCTGATCGATGTCAACTGTTTCTAACTCATTTAATAGGACAAAATCCGCATCATATCCTGGTGCGATCGCTCCTTTAGTCAACAGGCCAAAGCATTCAGCAGCATTGATTGTTGCCATTTGATAAGCTAGCATCGGATCAAGTCCATTAGCAATGGAGAGTGCCACACTGTAATCAATGCTTCCTTCAGCGATTAGATCGTCCAAATGCTTATCATCTGTGACAAATAGACAGCGGCGGGCATTTCTTTCGGTCACGACAGGAAGCAGGGATACTAAATCCTTGGCAGCAGATCCTTCTCTTAGCATGACATACATTCCCCGTTTTAAGCGATCATATGCCTCTTCAGGGGTTATGCACTCATGATCGGTTTTAATTCCCGCTGCTAAATAGACATTCAGAGGGTCACCTGAAATACCCGCTGCATGGCCATCCATTTTTTTCTTTAATTGATTGGCATTTGTGAGCTTCTCCATCATGGCTGGGTCCTGATGAAAGACTGACGGGAAGTCCATCACTTCGCCTAACCCAATCACGTTTTCATTCTCATAAAAAGGCCGTAAATCTTCTGCAGACAATCTTGCCCCTGCGTTTTCAAAAGGTGTCGCTGGAACACATGATGGCAGCATGAAATAGATGTTTAATGGTACATTCTTAGCCGTGTCAATCATAAACTGGATCCCTTTAGAGCCGCTAACATTTGCAATTTCATGAGGGTCAGCAATAACAGTAGTGACACCATGCGGCACAACAAGCTGTGAAAATTGCGCTGGTGTCACCATGGCTGATTCGATATGAACATGCCCGTCAATGAAGCCTGGAGAGATAAACTTTCCTTTAGCATCAATTGTTTTTACTCCTTCATAGTCGCCAATTCCAACAATGACTCCGTCGGTAATGGCAATCGTTTCTTCTATTATGTCTCCGTTAAATACGTCAATGATTCGCCCGTTTTTTATCACGAGATCGGCCTTCATTTTTTTGGCGGCAGCTACTAGTCTTCTGCTATATGAATCCATAAAGGGAAACTCCTTTCGATTGAAAAAACCGCATGAAAAAAGTGTTTACATCCTTCTTTCTGCGGCTTCTTTGTCTATGCTTTAATGAATCTTACAACAATAACGGACTAATAATCAAATTTGTTGGTATAAAAAGTAACATGGCTTTCGATTATTTTGAAATAACCATTCCCCTTTTGGTTTTCTGATGCCGCAGGAGCTCGTCGAATCCCCCGGCACCAAGGACAACGCCAAAGATAATAAAAATAAACCCGATTACCTGAGTGAACGTGATCACTTCATTTAAAAACAGGGCAGCCCCAACCAATGCGAAGAATGGATTTAAATTAATAAAAATCGCCGACTCGGCCGCACCAACTTTCCCAATTGCATAATTATAGGTCATATGTCCAACAGACGTAGCTAAAATGGCTGAAGCAAAAAAGATGACCCAGATTGAAAGCGAACCTCCAGCCATGCTTTTCAATCCATTCGGTTCAACAACTAAACTAATCATGAATAAGAAAACAGAGCCAATGACAAGCATATATCCTGTCATCAGGCGCGGGTCTAGAGTCGAGGAAACCTTTTTAATGATGATAAAGCTGATACATTGCAAAAAGATCGATAAAAATACTTGAACATCTCCTAGAGTAATAGCTTGGAAGCCATCCCCGCCTTTAAAAACTATAAAGGAAATCCCGATAAAGCCAAACATAATGCCAATGAAGCGAAGTAATGTCACTTTATTATTAAGAAAAAAGATTGCTAGAATTGTAGTTAAAATCGGCCCCATCCCTAAAATAAGCCCGCCATTAGAGGCTGAGGTTCCTTTAAGCCCAACCGATAAGAAATAATGGTGGCCAACAACATTAAATAATGAACAAATCAGGATCCAAAGGAATTCTTTTTTAGAGGGTTTTCTAAGCAGTCTCAAGCCGAATAAAATAATGAATACGCCAATACCTGCAGTGAAGATTCGCAGAGCCGTCATTGTGACAGGCATGAAGTTTGCCACAAGCAGTTTGGTTGCAATGACATTAAATCCCCAAGTAATCATGACGAAAAATAACGAAATGTATATTTGATATTTGCTTTTGTTGCTCAAGGTTTTTTCCTTCTTCCTTTTTTACCATTTTCGTAATTGTAATATGCTTCATCCATGATATAGCAAAACAACTTCATCTGTCTAATAATGAAATTTAAATTTTTTGTTGGGCGTTTTCATAATTTAATAGTACATTCCTATATAAAGTATTATTTGCTTTCATGTTGCTTCTTCATTAAACTCTAGATAGAATCTGATATGGAGTGATGGCAAGTTGGATCACAAACAAACGCAAAGCTATGAGGTTATTGAGGTATGTTTACTCGCAGGGAAGATTATGCTTCGCAGCGGTGCTGAGACGTACCGCGTAGAGGATACAATGATGCGAATCGCTGCAGCATATGGAATCATGCACTCCCATAGCTATGTAACTCCTACGGGAATTATTTTTTCGATTGATAGTCACCATCCTACACAGTTAGTGAGAATTGTTGATCGTTCAACAGATCTTCAAAAGGTTGCAAAGGTAAACAGCGTGTCAAGGATGATCAGCAGCGGAGACCTTACGATAAAAGAGGCATATGAGCATCTAAAGATCATTGAACAGGATGCCCATGCCTATCCGATATGGGTGCAAATCGCTGCAGCTTCAATTGCTAGCGGGTGTTTTTTGATCATGTTTCAAGGCGGTTGGACAGATTTTCTCCCTGCTTTATTTACAGGAGGTATTGGCTATTCCTGCCTGATCTATATTCATCGGTTAATTGAAATTAAGTTTTTTGCAGAATTTTTAGCTGCTTTTATTATTGGATTGTTATCAGTTATATTTGTTACGCTAAATCTTGGAACCGAGCTTGATAAAATCATTATTGCTTCTGTTATGCCGCTGGTACCTGGCTTATTAATTACAAACGCTGTAAGGGATTTAATGGCAGGTCATTTAGTTTCCGGCATTTCAAAGGGAGCAGAGGCGTTTCTGACGGCATTTGCGATTGGAGCAGGTGTTGCTGTTGTTTTTTCCTTTTATTAACCAAGTCAATCGGACAAGCTAGGATGGATAGGCTTTTTTTAAATGGGGGGATATAGATTGATCGAACAATTCATTACGAGTTTTATTGCTTCCTCTGCATTTGGGATTATTTTTAATGCGCCTGCGAAATCATTATTTAAATGCGGCTTCATTGGCATGGTTGGATGGATGATTTATTTTGGTCTTTATGAATCCACAAATGATAGTGTATTTTCATCGATTATTGCATCCTTTTTTATCGCAATCATTAGTCAATTTTTTGCTAAAGCTTATAAAACACCAGTCATTATTTATAATGTATCAGGTATTATTCCGTTAGTACCTGGAGGGCTGGCCTATGATGCGATGAGACAGGTCGTGGAAAATAATTATAATGAGGCGATTCCTCTTGCTGCCAAGGCCTTTATGATTTCCGGTGCAATTGCTATTGGATTGGTTCTATCAGAAGTGATTAACCAAATTATTCGAAAGGTGAATCTTCGAAAGACTACATTTTAAACATATGCTATTGTATAATGTTTTCATTACTTATAGAGAGGTTTTAACAATGAATGCAACTATTAAACATCAACTTGAACTTTTTCAAGAACGAAATAAAAATCGCGGCCGTCTTTTAGTGAGCTGTCCGGATCAACCTGGTATTGTCTCTGCGATTTCAAAATTTTTGTTTTCACATAATGCAAATATTATCGAGTCTAGCCAGTATTCGACAAACCCTGAGGGTGGGACATTTTTCATTCGCATCGAATTTGAATGCCCTGGTTTAAAAGACAAAGCAAAAGAAATGGAGCGGCAATTCACTCAAATCGCTGATGAATTTTCGATGGATTGGAACTTCACACATGTGTACAATGTGAAAAAAACAGCGATCTTTGTTTCTAAAGAACTGCACTGCTTACTTGAGCTTTTATGGGAATGGCAAAGCGGTGATTTAATGACAGATATCGCTCTCGTCATCAGCAACCATGAAGAAGCGAGAGATGTAGTTGAAGGTCTCAATATTCCCTTCTATTATATTCCGGCAAATAAGGAGATTCGAAAACAGGTTGAAGAAAAACAGCTGCAGCTGCTTAAAGAGTATGATATTGATTTAATTATCCTAGCACGCTACATGCAAATCTTAACACCAACATTTGTTGCGGCAAATCCAAATAAAATTATCAATATCCATCATTCCTTTTTACCTGCATTTATCGGAGCAAGACCATATGAACGAGCATATGGCCGCGGTGTTAAACTAATTGGTGCAACCTCACACTATGTTACAAACGATCTTGACGAAGGCCCGATTATTGAACAGGATATTAGCCGTGTTGATCACCGCGATGATGTCGATAACCTGAAAAAAATTGGCCGTTCAATTGAACGAAGCGTCTTGGCCAGAGCTGTAAAATGGCATTTGGAAGATCGAATTATTGTTCATCAAAATAAAACAATTGTCTTTTAAGGTGAATCCCTTTCCTGAGGGTTTCTAAAACTGTTATACATGTTAAACGAACCGTTTGGTGCTGATAACATTAAGTGGTACATGTTATAGAAAGCACCTTCAGGGGATTAGTCTATATGGGGAACAATGGCAGATTTATCACATATTGGGAGGGATTGTCGTGAAGAGATTACAGGGAAAAACGATTGCACTTGCTGGACAAAGAAAGTCAGAGGAATTAAGTAAGCTTGTTGAGAATTTAGGCGGAGTTGCTTTAGTGCGTCCGGCACAGGGGACCGTTTTTTTGGATGATTCAAATGTAGAAAAAGAGATTCAAGCATTAGTAGATGGCAATTTTGATTGGCTTATTTTCACGACAGGCATAGGAACAGACAAGCTTTACCAGACCGCGATTAACATGGGCTTAGAAGATGCATTTATTGCAGCCTTAAAGAGTGCAAAGGTGGCGGCAAGAGGCTATAAAACAGTCAATGTGTTAAAAAAGCTTGGGATACAGCCTGTTGTAAGGGATGATGATGGCAGTACAGCCGGGTTAGTGAGAGAGCTAAATGCCCATCGTTTAACTGGCTGCCGCGTTGCCCTTCAGCTTCATGGCGATCCTGCTCCTGTTCTAATTGACTGGCTAGAGAAACAAGGTGCTGATTATCGCGAAATTTTGCCTTATAAGCATATTCCGCCGAAACAAGAGGTAATGGAGCAGCTTGTCGGGGAAATTTTAAATGGTGAGGTCGATGCCGTCAATTTTACAAGTACGCCGCAAGCCCGCTTTTTAATGGCTTACGCGAAAGAAAAAGGGTTAGAAGAAAAACTGCTAACGGCTTTTTCAACAAATGTTGTCGCTGTAGCAGTTGGCAAAGTAACGGCCCAAGCATTACGCGAAGTTGGGATTACAAGAATTGTTGTCCCAGAAGAAGAACGGATGGGCAGTGCAATAATTGCGCTTGTTCACTACTATCAAAAGCAAGAGGACTGACTCAAAAAGATGAGGCAGTCCTCTTTTTACAGTTTATCCATTTGATTGCTTCAGTTGTAAAGCAGGCGCTTCTTTTTTTCGATGTAACACCAATTTATAAACGGCTATAACGACAAGCATAAAGATCGCGGTATAAAAGTATAAATGACCGTATCCAAGCTGTGTAGCAATCATGCCTAAAATATAAGAGCCGGCGGCAATTCCTGAATCAAAGAGAGTGAAAAATGTTGCTGTTGCATGACCGCTTCTGTTGCGGTCAGCAGCTTGAACAGCAAGTGTTTGCAGAGAAGGGACTACTGTTCCATAGCCCAGTCCGATAAAGGCTCCTGATAAAAGAAGCATGAAGGATGTCTCAGTAATACTTAATAAAATTAATCCTATCATAAATAAAACCAATGCTGGATAGATGATAATATGCGGTCCTTTTAAATCAAATAAACGGCCGCTAAATGGACGAGCCACTAGCATAACAACAGCAAAGACTACGAAGAAAAAGCTTGCCGCATCTAATAAATCAAGCTGCTGTGCATAAATAGATAAAAACGAAAGGACACTTGAATATGCGATCGCGACTAAGCTTCCAACAAAAGCAATGGGAAGTGCTTTTTGATCGATTAAATCTGAAGCCTGCAGTCGTTTCCTAGCTGTCTTAACATGCTTTTCATCAATTTTGCTTGTCGCTGTAAAGATAACACCTACTGTAATTAGTAAGGCAAATACAAGAAAGAGTATGGTAAAGGAAGCGGTTTGTATTAACGTAAGGGCAATCATTGGACCAAAAACAACCGCAAGATTCGTTGACATGACAAAATAGCCAAGTCCTTCACCGCGTCTTTTGATTGGTACTAGATCTGCGGCAATCGACCCTGTTGCTGTTGTGGCAATACTAAACCAAATTCCTTGGAAGAAACGCAATACCAGTAATAAAAAGTATTGATCAATCCATAAGTATAAAAACGAGCATAGTGTAAAGAAAATAAGGCTGATCATTAACATTTTCTTTTTGCCAAAGTCATCGAGAAGCTTCCCTGAAAATGGGCGAACAATAATGGCAGATAAAAGGAAAATGGTGACAATCAGTCCTGCGTCTACCTCAGAACGATGAAGTTCGTCGACGACATAGATAGGCAGAGATGTTAGTAAGCCATAAAAGGCAATAAAGATAAAAAAGTTGCTTAAAGATGTACTAATAAAGTTCCTTGTCCAAATCGGTTCTTTTTTTCCTTCAGTCATTTGGACTCATTCCCCCTTTTCGATTGTTAACGTTCCTAATTTGTTTAATATGTTGAAAAAATAATCTTGCTCTTCATCTGTTAAATGCTTTATCATCTTTTGCTCAAAAGTTTTGACTTCTTGCTCAATAATCGGCAGCATGTTTTTCGCCTTTTCTGTCAATGATACAAGCCGTTCCCGTTTATCATTTCCTTGTGTCCGCATTACCCAGCCGCTTTCCTCTAGCTTCACAAGCGTTCTTGTGATCGTTGGTGCTTCAACAAGCAAGTAACGCCAAATATCACTTTGGGTCATCGGCCCATTATTTTTTAAACAATAGAGGATCGTCCACTGCGAACTATATAAGTCATGTTTTTGTAAATGCTCATTCAGCTCTTTCGTCATTAAACGAGTCTTTTGATAAAGAAGATGAAATAACTTGTTTGTGTTTTCCAATTTGTTCACCTCAATTTATTTACCTAGGTAAATATATCAGACTTATTTATGATAACAGAATATAGAAATTTGTAAAGTAAATGGATAAGTAAAACCGCTCTTTCAATAAATTTTGATAAAACTACATCAGAAAAGCTCCAGCGCTTAGTCCCTCAAGGTCATGAGGGGCTAGGCGCTGGAGTTAGACATAAAAACTAAGTATAAAAATAAAAAACCCTTGGCCTATTCGACCAAGGGATGGAAGCGTCTCATACACGTTTAAATTTTTACAGCATCGCTTTTTAAATTCCATGATTTTTTCCAAGAATAACTTGCTAATAACAAGATTCCAAAGGCTATTAATGCAATTGCAGCAAAGGTAATAAATCCTGAAGCGTAAGAACCAGTCACCTCCTTTAAAGTCCCTAAAATATTTGGTAAAAAGAAACCGCCAATACCGCCGGCAGCACCTACGATTCCAGTGACCATTCCAATTTCCTTTTGGAAACGTTGAGGAACTAATTGGAAAACAGCGCCATTTCCCATGCCAAGGCACATCATACCAACAAATAAAAGGGCGGTTATCGCGAATAATGGCGGCAGCTGACTAACACCAATCATACATAGCGCTGCACCGATAAATAAGAAGGATAAAACTTTTACACCGCCAATTCGGTCAGAAATAAATCCGCCTACCGGTCTGAAAAAGCTCCCAGCGGCCACACAAAGTGTCACAAAATCTCCTGCTTGGACATTGGTTAAATTGTATTCATCAACAAAAAACATGCTCAAAAAGCTCGATAATCCAACAAATCCCCCAAATGTAACGCTATAAAGCAAACAGAAAAACCATGTATCGCGATAAGCGAAAACTTTAAAATAATTGGCCAGCGGCTGTGGTGCCGGCTGTGTTGGCGCATCCTTTGCAAGTAGGATGAAAACGACAAATGTGATAAGCAAAGGAATCAGAGCCATTCCCATTGTGACATGCCAGCCAAAATTTTCAGCTAATCGGGGACCGAATAAAGTAGCGAGTAAGGTACCGCTGTTTCCTGCCCCGGCAATCCCCATGGCTAAACCTTGAAGATGAGGTGGATACCATCTGCTTGCCATTGGTAAAGCGACAGCAAAGCTTGCTCCGGCAACCCCTAATAGAATACCGATCATAAAGAGCTCAGACATTGTATTACCTGCCAAAAATCCCCATAGAAGCGGAATCGTTGTAATGATCATGCCTAGAATGGCTGTTTTCTTTGGTCCCATTCGGTCCGTTAAGATTCCCATTACAATTCGAAAGAAAGACCCTGCAAGGATTGGAACAGCCACAACCAATCCTTTTTGTGATGGCGATAAACCAAAATCCTGGGTGATAAAAGCACCAAGGGCGCCAAGAATAACCCAAATCATAAAGCTCACATCAAAATACAAAAAGGAAGAAAAAAGTGTCTTCGGGTGTCCGCTAGTTTTTAAATCGGATAGTTTCATACCATTACTCCTTTCGATACGACAAAATTTGTTATAATTTTCAGTTTTTTGAACATAGCCACATTATAAGTGGTGGATTTTTAATCGAAAAGTTACCTGTCAGGAAATATGACGCGGAAAATTAGTTAATATGACACTAAGGGAAGGAAGTTCTTTAAGTGGATTCATTCCAGAATATTCTGTGTAAGGAAATATGACAACAATAAGTTAATAGTAGAAAGAATATGAAATAATGAAATCATTCGATAAGGTCAGACCATTGATGCTGGAGGGTTTTAAATGAAGCGAAAACTGGTTGTAATCGGGAATGGTATGGCGGGTGTCCGCTGTGTCGAAGAAATCATAAAGCATAATTCAGAAGCATTTGACATTTCAATCATAGGGAGTGAGCCGCACCTGAACTATAACCGAATCTTGCTATCATCGGTTTTGCAGGGTGAGGCATCAATTGAGGATATTACGATTAATGGGCAGGATTGGTATGAGCAAAACAACATCACGCTCTATTCCGGTGAGACGGCGATCAAAATTGATCCTGATAACAATGTGATCTTAACAGATCAAGACCGGATTGTACCATTTGACCTGCTGATCATAGCAACAGGGTCATTGCCTTTTATGCTGCCAATCCCTGGCGTTGAAAAGGAAGGGGTCATCAACTTTCGGACGATAGAGGATTGCAAAACCATTATAAACACCTCAAAGCAACATAAAAAAGCTGTTGTGATTGGCGGCGGTGTGCTGGGGCTTGAGGCAGCGAGGGGTTTGTTGAATTTAGGAGTCGATGTAACGGTCATTCACAATATGGATTATTTGATGCAGCGCCAGCTTGATGAAACATCATCGAGAATGCTGCAAAGGAAATTGGAACAGCAAGGAATTGAGTTCCTTCTAGGGAAGGTCACGAAAGAAATTGCTGGTGATAATAAAGTCGAAAGACTCTATTTTACAGATAGGACTGATATAGAGGCAGATTTTGTTGTCATGGCAGTTGGTGTCATTCCGAATATCTCGCTTGCAAAAAGCAGCGGAATACAGACAAATCGGGGAATTATCGTCAATGATTTCATGCAGACAGATTATCCAAATATATATGCTGTCGGTGAATGTGTAGAGCATAAAGGTGTGATCTATGGCTTGGTCAAACCGTTGTATGAGCAAGGGCAGGTGCTTGCTAAGCATATATGTGATCTGGAAGTAGAAGGATATAAGGGTTCTGTTTTATCAACAAGCTTAAAGGTACCGGGAATCGATCTGTTTTCTGTTGGGGAATTTGGTGAAGATACAGCAACGAAATCGTTAACGATGCTCAATGAAATGGAAGAGGTTTATAAAAAAATGGTTTTTCGCGGAGATATCATTGTCGGTGCAGTGTTATTTGGGGAGACGGCAGATCAATCCAAACTACTAGACATGATCGTGAAAAGAAAGCATGTAAACGACGATGAGAAACGCAATCTTCTCCATTCAGCTGGTAATAACACCTCACATGTAAAGGCGATGAAGGTAAGCGAAATTGTTTGTAATTGCAACGGAGTTTCAAAAGGAGCGATTATCGAGGCTGTTCAGCAGAAGGGTTTAACAACGGTTGAACAAGTGAAGCAATGTACAAAAGCTTCAGGGTCCTGCGGCGGATGTAAGCCGCTGGTAACGAATCTGCTTGCCTATATTCACAGCGATGAATGTGATGAGGTAATTGAGAAAAAGTCCTTATGCGGTTGTACTGCATTAACGGAGGACGAGGTTGTCGTACAGATACAGCAACGAAACCTTAAGTCACTCCGGGAGGTATTTTTAGAGCTTAACTGGAAAGAAAGGGACGGCTGTTCAAGCTGTGTTCCTGCCATCAATTATTATTTAGCGATGATTTATCCAGATAATGAAGGTTTGAATGAACCATTCTATATGAATGGAAGTGCAGGGGCTCAGCTGCAAAAGGATGGTACTTATTCGATCATTCCACAAATGTATGGAGCGTTATTAAATGCTGCGGAGCTTAACCAGATTTCTAGTATTATGAAAAAATACCAAATAACAGATGTGGGGATTACCCCTGAACAAAAGATCCAATTAAAGGGAATCAAAAAAGAATATGTTCAAGCTGTGTGTTCAGAATTGAATGTACGAATGAGTCCTACACATGGCAATACGATCCAGCATGTAAACACGTTTTTTGGTGACCCTGTTTGCCATTGTCATAAGGAGCAAGCCTTGCAACTCGCGATTGAACTGGAAAAGGACATGGAATTTTTGCTGACACCTCATCGCGTTGTATTAGGTGTATCAGCTTGTAAGCATAGAGAGACAGAAATGATCACAAAGGATATCAGCATCATCGGTGATAAGCGGGGCTGGGAGATTTACGTAGGCGGAAGCCAAAGTCCTGCCTTGAAAAAAGGAGAATTATTTACGGTGGCGGGTGACTCGGAAGAAGCAAAAACATTGATTTGCGGTTTTGTTCAATATTACCGGGAAACGGCCAATTATCTTGAACAAATTAGTGATTGGATCGAGAGAGTCGGTCTAATTCATATAAGAGAAGTTTTATTTGAAGTACACTTGCGGGATCAGCTCATAAGCAGAATGGAAGCGGAATTGCTTCCATATGCACAGAAGACCATTTTGAAATGATGAATTAATATAGATTTCGAGAGTAAGGGGGGAATTGTCTTGACCGAATTATTATTGAAATACTTCCGGACAAAGCAGCAAGAGGTTCAATCAGAAAAGGTGTATGATACGCAATGTCCGTTTTGTAGTATGCAATGCAAAATGCAATTAATTGAGCAGTCGGTTGTGACAAGGAAAAAGTACACGACAGTGGGCAAAGACAATCCTACATCAGAAGGAAGGCTATGTATAAAAGGTCTGAATGCCCATCAGCATCCCTTCCATCAGGATCGGATTTTGCACCCATTATTAAAGGTGAATGGCGAGTTTGTGAGGATTTCGTGGGAACAAGCCATTGCACATATAAAAGAACAGTTTACGAGGATTCAAGCTGAGGATGGCTTAAATGCTTTATCGGTATACGGCAGTGCTTCTATTACAAATGAAGAAGCGTATTTACTAGGCAAGTTTGCCAGGGTAGCACTAAAAACACGTTATATCGATTATAATGGCCGCCTATGCATGTCCGCTGCAGCAACTGCAGCAAACCAAACCTTTGGCTTAGACCGCGGCTTAACCAATGCGCTATCAGAGGTGCCGCATACAAGAGTGATTATTTTAGCTGGCACAAATATCGCAGAATGTCAGCCGACGATTATGCCATATTTTGAGAAAGCGAAGGAAAACGGAGCCTATATTATTGCGATTGACCCTCGTGAAACAGGCACAACTGAGATTGCTGATTTGCATTTAAAGGTCAAGCCAGGAATGGATGCAGCCTTGGCAAATGGAATGCTAAAGGTGATTATTGAGGAAAATCTCCATGATGTAGCGTTCATTAATGAAAGAGCAACAGGATTTGAAGATGTTAAAGAGTATGTCACATCTTTATCACTAGAGGAAATTTCTGAGATGACTGGTGTCTCTGTGGAGCATATTCGGCTTGCAGCCACTAAATTTGCCAGTGAAGAATCTGGGATGATTTTTACAGCAAGGGGAGTAGAACAGCAAATAGACGGAACCACTGCTGTGAGGAATTTACTGAATATTCTTATCTCTACAGGCAAAATTGGTAAGCCGTACTCTGGTTATGGTGCCATTACTGGGCAAGGAAATGGGCAAGGTGCCCGTGAGCACGGGCAAAAAGCTGATCAGCTGCCGGGCTACAGATTAATCGAGAATGAAGAGCATCGCGCCTATATTGCCAAAGTATGGGGTGTGGATAAGGATGAGCTGCCTGGAAAAGGTGTTTCCGCATTTGAGATGTTCAAAAAAATTGAAGAAGGCGAAATTACGGGAATGTTTCTCATGTGTTCAAATCCAGTTGTATCCAATCCAAATGCAAACTTTGTAAAAGCGGCGTTAAAAAAGCTCAAGTTCTTAGTCGCTGTCGATTTGTTTGTATCAGAAACGGCCAAATTAGCAGATCTCATTTTGCCGGCATCTTCTTATCTTGAGGATGAAGGAACCATGACCAATCTTGAAGGCAGAGTTACCCTTAGGGAAGCTAGTCGTCCTTGTCCAGGAGAAGTAAAACATGATTGGCAAATCCTTTGTGAAATTGCAAAAGCACTTGGGAAAGAGAAGTATTTTTCCTATACAAAGGCTGAGGACATCTTTAATGAATTAAGAATCGCAAGCCGGGGCGGAATCGCTGATTATTATGGCATTACCTATGAGCGAATTAGAAAAGAACAAGGAATTCTTTGGCCGTGTCCAGATCTGGAGCATAAAGGAACAGAACGATTATTTGAACAATCATTTGCCCACCCGGATGGGAAAGCGAAAATGATTGCTGTCCCAAATACTCCAGAAGTGCCAAAGGAAAAACCAAATGAAGAGTATCCGCTCTATTTAACAACGGGCAGAGTGATGTCACATTATTTAACAGGAGTGCAAACGAGAAAGAGTGCGGCTTTGGCAGCAAGGAATTTTGAGTCCTATCTTGAGATCCATCCAGAGACTGCTAGGAAATATAACATTGAGAATCATCGTTTAGTAATGGTTTCTTCAAAGAGAGGCAGCATTGTTGTTAGAAGCAGATGGTCGGAAAAAATCAGACAAGATACCGTTTTTGTACCATTCCACTGGGCGGATAGCCAAAATGTTAACTTACTAGTCGGCGAGGAACTTGACCCTTATTGCCGCATGCCTGGATTTAAAGTAAGTGCTGTTAAAATAAAACCTGTTTAATAGGCTGAATACAAATAGATTGCTAGTTTTCGAGGTGCGAATCGTGCCTCTTTTTTACACTAGGTAAGTTTAGGGAGCCTATAAGTTAGAAAATAAAACCATGTTAGAAAACCTAACATGTATGTAAAATAATTAATTTTACCGTGCTATAGTAGAAGAAACTTTCCAAGGGGAGGAAAATCAGGTGGAAAAAAAGAAGCTTGTTTTAATAGGAAACGGAATGGCCGGCGTAAGAGCAATCGAAGAAATCCTAAAGATTTCAAACGACTTATTTGAAATAACAATCTTTGGGAGTGAGCCGCATCCAAACTATAATCGAATCCTATTATCGAAGGTGCTGCAGGGTGACACCGAGGTAAAGGATATCACGTTAAATGACTGGGATTGGTATGAAGAAAATAATATAACGCTTTATACGGGAGAAACCGTCACAAAAATCAATCCGGATAAGATGGTGGTTGAGTCCGATAAAGGCCGAATTTTACCATATGATGAACTAATTATCGCAACGGGATCTGTACCCTTTATCCTTCCGATTCCAGGTGCTGATAAAGAAGGTGTTACAGCTTTCCGTGATATTAAGGACACTGACATTATGCTTGAAGCATCTAAAAAATATAAAAAGGCTGCCGTTATTGGTGGAGGCTTGCTTGGATTAGAAGCAGCCCGCGGCCTATTAAATTTAGGAATGGATGTTAATGTTGTTCATTTAGCACCAACATTAATGGAACGCCAGCTTGATGAAACAGCAGGAAGACTTTTGCAAAAAGAGCTTGAAAATCAAGGGATGAAATTTTTATTAGAAAAAGCAACAGTAGAGATTTATGGAGAAGATCGTGTTGAGGGATTAAAGTTTAAGGATGGCACCCATCTTGAAGCAGACTTAGTGGTAATGGCTGTAGGTATTAAGCCGAATATCGAGCTAGCTAAGAATAGCGGTATCGCAGTAAATAGAGGGATTGTCGTTAATGATTATCTGCAAACAGATCTGCCGCATGTTTATTCTGTTGGTGAATGTGCTGAACATAATGGCATTCCATATGGCCTTGTCGCTCCATTATATGAGCAAGCAAAGGTACTGGCATCCCACATCTGCGGAAAAGAAACAGAGGGGTATAAAGGATCTGTATTATCTACGCAATTAAAGGTTTCAGGTGTGGAAGTATTCTCAGCTGGTGATTTTATGGAAGGCGATGACAAAAAATCGCTGAAAATCTTTGATGAGCAGGATGGTATCTATAAAAAGATTGTCTTAAGAGGAAACAAAATCGTTGGGGCTGTTTTATTCGGAGACAGTAAAGAAGGAAATCGCCTTTTCTCTATGATTAAAAAGGAAGCGGATATTTCAGATACAGAAAAGGTCAGCATTCTCCAGCCAATCGGCGGCGAAACAGGGGAGAGCCTTGTTGCTTCAATGAGTGCGGATGAAATTATCTGCGGTTGTAATGGGGTCTCAAAAGGTGCCATTGTTCAAGCGATTCAAGAGAAGGGCTGTACATCAGTTGATGCCATTAAGGCTTGCACAAGTGCTTCCCGTTCATGTGGTGGCTGTAAACCTTTAGTGGCAGATGTTCTTCAGCTGACACTTGGATCTGAATTCGATGCTTCCTCGCAGAAAGAAGCGATTTGCGGTTGTACAACACTTTCTAGAGATGAAGTAGTCGAAGAAATTAAAGCGAAAGGCTTAACACATGTTAGAGAAGTAATGAATGTCCTAGATTGGGGAACAGCAGAAGGCTGCTCAAAATGTCGACCAGCTTTAAACTATTATTTAGGCATGGTGAATCCGACGAAATATCAGGATGAAAGAGAATCACGTTTTGTCAATGAGCGTATGCACGCAAATATTCAGAAGGATGGAACATACTCAGTTGTACCAAGAATGTACGGCGGTGTGACAAATGCAGAAGAATTGCGCAAAATTGCAGATGTTGTGGACAAATATGAAATTCCTTTAGTAAAAGTAACGGGCGGACAGCGTATTGACCTATTTGGCGTGAAAAAGGATGATCTTCCAAAGGTATGGGAGGATCTAGATATGAATTCTGGTTATGCGTATGGAAAATCGCTGCGGACAGTCAAAACATGTGTTGGTGAAACATTCTGCCGCTTCGGTACACAAGATTCTATGGGCTTAGGGATCAGACTAGAGAAGAAATTTGAAGGCTTGCAAACTCCTCATAAAGTAAAAATGGCTGTATCGGCATGTCCGAGAAGCTGTGCTGAGTCAGGCTTTAAAGATATTGGGTTTATCGGAATCGATGGCGGATGGGAAATCTACATTGGCGGAAATGGCGGTACCCATGTTCGCGGAGGCGACTTGTTATACAAAGTAAAAACAGATGATGAAGCAATGGAGATTACAGGTGCTTACCTCCAATATTACCGTGAAACGGCAAATTATTTAGAGCGTACATCGGCATGGGTCGAACGTGTTGGCTTAGACCATGTAAGATCAGTGCTTGATGACAAAAACAAGCGTCAGGAGTTAAATGCACGGATGGATGAAACATTATCTGTATACAGAGATCCATGGAAAGAAATTATTGAAGATAAGAAGACCACAAAAGAACTATTTGAAACGGTTGGCATTTAATTGTTTGAACGAAAACAATAAGCAGTTCTTTTAACAACGTATAGCAACAAATAACAGAATATTTTGTAAAGAGGGAGGAAGTTGGACATGAAGGAAATGACAAAAACGAAGGTGTATGTTGGTCCCTTTTTGGAACTGCCAGAGCGTGTCGGGAAAACCGTTCAACTGGAAAAGGACAAAGAAGTGGCTGTCTTTAAGCTTTCAAATGGTACGATTAAAGCCATTGAAAATAAATGCCCTCATAAAGGCGGAGTATTAAGTGAAGGAATCGTTAGCGGTGAGCATGTATTCTGTCCGATGCATGACTGGAAAATTTGCCTTGAGGATGGAAAGGTCCAAGAGCCGGATTTTGGCTGTGTCAAAACCTATGAAACGATTATTGAAGAGGGAGAAGTTTTTCTCTTAATTTGATCAGCATAATATAAGTGGCTTTTTTCTAAAATATTGTTGCATTTTAAATAGATTAGAATGTTGAAATGAGGCAATCGGTGATTATCCGATTGCTTCAAATTTCATCTCTAACCTCTCTCTTCAAGAGGCACAATTATTTTGAAATGATAACTTTATCCTAAAAGCAACAAAGTTTATGAATACAGCCTAAAACAAAAAGTAAGGTTAGCATAGAATCGCTATGCATATAGAGAGAGCGCACTTCCCTTACTTTAAAAAGGAAAAAGAAGCTAAGGGAGGAAGAAGAAAATGGGAAAAGGAAAGGTATATTTAGTTGGTGCTGGTCCAGGGGATCGTGAGCTAATTACCCTAAAGGGAATCAAGGCCATTAAACAAGCGGATGTAATCCTGTACGATCGTTTAGTGAACCCAAATCTCCTTGAATATGCACCAACAAATTGTGAACTTATTTATTGCGGCAAGCTTCCTAATCGCCACTTTATGAGGCAGGATGAAATCAATAATACACTAATTGAAAAAGCGTTGGCCGGCTATACAGTTGTCAGACTGAAGGGCGGAGATCCTAGTGTTTTTGGCAGAGTTGGTGAAGAAGCTGAGGCTCTTGCGGATAAACAAATACCCTATGAAATTGTACCTGGGATCACCTCAGGTATTGCTGCTCCTCTTTATGCAGGTATTCCTGTTACACATCGAGATTTCGCAGGATCATTTGCGATGGTCACGGCACACGATAAGTCAAAGAACGGTAAGCCTGATATCGATTGGGAAGGACTTGCAAGAGGTGTCAAAACGATTGCCTTTTATATGGGAGTATCCAACTTAGAGCATATTTGTGACAACCTAATTCGTCACGGAAAAGCGGCGGATACACCGGTCATCGTGATTCGCTGGGGGACATGGAGCAGGCAGAAAAGTGTCGTAGGTACGCTTTCTACCATTGTGGAAAAGGTCAGGGAGGAAAACATTGAAAACCCGGCGATTACCTTAGTCGGTGATATTGTAGCAACAAGAGAAAAAGGCAAATGGTTTGAGAAAAAACCGTTATTTGGACAGCAAATCCTTTATGTTAGTGGAAGTGCTGAAGAGGAAAGCATGGCAAATGGGTTTGCTGATCAAGGTGCTGATGTCATTGAATTTCCTAAGTGGAAAATCGATGAAGGAACCTTGGAGATCACGATTAGAAAAAAGCTGGTAACCTATAAACGAATGCTGTTCACTACTACAGAGGCAGTGACCCATTTTTTCAGCCTTTTAAGGAAGTACAGAATCGACATTCGTCAACTACACGCAAAACTGTTTGTTAAACAGCCATCATCCATTGCTCTGCTGGAAAACTTCGGACTATTCGCAAGCTTTGTAGAAGAGATGGATCATGACGGAAGCTTATTGATCATTGGTGCAAACGAAAATAGTGAACAAAGGTGGAAGCTTGAGAAATATGGTGAACATGATTATGCAGGTGTGTATCAAACGTCAATTGATGAGAAGTATGAAGCCATCATTCGAAGGTCAATTGAGGATGCGTCGATTACATCGATTGTTTTTCCAACAAGCGATGCAGTTCATACATTTATGAAGCAAGCGGCACTATATGGTATTTCGAATCAGTCAATTGATCCAACAATCAATATCACTTGTTTAAGTAAACCGGCATGGCTGGCGGCTGCAAATAATGGGCTTAATCCTGGAATCTATAGTAGCCATAACGATCGACCTTTTGAGGAAGCGTTAGAAAAAAAGACTGATTTAGTCGTAACAAATGGATAAAGAATAAGGCTGTAATCAATAGATGCTCGTCAATGAAAAGGGTAAATCTTATTGATTCAGCCTTTTTGCTGGTAGAATTTCCTAACTGTTACCAGACAAATTAAAAGAATCACTTTTAATAATGGCCATAATGAATGTCATCATCCATTGTACATATTGTTAATATTCGATATCCTCATAATCCTTTGGCTGGGGTACTGGTTGCTCGGGCAAGTTAATGTTGTACTCAGAGAGTGCTTCGGATTTTCTTTGGTAAATCTTCCCTTTGTGGGAATTCACAGATTGTTTAGTTTGATTTGGCTTGTTCATGTTGAATCAACTCCTTATTAACAATGTTGGTTTTAGTTTATCCAGATTAGGGATTAACATGATAAGTGAGGAGTCTATTTTCATTGTTAAAAATAAACAACAAGAGAGACAGTTCCAGATGTCCCTCTTTTATTTGTAACGTATTTAATTCAAATCAACTTTTTTCAATGGTTTCTTAGCAGGTCCTTCAATGACATCACCTTGTAAAGAAAATCTTGAGCCGTGGCATGGGCAGTCCCAAGTACGGTCACCGCTGTTCCATTCAACCTCACAGCCCATATGGGTACAGGTTGTGTCAACTAAGTTGATATTTCCATCTGCGTCTTTATAACAGCCGGCACGTTTGCCGTTTACGACCACGACAGATCCTTCATCATTTCCTATATCTTCAATCCGTTTGTCTGCTATATCAATTTTCCCTTCGATTAAATGACCGGCTACATCTAAATTCTGCATAAGGAATTTTTTGATGCTCGGATCGGCATAAAAACGGGAAGGATCATATAAATCTTTGTACGGATTTTCCCTTTCTAATACAAGATCGGTAAGTAATTTGGCAGCAGCCGTTGAATTTGACATTCCCCATTTTCGGTAGCCTGTTGCAACGAGGATATTTGGCTTATTGGAGGTAATGGCTCCAACATACGGCACTTTATCAAGGGTATAAAGATCTTGTGCAGACCAGCGATATTTGATTTCCTCAATACCTAATACAGACTCCCCGAATTCTTCAAGGGCTTTATAGTGCTTATGTGTTGATGTCCCTTGGCCTGTTTTATGACCATCACCACTAATTAATACAAGCTTTTTCCCGTCCATTGGCGTATATCGTAAGGAACGGGCAGGTGAATCCGCGCTATAGTATATGCCTCCGGGGAAATCGTGCTTCGTTAATACACCTAATACATAGGAGCGTTCAGCATGTAGTTTCGTAAAATAAAATCCTTTCCCATCAAAAAATGGGAAATGTGAGCAGGAGATCGCATACTTGCAAGTAATACGGCGGCCTTCACGGGTAATAATCATTGGCTTTGGCGTATTTTCATCAATATTAATCGCTGTTGTTTGCTCATAGATTTCCCCGCCAGCGTTTGTGATTTCATTTACAAGGCCTGTTAAATATTTTAACGGGTGGAATTGCCCTTGGTTTTTCATGACCAGAACACCCTTACTATCAATTGGTAATGGAATGTCCTTTTTAAATTCACTTGGGATGCCGAGCCTTTGATATGCATTGTATTCCTTCGTAATTTTACGCTCATACTCATCACTTACCGCATACATATAGGCGTCCTCTTCTGTTAAATCACAGTCAATTTTCAACTCTTGAATCGTTTGACGAACAAATTGCAGCGCATCTTCATTCGCGTCATAATATTGCTTTGCTCTTTCTTCACCCATATGCTGAATAAGTTCATCATAGATCAGTCCATGCTGGGCAGTGACCTTTGCCGTTGTATGCCCCGTTGTACCGTTAAGCACCTGGCTGGCTTCGATAACAGCAACCTTAAATCCTTGCTTCGTTAATAAATAGGCGGTAGTAATACCTGTTATTCCGCCCCCTACAATAGCAACATCTACCTCAGTATCAATTTTTAGAGGGGGAAAGCTAGGAAGCGTTGCTGACTTTCTCCAAAATGGTTCTACGTCATATGGCATTTTTCCCTGAGGAAATTCATTGGTCATATCAAGACCCTCCTTTAAAGCAATCACTTTATACATCTAATTTTCACCAAATTCACCTAAAAAAAACCTAAATGCTAAAAAGGTCTGGTTGAAAAAGGAAATTCCACATATATGAAGCACTACGTCTCAAGGCTTAGATGAAAATAAAGCCTGCGCTCGTTATAGGGATAATGAAAAGTAGATAAGATAGAGACATAGAAACGAACACATTGTTGAAAGGAGGAAAAAGACATGAAGAAATTTGGTTACTTACTTTTAGGCGGGGTGGCAGTGATTGTGTTGCTGTCAAATCTTGCCCCAATGATTGCTTTAGCGATTAGCCTTATAATTATGTACTTTGCATACAAAGGCTTTATTAAAACAAACTCAACCTTCAATAAAGTTGTATTAGCGATCATTGGCGTTATTGCATTGTTCGCATCTGCTTCAAATCTGCCAGCTATTTTAGGATTTGTTGCCGTGTATGTTTTATATGTGGTCTATAAAAACTGGAAAAAACCAGCGAAAGCAAAACTTGTCGAAGATGATGATCCATTCACGAATTTTGAAAAAGAGTGGAATGAATTAAAAGGGAATTACTAATTCACTTAGTAACCAATTGGCGGGTTTGCCAATTTGGCAAGGAAATAAAGAGTTCAATATCAACATTAAAGGAGAGAATATAATGGCTAATCTATTTACAAGAATAAAAGATACGATTGCAGCTGATTTACATGAAGCTTTGGACCAAAAGGAACAAAAAAATCCAATTTCAGTACTTAATCATTATTTAAGACAATGTGAGAATGAAACGGAAAAGGTTCGTCAACTGGTAGAGCGTCAATATTTATTAAAAGAAGAGTTTCGCCGTGAGTATAAGGAGGCTGTGAATTTAGCTGAAAAGCGTAAATATCAAGCTGAAATTGCTTCGAAAGCAGGGGAAACAGAGCTTTATGAATTTGCTGTTAAAGAGCAAACATATTATGAGGAGCGAATCGCACGCTTAAAAGAGTCAGGCGAGCAAACAAATCGCCAGCTTGAAGAGTTAGAACAAAAGTATGCTGAAATGAAGCATAAGCTAAAGGATATGCATCTTAAGAGAATGGAGCTAATGGGCAGAGAAAATATCGCCCGCGCGCACCATCGCATGAATAAAGTGGTTGAGAACAATAGCTATTCGACAAAGGCATTCTCCAGATTTGAAGAAATGGAAAGCTATCTTGATCGCTTAGAGCATCAAGTGAATTCTGCCTATCACCGCAATACGATTGATGCCCGCATTGCCCAGCTTGAAAAGCAGCTAGAAAATGAGCAAACCGCTTCTATTTCATCATAAAAAATATGGTATCCTAATAAGGCGTAGGTTTCTGCGCCTTATTTAAAGTTTAAAGTATAACTTTTTGTACTTAGTTTTAGTGTCTAGCTCCAGGCGCCATCGGCTCTTGGGTCTAGTCAAATAGGAATTGAAGGTAAAGAACACCTTCTATTCCAATTCGCCTTATGCTTGTCGCCGAATGCTAAGCGCCTTGCGCATTTCTTAACCATTATAGGAGGTTTCATAATTGAAGAGAAATTTCTTTCTTTCTATTATGAAGCGTCTTATTTGCATATGGCTTACCAAGCTGCTAACGCTTTAGTTTTAATGGAAGGAGGAGACATCTTATGTTGAAAAATATGAAATCAGATTATGTAAACTGGATTCTTTTAATTGGAATTCTCCTTCTTCTGTTAGAGGTTTCGTTTTTTAATGGCGGTCTAATTATTACATTTGTTTTATCGATTGGCTGTATTTATTTAGGGAAGAAGTGGAAGCCGCGAATGATGGGCAAGATCTTCTTTTGGATCGGTTGGATCTGGCTCATTGTAACGGTGTTAAATATGATCACCTTTCGTTACTTTCTCTGTGTTGTTCTTCTGTATCTTATCGTTCAATTTTTCCAATCGCAGAAGCAGCCTAAGCAAATTAAGCCGATCATTGTAGATGATGGGTCTGAATCTGAAACAAGGTCTGACCGTTTTATAAAGCGACAAAAGATATTTGATAATAAATTCTTTGGCAGTCAAAAATCACCGGAACATGTATATGAATGGGATGATGTCAATATTCAGGTTGGAGTAGGGAATACAGTTATCGATTTAAGTGATACCGTATTACCGAATAGCGAGGCGATTATTTCCATTAGAAGCTTGATTGGAAATGTGCAAATTCTCGTTCCTTATGAGGTTGGCGTTCATGTTAACCATTCTATTTTGGCTGGAACTGTAACGATATTACAAGATCAAGAGGAAAGAGTCATTAATGAGCTAATGGTTTATGAAACAGCTGAATATGAACAAGCCGAACAGAAAGTAAAGCTTATCACCTCGATGATTACAGGGAAGCTTGAGGTGAAGCGGGTATGACCATCATGCAGCGGCAAATTCTTATTGGTGCGATTTTTTCGCTTGTCCTATTCCTTCTCCTTTCGGTGTTGTTCTTTATTGCTTATCCTTTGGAAAGCTGGAGTTCACTTTGGGTGAGGACGGTCATGGATTTACCCTTTATTTACATTGTTCCTAGTTTAAGCATTTTACTAGGCGTTTGTTACGGAGGATTTTCGGGATACCTTTGGAAAAAGCAGTTTCATATGGTTGAAACCGCTGTAAGAGAAGTGGAAAAGGGCCGTCCGGTTCCAGATGAACCGCAGGCGGCCATTCCTGAGATCCACGAAATTTGGGTTAAAATTGACAGCATTCAAAAGCATATGCTAGAGCAAACAAAGCTATCGCAAAAGCTGGCAAATGAGAAAGCGGAGGATCAAGAAAAAAGAATCCAGGAGATGATTTCACAGGAAAGAAATCGCTTAGCGCGCGAGCTTCATGACTCAGTCAGTCAGCAGCTTTTTGCAGCCTCGATGATGATGTCGGCGATTACGGAGTCAAGACCATTATCAGACGACAGGGAGACAAAGCAGCTGAAATTAATTGAAGAAACCATTCACCAATCACAGCTTGAAATGAGGGCATTGCTTTTGCATTTGCGACCAGCTGCATTAAACGGGAAATCTCTTCAAGAAGGAGTTCAAGAGCTTTTGGTAGAATTAATGCAAAAGGTTTCAATGAATATTAAATGGAAGGTGGAGCCGATTCCTCTTGATAAAGGGGTTGAGGATCATTTATTTCGGATTCTTCAGGAATCTGTATCAAACACCCTGCGCCATGCAAAAGCAACAAGTCTTGATGTCCTATTAATCAAGCGCGATGATTTTGTGATTATGCGTGTTTCTGACAATGGTGTGGGCTTTGAAGTGGAGGAAGAAAAAACTGGTTCCTACGGATTGCAAAATATGCATGAAAGGGCGGTTGAAATTGGCGGCACGTTGAAGATTGTGAGCTTAAAGAATAAGGGAACCCGTCTTGAGGTAAAGGTTCCTGTACTTTTAAGTAAGGATGATGAACATGATTAAAGTCGTTTTTGTAGATGACCATGAAATGGTGCGTATTGGGGTTTCTGCCTATTTATCTGCTCAGCCGGACATCGAGGTCATTGGAGAAGCGGATAATGGCAAAAAGGGTGTGGAGCTTTGCCTGGATCTTCGCCCAGACGTTATATTAATGGATTTAGTGATGAAGGAAATGGACGGAATTGAAGCAACAAGGCAAATCATTGAAGCATGGCCTGATGCGAAAATCATTATTGTCACAAGCTTTTTAGATGATGAGAAAGTATATCCGGCACTAGAGGCAGGTGCAACGAGTTACTTATTAAAAACATCAAAGGCAAGCGAAATAGCAGGGGCAATTCGTGCTACCTATCATGGACAATCGATTCTAGAGCCGGAGGTAACCGGTAAAATGATGATGAAAATGCGGCAAAAGGATGTAACCCACCCTCATGAACAATTAACAGCAAGGGAAATGGAAATTTTAATGTTGATGGCAGAGGGCAAAACAAATCAAGAAATAGCTGATGAATTGTTTATTGCTTTAAAAACAGCAAAAACACATGTTAGTAACATCTTGAGCAAGCTTGAGGTTCAGGACCGAACTCAAGCAGTTATTTACGCATTCAAACATTCACTTGTAAAATAAACAATACGTTTTGGGAGAGAGACAATACATGCATCGAAACCGTGATTTATATCAATTTTTAGTAGAGAATTCTTGGCAAATGTCAGAAGACTGGTATCAAAAGGTTGATGATCAAGACCCTGAATCCATTTATTCCAGTCATGATCCTAAAATTATTCAAACCTTAAAGGAACAAAATCAGGATTACTTTCTTCACCTGCATACGCTTTTTATTGAAGAAGAATCCCATTTTTTCAGTGAATTTAAAAAATGGTCCGAAGAGCTTGCCAGAGACCAAAAGCATTTAACGACACCTGTCCATTATGTTGTCAGAGAATTTAATAATACGAAGGATGTTTATCTATCCTATATTAAAAAATTCTATCAAGAAAATACGGATAAAATTAGCGTGGATCAATTGCTTCATTGGATTGAAATTGTCGGAAGAGTCGTGAATTTATCGATATACATATACATTGATGAAGCGCATAAAAACACAATAAAACAGCTGGAAGCACAAAAACAAATGATCAATGAATTAAGCTCGCCGATTATTTCCCTCGAAAATAACACGGCCTTATTACCTTTAATAGGCGATATTGATACAGCGAGGGCGAAATTAATTTTAGAGAATACGTTAACCCAATGTGCTGAGAGAAGAATCGAGCAGCTTTGTATCGATTTATCAGGTGTTGCCATTATTGATACGATGGTAGCCCATGAAATTTTCCATTTAATTAGTGCATTAAAGCTTCTTGGTGTAAAATCTATTTTATCTGGCATAAGACCGGAGATTGCGCAAACAGCGATCCAGCTTGGATTGGATTTTGAAGATATAACAACAACATCATCCCTTGCCCGTGCTTTGGAAAGGATAAATGCGTAGGGGTTTATAATACAGAAAAGCAAAACGCTTGGAGATTATTAGTATCCAAGCGTTTCTTGTGTTTAGAAAAACCTATTGCTTCTCCGCCCATTCCTCAATATCCCAAACCTTTGTTACCCAATCCTCATAAAAATCAGGTTCATGGCAGACAAGGACAACTGTTCCTTTATAGGCTTTGATTGCGCGTTTTAGCTCTTCTTTTGCAACAACATCAAGGTGGTTTGTCGGCTCGTCAAATAACAGCCAGTTGCTTTCATTCATTAGCAATTTGCATAGGCGAACCTTTGCTTGCTCGCCGCCGCTTAATTGTGTGAGCGGACGGGAAATATGTTCATTTTTTAAGCCGCAGCGTGCTAGAAGTGCTCTAACCTGGTGCTGATCAAGATGTGGAAAGGCATTCCATACATCATCGATCGGGGTAATCGCTTCGGCTTTCACCTCTTGTTCAAAATATGCTGGATACAGGAAATCACCGCGATTGGTTGTTCCGCCTATTGGCTCAATTTTACCAAGAATCGTCTTTAGCAGTGTTGATTTTCCTATTCCGTTGCAGCCGACAATGGCAATCTTATCACCGCGCTCAATTGTCATCGTAAGCTTAGGCAACAGTGGTCGGTCATAGCCAATTTCCAGATCCTTTGCTTCAAACACATAACGGCTGCTGCCTCTTGATTCCTTAAATTCAAATGTTGGTTTAATCGCTGTTTCCGGACGGTCAATTCGCTCAAGTCGATCTAATTGTTTTTGTCGGCTCTTCGCACGTCCAGTAGTAGAGTAGCGCGCTTTGTTTTTAGCAATAAAATCCTCTTGCTTTTTAATAAATTCCTTCTGTTTTTCATAGGCTTGCAGATGCTGGTTTTTATTAATCTCTGCAAGCTCAAGGAATTTTTCATAGGTTGCCGTATAGCGCGTCAGCTTAGAAAATTCTAAATGAAAGATGACATTGGAGACACTATTCATAAATTCAGTATCATGAGAGATTAATAGAAAGGCATAAGGATATTCCTTCAAATAGTTGCTCAACCAACGAATATGCTCAACATCTAAATAGTTTGTCGGCTCATCCAGCAAGAGTACATCAGGCTGTTCAAGCAATAGCTTTGCAAGTAGAACCTTTGTGCGCTGGCCGCCGCTGAGTGCGGAAACATCACGATCAAGGCCGATCGCATCAAGTCCTAAACCCCTGGCCGTTTCCTCCACCTTCATATCCAATAAATAAAAGCCGCCTGCATCTAAACGGTCCTGAATTTTTGCCATTTCCTCAAGCAGGTCCTCAAGCTCTTCAGGTGTTGCTGAAGCCATTTTTTCTGTTACCATATTTAATTCCTTCTCCTGCTCAAAAAGCGGTAAAAAGGCATCGTTTAAAATATCGCGAATTGTTTTTCCCTTTGTTAAAACCGTATGTTGATCAAGGTAGCCATAACGAACTCCTGGAGTCCATTCGACACGGCCTGTGTCGTAAATAAGCTGCCCTGTAATAATGTTCATTAAAGTAGATTTCCCAACACCATTCGCACCAACAAGACCGACGCGTTCACCTGCTAATAGGCGAAGCGAAACATCTTTAAATAAAGTGCGATCACCAAAGCTATGGCTGAGATTATCGATTGAAAGTAGACTCATTTTTTCTAAACCCTCCAAGAGTAAA
Source organism: uncultured Metabacillus sp. (assembly GCF_947503125.1). Taxonomy (GTDB): domain Bacteria; phylum Bacillota; class Bacilli; order Bacillales; family Bacillaceae; genus Metabacillus. The sequence continues at coordinate 166,854 of NZ_CANNCR010000006.1, forward strand.
AACAGTATCTTGCCTCATTCTACTATTGTTTTAGGCAAAGTGCTACTGGAAATAGATGAAGGTTATGTTTGTTAACTTTACCCCAAATTTTCCATTTAAACAAAAAGGGAGAAAGGGTTTACATATTCAATGAAGTATAATTACAATTGTTGTTAGACATCTTACATCTGAAATATATATATCAATAGAATGACCAATTATTTCGTGAGGTGTTGAGAATAGAAGTCAGACGTCCGATTACAAAAGAAATTAGTGTAGGTTTGCTTAATGGAAGCTAGTCTGCTCGATAAATCATTTTCGCTAACTGAAACGGCGATTTTTTGTACTTAGTTTTTATGTCTAGCTCCGAAGCACAGGCCATGCACTTTTCTTATCAAAGTGATCAATGAGCTGCTGCTAGGGTATTATTTTTGAAAGTTTTACAAAAATAATAATATTAACTATTTGGAGGAGATTATGAAATATTTATTGGGAATCTTAGGTTTAATCATCGTTTTTGGGTTAGCCTTTATAGCAAGTAATAATCGCAAGCAAATTAAATATAAACCATTGATTTTTATGGTTGTCATTCAGCTGCTTCTAGCAGCCCTCCTGTTAAATACAAAGTTTGGATTTATTATTATTAATACAATTGCGAATGTATTTAACAAACTTCTTCAATACGCAAATTCAGGGGTAGAGTTTGTTTTCGGCGGGATCGCAAATGAAGGATCTCAGCCATTTTTTCTTACGGTTTTACTTCCAATTGTGTTTATTTCAGTATTAATTGGAATACTTCAGTATGTTAAAATCCTGCCTTTCGTGATGAGATGGATTGGGTTTGTACTCAGTAAAATTAACGGGATGGGAAAACTAGAATCTTATAATGCAGTTGCTTCAGCAATTGTTGGACAATCTGAGGTATTTATTACGGTTAAAAAACAATTGGATCACCTTCCGGCAAACCGCCTTTACACACTGTGTGCTTCAGCAATGTCAACAGTGTCAATGTCCATAGTTGGTGCTTATATGACTATGATTGAGCCGAGATACGTGGTCACCGCCATTGTCATTAATTTATTTGGAGGATTTATCATTGCGTCCATTATTAATCCGTATACGGTAAATCCAAAAGAAGATTTTTTAGAAGTGGAAGAAGAAAAACAATCTTTCTTTGAAATGTTGGGAGAATATATTTTAGACGGATTTAAAGTGGCAATAATCGTAGGAGCTATGCTGCTTGGTTTCGTTGCATTAATGGCTGCAATTGATAATGTATTTGACATGATGTTCGGCCTTACATTTCAGCAATTACTTGGCTATGTGTTTGCCCCGCTGGCATTTATTATGGGCATACCAGCGTCGGAGGTCGTGTCAGCAGGAGGCATTATGGCAACAAAACTAGTGACAAACGAATTTGTTGCGATGATGAGTTTAGCGGATATGGCCTCGCAATTTAGTGAAAGAACGTTGGGAATTGTATCCGTATTCTTAGTATCATTTGCTAACTTCTCGTCTATCGGTATTATATCAGGTGCAGTAAAGGGGTTAAGCGAAAAACAAGGAAATGTTGTTGCTCGATTTGGCCTTCGTTTATTGTATGGCGCAACGCTTGTAAGTGTCTTATCAGCAATTATTGTAAGTATTATTCTATAAAATGAAGTAGTGCATGATTGGGAAACCTTCTTTTTGACAGGTAGATGTACTACTTCGAATGGATCGATAGAAGTCCCCTTCAAAAGGTCAATAGAAGCTTCTATTTCAATTAAAGTTGGATAAGGAGATTTTCAGCTTTTGAAGGGACTTATCGATACATTTTGGCCCTCAACATGGAAATTGTTAGTTCCCCCCAATAGAAAAGCCTCCCTTTTTAATGAATCGGATTAGATTTCAAGTACAATAACCCCTATAATAGAACAAGGAAACCGGATTTTCGAAAGGATGTTATTATGAGTAAAATAGTCGTTCTAGCTGAAAAGCCTTCTGTAGGCAGAGATTTGGCTAGAGTGTTGAAATGTCATAAAAAAGGAAATGGCTTTTTAGAAGGAGATCAGTATATTGTGACATGGGCGCTTGGGCATCTTGTCACACTTGCTGATCCAGAAAGCTATGGGGATAACTATAAAACATGGCGCTTAGAGGATTTACCAATGCTGCCTTCCCCACTTAAGCTAGTGATCATTAAAAAGACGGGTAAGCAATTTCAAGCCGTTAAATCTCAGCTGGTGCGCAAAGATGTACGTGAGATTGTCATTGCAACAGATGCTGGGCGTGAGGGCGAGCTTGTTGCCCGCTGGATTATTGAAAAGGCGAGAGTGAACAAACCGATTAAACGGTTATGGATTTCATCTGTCACAGATAAAGCGATTAAAGAAGGCTTTCGCAAGCTTAGAAATGGCAAAGAATATGAAAACCTATATGCTTCAGCGGTTGCAAGAGCAGAGGCGGATTGGATTGTTGGATTAAATGCTACCCGTGCGTTAACAACAAAATACAATGCCCAGCTTTCATCAGGACGTGTGCAAACGCCGACCCTTGCGATGATTGCCCAGCGTGAAGAGGAAATTAAGAGCTTTAAGCCAAAAAAATACTATGGGATGAAGGCAATCTCAACAAATGGATTGGCGCTGACATGGCATGATGCGAAAACAAATGATTCGAGAACCTTTACTGAGCAGATCATTGATGAGAAGCTAAAAAACCTGAAAGGAAAATCGGCAACGGTTGTTGACATCAAAATATCTCCTAAAAAAGCGTACGCGCCAGCGCTTTATGATTTAACAGAGCTTCAGCGTGATGCCAATAAACGCTTCGGCTTCTCTGCAAAAGAGACGCTGTCGATCATGCAAAAGCTGTATGAGCAGCATAAGGTGTTAACCTATCCACGAACAGATTCACGCTATTTATCAAACGATATTGTGGATACATTAAAGGATAGGCTTGAAGCTTGCAGAATAAAGCCGTATGCACAGGCAGTTGCCAGAATTTTAAACCAGCCGATTAAAGCAAATAAATCCTTTGTTGATGATGCGAAGGTATCTGATCATCATGCGATCATCCCGACAGAGGAATCAGTGCCATTAAGTGCATTAACTGACAAGGAACGCAAAATTTATGACTTAGTTGTCAAACGTTTCTTAGCTGTGTTGCTCCCTGCTTATCAATATGAGCAAACCGTTGTAACAGCCAAAATTGATGAGGAGCGTTTTACAGCAAAAGGAAAGCGGGTCATAGCCCAAGGGTGGAAGGAAGTTTACAGCGATTATGTAGATGAAGATCTAGAGGATGAGCAAAGCCTCCCTGTTTTGGCAAAAGGTGAGGAGCTGTCGATTACGTCTATAACCAAAACGACGGGTGAAACAAAACCGCCGGCACGGTTTAATGAGGCAACACTGCTTTCAGCTATGGAAAACCCAAAAAGCTTTATGGCTGGTGAGAGCAAAGAGTTAATTAAAACCATTGGGGAAACAGGCGGACTAGGAACAGTAGCGACACGGGCGGATATTATTGAAAAGCTGTATAGCAGTTTCTTAATTGAAAAGAAAGGCAAGGAGATCTTCATCACTTCGAAAGGAAAGCAGCTTCTGCAGCTAGTGCCTGAGGAGCTGAAATCACCTGTTTTAACAGCAGAATGGGAGCAAAAGCTGACAAGGATTTCTAAAGGCTCTTTATCAAAGCAAGCCTTTTTAAATGAAATGAAGCAATACGCTAAAGAAGTAGTGAACGAAATCAAAAACAGCAATCAACGTTTTAAACATGACAATATCACGGGGAGCAAATGTCCTGAATGCAGTAAGCTTCTTCTTGAGGTAAATGGTAAAAAGGGAAAAATGCTTGTATGCCAGGACCGTGAATGCGGCTATCGAAAAGGGGTCTCTAAAGTAACAAACGCCCGCTGCCCGAACTGTCACAAAAAGCTTGAGCTTAGGGGTGAAGGTGAAGGGCAAATTTTTGTATGCCGCTGCGGCCATCGCGAAAAAATGTCCACCTTCCAGGAGCGACGAAAGAAAAATCAAAACAGTAAGGTATCGAAGCGTGATGTTGCGAAGTATATGAAAAAACAGGACAATGACTTTACCAATTCTGCATTAGCCGATGCCTTGTCAAAGCTAAATTTGAAAGAATAGCAAGAAAGCAAAAAGGAAGATATGAAGTGCCAATCATAAAGCGAGACTTATCACGATTAAACCACCACGTTCTGTGGTTCTCGTCTGACTTGGACATTCTGTCCTTTTTCGGATCTTTACGGGCAGTTATCCCTCGCTTATTTTCTTAAAGTAAAGACTTATTTGCTCGCGAGATATATTGATATTCATACTCAACCGGCAGGACAAACGAATGAGCGGGCAATCGCAGGTGCTTGAATTTTGTCGAATGCTTGAATAAATAGAAAAGTTTGCAAGATTGTCTTTAAAAGTTGCAAAATTCTGCTTCAAAATTGCAAAAAAAGTGTCTAGGCCCCCCTTTACCTTGGGCCAGACACTTTTTTTATTAAATCACACTTTTCGGTTTTTTAATCATATTAAAGAACGGAACAATGAATAGGTGGAAGATTGTCATATGGGCAATCACCACATTGGTAAAAAACGATAGACCGAACAAAATATGTCCTGTCATTCCTAAATCGAATGACAAATATGAAATAAACACGATCCACATGCCGATGACGACCGGGATATGGCAAATGGCTAACTTTCTATTTTCTTTCCATAAAAACAACGGAGTTGAACTTGAAATTAAGAGATAGGCGAAAAATACATCCATATTAATCGGCTCCTTTTATATTTAGAATACGCTTTCATATTTGTGTCAAAAAAAAGTACGTTTTGTGAACGTTTTGTTACACTTACTATATCACATGTTGACAAGATAAAAAAGTATAAATTACCCAATTAATAAAAAACGTATGAAGAAGGAAAGAATTTGGTATGTTAAGCAATAAATATTGATGTTTAAAAGGGTTTGCAGTATAAGTAATATGGAGAGCTTTTTCTGTCAAGACACCATTAAAGACAGGGGAAAGAGAAAGGTGGTTTAAATGAAAACCAAAGAGATATCCAAAAAAAAATTACTTAGTATTGCAGGCTTAGCATGGATGTTTGATGCCATGGATGTGGGAATTCTTTCGTTTATTATTGCTGCATTACAAATTGAATGGGATTTAACAGCATCTCAAATGGGATGGATTGGCAGTGTCAATTCAATTGGGATGGCAGTGGGTGCCTTGGTATTTGGAATCATGGCAGACCGGATCGGAAGAAAGAATGTATTTATTATTACTCTGCTCCTGTTTTCAGTCGGAAGCGGTTTATCAGCTTTTGTGACCTCATTAGCATTATTTCTTATTTTACGATTTTTTATTGGAATGGGATTAGGAGGAGAACTCCCGGTTGCCTCAACACTCGTTTCTGAAAGTGTGCCAGCTCATGAACGTGGAAAGGTCGTTGTGTTATTAGAGAGCTTTTGGGCAGGAGGCTGGTTAATTGCTGCACTTATTTCCTATTTTGTAATACCAAGCTACGGTTGGCAGATCGCATTATTGTTAAGTGCATTACCAGCTTTTTATGCGATTTATTTACGTTTAAAGCTTCCAGATTCACCGCGATTTCAAGCAATTAATGTATCAAAGCAAAAGGAATCTCCATTCCGAAAAATCGCAATGGTTTGGACAAAGCCTTATGTGAAGCAAACGACGATGCTTTGGATTTTATGGTTTGCAGTCGTTTTCTCCTATTATGGAATGTTCCTTTGGCTGCCAAGTGTGATGGTGCTAAAGGGATTTAGTTTAATCAAAAGCTTCCAATATGTTTTGATTATGACACTTGCCCAATTGCCGGGCTATTTTGCTGCTGCCTATTTAATTGAACGGACAGGACGAAAATTTGTATTAATCACCTTTTTAATTGGAACAGCTGCTAGTGCATATTTCTTTGGAAATGCAGAAACCCTTCCTTTATTGCTTACTTCTGGAATCTTTTTGTCCTTTTTTAACCTTGGGGCATGGGGTGCGCTTTATGCATATACACCTGAGCACTATCCAACAGAGGTTCGCGGTACAGGAACTGGCCTAGCAGCTTCCTTCGGGAGGGTCGGAGGTATATTAGGGCCTTTGCTGGTAGGTTATCTAGTTGCGGCAGACGTACAAATTCAGACCATATTCTTTATATTCGGGATTTCGATTGTCATTGGTGCCTTGGCTGTTCTCTTATTAGGTGAAGAGACAAAACAAAAAGAGCTTGTATAAGAAGGAAATGCTTTGCAGAGATTAGTTTTGAACTAGTCTCTATTTTTTTCTTCAAGCCATTTAGAATGCAGAAAATGAACACAAGCGGTATTCTATAATAAAAAAGGAGGGTGAGCTTTGAATCAAGTAATCAAAACTATATTGGATCATCGTTCGATTAGAAAGTTTGCGGATAAAGCTTTAACTGAAGAACAAATTAAAACCATTGTACAAAGTGCCCAGGCCGCTTCTACTTCTAGCTTTGTACAAGCTTATTCGATTATCGGTGTTAAGGATAAGCAAAAAAAGGAAAAGTTGGCTGAACTAGCAGGAGGCCAAGCTTATGTAGCTGAAAACGGTCATTTTTTTGTGTTTTGTGCTGATTTTTACCGTCATCAGCTAATTGCAGAAATGTACAATCAAGATTTAGACGAAGTGTTAGAAAGTACGGAGAAATTCATGGTAGCTGTTATAGATGCAGCATTAGCGGCACAAAATGCAGTACTTGCGGCCGAGTCAATGGGTCTTGGTGCTGTCTATATCGGAGGCTTGAGAAATAAGCTGGAAGAGGTTTGTGAGCTGTTAAAAACGCCGGCACGTGTTGTTCCTCTGTTTGGAGTAGCAGTGGGCTATCCGCTTGCCCAGCCTGATCAAAAGCAGCGTTTACCCTATGAGCATGTTTATCATGAAGAAGAATATGAGCAGGATCAAGAAGCATATATATTACAGCTTAAACAATATGATCAAGATATCTCACGCTATTATGAAAAGCGGACAAACGGAAAAAGAAATGATACATGGACAGGACAAATGGCACGTTTATTATCGAATCCAACAAGAATGTATATGAAGGAATTTGTTGAGAGTAAGGGTTTTAATAAACAGTAGTTTAAAGAGGTGACTTTAGGTTACCTCTTTTTTTACCCTTAAAGAGGGAGCATAAATTGTCAGCAAAGATGAAAGTTCGAAGATTAATGTATCAGGGAAACTAGGCAATCGCCGGTGCCTTAAGGCTTGGCGATTGCCTAGTTTCCTTTTTCGGTTAAATACTTTATAAATATAGTATAATTGGTAAAAAAAGGACAACCTTGGGGGTGAAAGGGTGAAAAAAGCGGCTGCACTTTTTCTGCAATTTTTAACAGCATGTATCGGAATTATCATCATTGGGGCACTGCCATCATTATTTGTTGCAACAAACACAGGTGAAGGCCATTTCCATCTGTTAGTCGAAACGATCGGGAAAATCATCTATAGTCTTTTTCATTTTGATCAAATGACATTTTTCATAAGAGGCGAAGAATATAAAGTATATCCATTCATTATAGATGGTGCCTTTTATTCATTAACACTCATCTTTTCTGCCTTGTTTTTAGCTTACATTACATCTGTTTTCTTAACAATTGGAACCATGCAGTGTCCAAAATGGCTTAGAGACAAAATAAAAATGGTGATTTATTTTTTCGAGTCATTGCCAGATATTCTGGTCGTGCTATTGTTGCAACTATTCGTCATTATTTTATTTAAAAAAACGGATGTACTGCTGATGAAGGTTGTGACAGTTGGGGATTCGCGAGCATATGGGTTGCCGATTATCTGTTTAGCTATTCTGCCCGCTATTCAGCTTTTCAGGATCACGCTTCATTTATATGAAGAGGAGCTGGGCAAGGATTATGTTTTACTTGGGAGAGCAAAGGGTCTAAAACACACATTTATTTTAATCATCCATATTTTGCGCAACACAATGATCTCTTTATTTTTCCGTATGAAAGAAACAATCTGGTTTATGCTTTCTTCATTAGTGGTTGTCGAGCTATTATTTGGGATTTTTGGCATCACTTATTATTTAACAACCTATATGATTCCTGAAGTCTTTACCTTTCTTCTTCTGTTTATATTTGTTCCGATTTTTCTTTTTTACCACCTTGTTAAATGGCTTCTAGAAAAGACGATTAAAGGAGGCGAAACAATCTGATGATCAAATTATTTAAACAGCCGCTATTTTTAATTGGCTTTCTCTTTATTACTGGCCTCCTTTGCACTAGCTTTATTTATTCAGAGGTCGTTGATCATAAGGGACGCCAGATTTACCATATCTTTGGCGAAAATAATGAATTAATCGATTCTTCTCCAATTGCACCTAGAGTAGAAGCTCCCCTGGGAACGGACAGACTTGGCTTCGATATGTTAAGCAAGGTGCTAATAGGGGCGAAATTTACGATCATCGCGGCATTTGTTATTGCGACACTTCGAATGGTCATTTCAATACCTCTAGGTTTAATGCTAGGATCATATTTTTCAAGAATACGAAGGTATGTAAATAGCTTAGTTGATGCCTTTCACTTTATTCCATTGACGATTATTGCGATCTATTTATTAGGTCCTGTGCTTGTTCAATATCCAGGAATGAATACTTACACGCTTTTTGAGCGAATGTTCATTGAAGTTATTGTGTTAACTTTATTAACTGTACCGATCTTGACGGTGTTAATCGGAAATGAAACAAGTGAATTATTCAAAGCTGAATTTATTTTAAGTGCAAAAACATTAGGAGGCAGGAAGCCGCATATCATTATAAAACATATTCTTCCCATCTTGAAGGGGCGATTTTTCATCTTATTTGGTCAGCAATTCGTACAAACCTTGCTTGTCATGGCACATCTCGGCTTATTCAATCTTTATTTTGGTGGAACATTAATGTCTCACTCTGGAGCAAATGAGGCGGATCCGCCGCGCTCCATTACAAATGAGTGGTCTGGCCTGATCGGCGGTAGTAAAGAATTTCTGCAATGGGCTCCTTGGATTACTTTTACACCAATCGTCTGTTTTGCGCTAACGATTTTGGCGGTTACGTTTATGGTAGAGGGGTATTCAAGAGTATCTACAGGAAGGCCTGTTTATTTTAAAAAGAGGCGCGAAGCTAAAAAACAAAGGAATCAACCAGTGGAAGCTGATTTTACTTTTCTTAATAAATCGGAGCAACTATAAAATGTTATTTATTAAATAATGTCTTTTAATAGGAGAATAGGGATAATTATGATGAAAAACCTGTGTATAACTTGTGAATAGTGGATAAAAGTCCTAATAGATATTGTGGCGAACGTTTGTACTCACACAAAATGTGGATAGAAATTGTGGATATGTTGATAACTTTTGTGGATAATCTGTTGTTAACCGAAATTTCAGCTGTTAATATCTAAATTTTTCGAGCATATAATTCAAAAATTCCTTAGAATAATAAATTTTTAACAGCTTATTAGAAAGTTACCCACAATTAAAAATTAATTTTAAGTATCGAATGTGTTTTCTTTTAAAGTTTAAAAAAGTATAAAGTTTTGTACTTAGTTTTAGTGTCTAGCTCCAGCGCCTAGCCCCTCGAGGTCATAAGCCACTCATGAATTGAAGGCAAAGAACGCCTTCTATTCATGAGCGTCTTATTTGCCCTAGGCTGAGCAAGGCGCTT
>NZ_CANNCR010000007.1 GCF_947503125.1 uncultured Metabacillus sp.
AAAATCGTGTTAATTCCAAGGGAGTAGTCTGCCTAAAAATAGAGATTTGTAGCCCCAAGTTCTAGAAATACAATTTTAAGAAGTAAAATGAACAAAATTCCTTAGAAAGTTTAAAAACTATAATTGATTTTTGGTTAAATGCATGAACTCAGAGATGGTATGAATAATTCAGGTTTCCTTATTTCTTTTCCGTTTTTGAATAGGCTTCATATGTTTTTAACACTTCTAAAAATTGATCTTTAGAATGAATTCGAATACCTTGGATTAATTCGTCGTGCTTGCGGCTTTCGAGCTTTTTAACATCTATTTGAAAGAAAGATTGAATAACTTCCTTTGTTTCAGGCTTTCCATTAAATATTGATAATACCCCATCCCCATCAATTCCAAAGTATCCATTCGTTTTTAACAATGGCGAAATATCATCAACCTTTCGTTGAAGAACAATCCTTTCTTTACTTTGATCAATTAACTGCCAGCTATCATATGCAGCCCAAAAATCTTCCATCGAGAGAATGGTTTCATTTGTTACTTCTTCACTTAATTCTCCATCTAAGTAAACCCGCTGCAAAACCACTTTTACCGTTAACGGCTCATCACCTATTTTTTCGAAAGCTATTACTTGGTTACCGTTTGGATACAATCCGAACATAAAAATCAAACTGCAAACGGTAAGGATGCGACTTAGATGAAACGTTCTCATCAATCTCACCTCGATCATTAAATTCTTCAAAAGCCTACTATCATTTGAATCTAATCTGGTTCTGTTCAATTATATTGTGACCAATAATAGAAGTTTTAACCAACTTATCATCTAAATTACGCAATCCAAAACCTTCCACAACATCTGATAAGCTTTAAACTCTAGAAATAATAGAGAATAACACTTTTAAATATTCATTTCTTCCATAGGCTATTTCATTACGCTTCCTTTACTTAAGCTCATATATTGTTAATAAAGGAGGGGTTATAATGAATAGTTGGATATTCTTATATTTAGCCGCAATTTTATCAGGCTTTGCTTTAATTAAGGTGCCATTAGCAGGAACATTTTTAGCTAGTATTGCACCATTTACTACAGTTGTTGGAGTATTAACGGTTTTGGTTTTCTCAGCGGTTCTTATTTATAAAGGCATCAGATATTTATTTTCAAATAATTAGTTTTATATAGAAAATTAAAAGTCACTCAGGTACAGCCAATTCCCCTTTACTGAGTGACTTTTTTATTGGGAATTCCATAATCTTTACACTCAGGTTAAATGCTCTTTTTCATCCCGCATGCCCTGCATTCCCTTAGAAAAATGAAATCCTTAACAGAACTTTTAAATAAAGTATTCCCGCAATTATCACAGCGGCCGCTGATCTCGTCAGGGTATTGTTTAAAATCATATACAATCGATGTATCAATTCCTTTTGTTTCTCGTTTTATTTCTTTGTCTTCCATTCGATCACCTGCTACATAAAATTTTAAAAAAACTTCATATATCATACCATATTTTATGGTTCGTTTTATCATAATAAAAAGGGTCGACCCCAAACACAATATAAGAACTTAGTTCCATATCGGTTTTAGGAAGTCAGACCCTTTTGAGGCTGCCTTTATTCGTTTCTATCTCCATTGAATGGGCGTTGCATTGCATTTCCAAGATCATTCATAAGATTGTTTATATCATCATCAATTCTTGTGCGGTCAACACCATTTTGAATATTATTATCTATGTTACGAACACGGGTAAAGGTTCCTTGATCTGTCACAACCTGAACATCCCGACCATCAGCCATTTTACGAACATTATTTTTGATTTTATTCTTTAAATTGTTTTCATTAGCAGCATCTGTTTTAACTGCAACTAAAATGCTATTTTCAGTAACCAAGACACGTGCATCATCAACATTGTTCATTTTCTCAACAGAAGCCCCTATTTTTCGTGAGATTTCATTATCTTCACGATCATTATTTCCTTGTTTATTTAAATGGCCATGGTAATTTGTATCTGTACGTCTAAATCGATTATCTCGAACAAGTCCATCATCCCGGTCACCTAAAGGAACTGTTGGATTGTCCATATTTTGGTTGTTATTACGATTATTAACCCTACGGAAATAATTGTTTTCATTATTCATACCATCCATCATTTCCGTTACTGGGCCTTCATTATCCACATTGGTATCTTCATTTGAATAGTAACCCATGGGTTGAGTGTTATCATTATACCTTGTATCTAATGCACCCTCATTATTATTACAGGCTGTTAAACCCGATGTAAGAAGTGCGATAGCTGTAAATGCTGAAGCTTTTTTCTTGTTTATCAACACGATTACCCCCCTGTAGGTACTTTCAAAGAGCACAATATCGCGCTCATTAACTAGCTTGTACCTTTTACAGGGAAATCAATCTGTTAGTTAACGGTAATATTGGAGACAGGAAAAAGCAGAGGTATCTCCATTACCTCTGCAAATTTAATCGGTTTAATCTTCGTCGTTATCTTCCCTGCTGTCATAATCAGGCATTTCAAACATTTGCCCGCCCTGTGCCATTTGCTCTGGGGAAAACCCTTGTGGACTCATGAATTGTTGCCCTTGAGCACTCATAAACTGCTGTCCTTGGTCACCCATAAATTGTTGCCCTTGTGGTTGTGGACCCATGAATTGTTGTCCTTGATAACCACCAAATGGTTGCTGCATTGGATAGCCAACTGGATGCATCATTGCAAAGCCTCCGTATGGCTGCTGCATTGGATAGCCATACTGTGGCATTTGTTGATATGGACTCATCTGCGGAGCAGGTCCGCCGCACCCGCAATCCTTCTGGTCATATGCTGGAGAAAGGGCTTCATTTTCATAATCATCGTCATCATACGGATCATCGTATGCTCCTAAAACTTGGCTAGGATGATGAAATCCCGGACCTGGTAATACTGGAGACACCGGTACACCTGCATATGGATTTACTGGGAACCCATGACCGTAATGTGCAGCAGGCGCAACAGCTTGCGGATATGGCATATTTGGTGCATAAGGACCTTGTTCATCATCATCGTCATCATATTCCGCAGGACTAACTGCGGTTGGGTATGGCTGTTGCGGCATTGCCGGACCGAAACCATATGGCATTGGAAAATATGGTCCTGGTGGACATAATCCACTGCCAGGTAATACTGGTGAAACAGGTACCATATATTGTGGTGCTACACAATGTGGCTGATACATGGCTGGTGCAACATTTGTTGGCATTGGCATGTAAGGCATATTCGGTAGATTCGGCATATTTGCCATATCTTTTGAATCCTCCTCTTGTTGTAATGGTGATGTGTAATATGGCTGCTCCTTAAATTGCTCCTTAGGCTGTTCTTTAGGTAAATCTTTTGGTAGCTCTTTAGCTGGGACTTTATAGATGTCTTCATCATCCTTCATTATATCTGGTAATACATTTTCCGGTTTTGGCGGCAATTGCGGATTTGGCATTTGCGGCATCATCGCCATATTCACCGTATAATAATTATTCATATCGATTCCAGTATATACCGGATGCTGAATATTAGGTACAGGCGGTATATAAGGTTTTGATGGTTTTTCCGTTTTTACATCTTTTGGTGCTGTATCTTCTACATCTACTGCCTCTTTAGGTTTTTCTTTTGCAAAAGGATGTTCAACCTTAGGCATTTCTTTTTTTATCGGCATTTCTTTTTTCACTGGTGCTTCCTTTTTTAATGCTACATTACCAGAAGGTACTTTAATTTTCATTCCAGGCATGATTAAATCAGGATTGCTTAATTGGGTGTTCATACTTTTTAACTCTTCGAAATCAACCCCATATTTTTTTGCAATTTTCCAAAGAGTATCGCCCTTTTGAACAATATGAATTTTCAACGCTTTCCCTCCTAAACATAAAAATAAATAACCATCAGAAAGCTTTTTCTATACTGATGGGCTTCTGACTCATCGAACTAATGATAAAATCGATGATGTTTTTCCACCTCATAAACAATAAGCATGATGTCATTAATCTTCATCACAATTTATGAAGAAAAAACAGAAAATATGATTAAACTCGTATTAAAAATTGGATAAACCTATCCACTTTTATCATTTTTATGCTTAATGAGGACATTTTATTAACCGCAAAACTTTCATGATTTATATACATAAATAAAAATGAAGGAGGAAAAATACTACAATCATACTTAAAGGATTGGTTAAATGCTTAAAATAGTGATGACATTTGTTTTAATAAATTTGATAGTACCTAATAATGAAGTTCATGTAGAAGCAGCGGAAAAGGAATCAGTTACAATTGCAATGCGTAACAATGCTTTAAATGCAACCATTCAATTTTTTAATGCTCAAAAAAACTGCAAGACGGACAAAATGTCAAAGTATTCAATCGACATTCAGAATGTCGATCGTAGTAGTTATGATCAAACATTTTGCAAGAAAAATCCTTTACAAAAGGCAGAAATAACGGACCTTACTGTTGTTTCTAGTGACCTTGCTTTAGCATCGGTACATTTAGATTTTGAAGACCAAGTCATTGTTCAGACATTCCCAGTTATTAAAAAAGAAGGAAAATGGAGAATTGTAAAAGGTGTATATCGAAAGCAAGCAGCGGAAAAAACGATGAATATTGGTATGCTTAACGGAATTAAAGGTTATTTTAGCAGCATTCATTCAGGGAATGAAGCTGCATTAAGGAAGTATGCTAGAAAGTTTAATAAAGATCATGAGCAAATAGATAATCGTGATAGAATATCGGCGCTTGAATATAACATACATAATGTAACCACTCTAACAAATACAGCATCGATTGTTGACATTTCCGTCATAAATGGCAAACAAGTAAACATGATAAAATACGTTGTTTATAAGGCAGATAACAATTGGAAGGTGATTGCCGACAGGCATTTAGTTAAAGCTGTAATCCCTAAAAATGCAAATCCTGTTGAGGTAAAATAAGGAGTTTTTGAAAGCATAAGGGTCAGTTCTCCAGTATAGAGGGACTGACCCAATTTTGTATTTAAACATTTGCAAGCATGCGGTCAAGTGCTAAAACGGCATCCTTTGTTATTTGCTCAGGCACTACAATTTGATTCGTGATTTCTCCTTTTTCTAAGCCTTCAAGCGCCCAAAGGAGATGTGGGAGATCAATCCGGTTCATTGTTAAACACGGGCACATATAAGGATTTAATGATACGATTTTCTTGTCCTTGTTTTGCTGAATTAAACGGTTTACAAGGTTCATTTCTGTTCCGATCGCCCATTTTGTACCTGATTCTGCTGCTTCAATCATATCAATAATATACTTTGTTGAGCCTGCATAATCAGATAAGCCAACAACCTCACGACTGCATTCCGGGTGGACAATAATGTTCATATCCGGTTCTGTTTTGCGAATATGTTCAATATTTTTCACTGTGAAGTTTTCATGGACTGAGCAATGGCCTTTCCAAAGAATAACAACGACCTCTTCAATATTCCCATCATATTCTAATTTGTTATGAATTGGGTTCCAGATCGCCATTTTTTCTAACGGAATCCCTAAATCATACGCTGTATTTCTTCCTAAGTGCTGATCTGGTAAAAATAAAATTCTTTCCTTCTTAGTAAATGCCCACTCTAACATTTTCTTGGCATTTGAAGAGGTGACTGTTGCACCGCCGTTTTTTCCAACAAAAGCCTTAATGGCAGCTGTAGAGTTTACATAGGTTAAAGGAAGAATCGTATCACCAAACAATTGCTGGAGCTCCTCCCATGCCCGGTCGGTTTGTTCAATATCAGCCATATCAGCCATTGAGCAGCCAGCTCTCATATCTGGTAAAATCACCTTTTGGTTCTCAGTAGTTAACATATCAGCCGTTTCAGCCATGAAATGAACACCGCAAAACACAATAAATTCAGCTTCTTTATTGGCTGCAGCGGCTTGTGCTAGCTGCAGGGAGTCACCTGTTACATCAGAAAACTGCACAACCTCATCTTTTTGATAATGATGCCCCGGAATATAAAGCCTTGTGCCGAATTTTTCTTTAATTTCGCGTACGCGACGTTCCATTTCCTCCGTTGTACGTGTTTTATAGGATTCTGGCATCATTTCTCTTTTCTCATGTTCAAGAATATCTAATAATTCCATTTTCTGACCTCCTATTTAACATTCAAGCTTATATCTAACGATTTATATGAGTGTGTTAATATACCTAAGGATATATAATCGACATTTGTATGACGGAAATCAGCTAAATTATTTAGTCCAATTCCCCCAGAAGCTTCTGTCACAATATGTTTTGGCGTTAGTTCAACAAATTTTGCTACCTCTTCTGGTGAGCGGTTGTCAAACATGATAACATCTGCTTCAGCCTCAATTGCTTCTAGCAGCTGCTTTTCGGTTTCAATTTCCACTTCAATTTTCACCATATGACCTGTTTTTTCCCTTACCTCTTTTACAGCATTTATAATCGAACCTGCAAAGGCGATATGATTGTCCTTAATCATGACCCCATCATAAAGGCCAAAGCGATGATTAAAACCACCGCCGCAACGGACAGCATATTTTTCAAACATTCGCAAACCGGGAGATGTTTTTCTTGTATCGCAAATTCTTGTATGATCTGATTGAAGGAGATTTACTGCCTTATTTGTTAAGGTTGCAACCCCGCTCATCCGCTGCAATAAATTTAATATCACTCGTTCCCCGCTCAAAATCGTGCCGACCGGTCCCTCGATTTCCGCGATAATATCACCCTTGGTAAGTTTGTCGCCGTCACGTTTTTTTAAGGTTACATCCACCTTTTGCTGAAATAAGGAATAACCTGTTTGAATCACATCAATTCCAGCTAAAATTCCATTTTCCTTAGCAATTATGACAGCCTCTCCCCTTGCTTCAGGACCAAATATCGTTTGACTTGAAACATCCAATTCACCTAAGTCCTCTAGAAAAAATTCCTCAAGTTTCTTTTTAAATTTAATCACGTTCATCCGCTACACCCCTACGTACATTTCATTTTTTGTTCGGATCAGCTGCTTTTTTCGCCATTCTTTATCATTCATGTCAGGAAAATCAATTCTGAAATGTCCGCCTCTGCTCTCCGTTCTGTTTAATGCCGAGGTGGAAATTAGCCAGCCGATTGTTATCATATTGATGATTTCAATTTGTTGAGTTGTGAAATCCTTCACATTAAATGCCCAAAAAGAGCATTGCTTCTGATAACTCTCAAACCAATTTACCGCATATGTTAGCTCTGCTTCCGTTCGCTGAATTCCAACATATCGGGTCATAATGCCTTGAATTTGTTTCTTTGTCGGTAATTCACAGCTATCTGTACTTGCAAATTCCATGCTATCATCAACGGCCATTACAGGTTGATCAAAGGGTAAGGATAATATATGGCCGGCGACTCTTTTTCCGAAAACAAGTCCTTCTAATAAAGAGTTGCTAGCTAAACGATTTGCACCATGAACTCCCGTACAAGCAGCTTCACCTATTGCAAATAATTTCCTAATATTTGTTTCGCCATTCTCATCCGTGCGAATTCCTCCCATTAGAAAATGCATACCTGGTGCTACGGGTATTCTCCCATGTTTTAAATCAATACCATGTTGTTTACACATACGTGAAATCGTTGGGAATCTCGTTACAAAATTTGAAAGCATGGATATATCAAGGAATACTTCATTCCCCTTTTTCATCTCGAAAAAAATCGCTCTTGAAACGACATCTCTAGGCGCTAAATCTGCTTGTGGATGGAGCTTATCCATAAACGCTTCTCCATGCTGATTAATCAAGACAGCTCCTTCACCGCGAACAGCTTCTGAAATGAGTCCAACACATTGCCCATTAATTTGAAGCATCGTCGGATGGAATTGGATAAATTCCATATCAGCAATTTCCGCTCCTGCCCGATACGCCATAGCAATCCCGTCACCTGTGATCACATCGGCGTTTGATGTATGGCCATAGACAGCCCCACATCCACCGCTTGCTATAATCGTGTTACTTGCCAAGTACCGTTTAATCGTTCCATCTATTCTCTTAGTAAAAACACCGCAACATACACCATGCTCAACAATTAATTCTGTTGCCATTTCATTTTCTATGATTCTTACCGAGGATTTTGTTGCTTGATATAAAAACTCAGTAATGGCTCTTCCTGTTGCATCTCCTCCGGCATGAATTATTCTATGATGGCTATGTGCCCCTTCCTTCCCTAGAAGAAATTGACCATTTTGATCACAGTCAAAGCTCATGCCTCGTTGGCACCATTCCAAAATTTCATTCGGGCCTTCTTGGACAAGATACTCAACATTTGTTGGATTATTATGATAACACCCTGCCACTAACGTATCTTCAAAATGATTTTTCCAGGAATCATTTTTATGAATCACAGCGGCTATTCCACCTTGGGCAAGCATTGAGTTGCTCTTTTTCCAAGATGATTTCGTAATAAGTGTTACTTGTTTATGTCGTAAGTGGTATGCAGCAGAAAGGGCTGCGATTCCACTGCCAATGATAATGACATCTGATTGAGGCATACATGGCACCCCCAGTAAATTTACACCTGTCTTGACACCTATATTTACATATATTTAAAATAATGACAAGAGTTTTTTTATACGATTAGAATTTACTCCTTAAGGATACGTATAAAAAAACGATGACTTTCCCATCAGAACATGACAATAATCCATTTTTTTAATTATAAGATTTCATAGATTATGAAAAACATGGGGTGAAACCATTGATCTATCTTGATTACGCAGCAACGACTCCTATGAGTGATCATTCGTTAAACATATATATAAAGGCAGCAAAAAATGCATTTGGTAACTCAAGCAGTTTACATGATATTGGCGATATAGCCGCAAGGACTTTACAGGCTTCGAAAAAGCTTATTGCAAATATGATTGGCGGGAACGAAAAACGGCTTTACTTTACAGGCAGCGGGAGTGAAGCGAATATTTTGGCCATACAATCACTATTAAATGGAATTCATCCATCTAAAAATCATATTATTACGACCCAAATTGAACACTCATCACTTTATACTTTTTTTAAAAGACTGCAAACAGAGGGCTTCGAAGTTAGCTTCTTGAAGCCAAATAAACATGGACAAATCTCAATTGAAGATGTGATAAACGAGATTAAAGATCATACGGGATTGGTTTCCATTCAGCATGGCAACTCTGAACTTGGTGTTATTCAGCAGATTGAAGAAATCGGTCTATGTTTAAAAAAGCAAGGAATCTTATTTCATAGTGATTGTGTTCAAACCTTTGGTAAACTGCCAATCCATGTGGAAAAGGGATATGTTGATGCCATTTCTATCTCCAGCCATAAAATTTATGGACCGAAGGGAATCGGTGCTGCCTATATCGATTCTTCCGCATACTGGAGGCCAGTAATTCCCGGAACGACCCATGAGTCAGGCTTCCGTCCTGGGACAGTAGATGTTCCCGCAGCTGCCGCGTTCGCTGCTGCAGCAAAAGATATCTCAGATAAAATGAATGAACATTCAAAACATTATCTAGAGCTGAGAAGCCAATTCATACACGCAATCAAGCCATATAAAGACAAACTAATCCTTTTAAATGAAAACAGTGAGCATATCCTTCCGAATATTTTACCTGTGATTGTCAGTGGAATTGAAGGACAATATTTGATGCTTGAATGCAACCGATATGGTTTTGCCATTTCAACTGGAAGTGCCTGTCAAGTCGGCATGCAAGCACCTCCCCGCTCACTTCTTGCCTTGGGAATTGACGAGCAAAAAGCAAAGCAATATATTAGAATATCATTAGGGGAGCAAACAAAGGCTAAAGAGCTAGAATCATTTACACGAACTCTTATTAACATCATCGAACATTTTTAAGAGACTGGCAGCTTCTTTTAATCGGGAAAAAAGCGGTCATTAGTTAATATATTAATCGAATTGTTGAAAGGATGATCTTTGTGAAGACGGAAAAAATTTTAGGAGATGAGCGACGAGCCATGTTATTGGAATTGCTTTCTAATACAGACAAGCCGATTACTGGCGGAGAATTAGCCAAAAAAGCAAATGTCAGCAGACAAGTTATTGTGCAGGATATTTCCCTTTTAAAAGCTAAAAATTACCCCATTATGGCTACAAGCCAGGGATATGTGTTTTTATCAAAGCAAAATGACCACTCTAACCTTTTTGAACGGATCATTGCCTGTAAGCATGCCCCTGAACGGACAAGAGAAGAATTAACCATCCTTGTTGATCATGGTGTGTTTGTAAAGGAGGTCATTGTTGAGCATCAAGTATATGGCGAATTAACAGCCTCTGTTATGGTAGGTAATCGAAATGATGTAAATGAATTCATCAAAAAAATAGACCACTCTAATTCTGTTTATTTATCACAATTAACAGAAGGGCTTCATTTGCATACCTTGCAAGCTGATTCACTGGAAAAACTAGATCGTGCATGTGAAGAACTTGATAAAGAGGGATTTATAGTTAAGGACTAAAGAACAGCAGGATCAACATTTCAAGATCCAGGTGACTTTTGATTCACCTGGTTTCTTGAAAAAAGGTACTAAACCTCTTTTTCGATATTTTGTTTAATCGAGTATCCTTCATAAGACCCAAGCAGCTTTACACTGCAGCCTAAAGCTTCAAGCTCAGCAATTGCACCTGGTATAAGGATTTCGTCGACAAGCATATCAAGATCAATAATGAAAAAATAGTTGCCTAACCCTGTTTTCATCGGTCTTGATTCAATTTTTGATAAATTTAGCTTCCGCCATGTAAATGCTGATAACACTTGATGTAATGCCCCTGGCTGATCTGAAGGCAATGTCACCATCAGTGTCGTTTTTTCTTTATCAGGCTTTAAATACGGACTACAATATTCCTTATTTTTTAAAGGATTTAAAATGGCAAATCTCGTATGGTTATAGTGATAATCATGGATATTCGCCTTTACAATTTCTAACCCATATTCTTTTGCTGCAAGTCTATTTGCTATCGCCGCTACAGGCTCTTCTGGATGCTGGCTAACATAGCTTGCTGCCGCTCCTGTTGATGTTGCATAATCATAGATTATCCCTTTGAAGGTATTGTGCAAAAACTTATGACACTGGGCAATCGCATGTGAGTGAGAATAAACTCGAGTTACGTTCTCCCAATCCTTTACTCTTGCTGGATGAACCATCAAATGCTGTTCAATTGGTGCAACAATTTCTCCGACTATGTATAATGGTCGTTCATGTATCAAATAGTCAAATGTTAAATTAACAGAGCCTTCTAATGCATTCTCAGTAGGAACAACAGCAAAATCAATTTCACCATCCGCAACAGCATCAATACACTGAGGAATCGTGGTAAACCCTACCTGCTCAACCTCTTCTCCAAAAAATGCTTGCACAGCTAAATGGGTAAATGTTGCTCTTGGCCCTAAAAAGCCTATTTTTAATGCCAACTATCTTCAACTCCTTATGCTCCCTGGCCAAGTATCTCTACTTTCTCAACAAATTCCAATCTTCTGAGCTTAGCCATCAAGCGATTGATATCTTCTGTCATTCCATTCGTATTAAGAGAGAGTGTAACATTTGCACGTCCTTGAATGGGAATGGTTTGGTGAATGGTTAACACATTACATCCAGCAGTGGCAACAACCGATAACAATTGGGATAATGTACCACTGCGGTCCTCAAGATGAAAAAAAAGTGTGATAAGCTTTTCTTTTACCATTGTATGGAACGGGAATACAGCATCACGATATTTATAAAAAGCACTGCGGCTCATATCCACACGCTGAACAGCTTCGGCTACAGAATCTACTTTTCCTCTTTCTATTAACTTCTTTACTTCAAGAGTTTTTTTCATCGCTTCCGGCAAAATATCTTCGCGAACTAAAAAAAACGTAGCGTCCTTCATTTTCTCCCTCCCAACATTTTTCTTAATGTAGATAATTTATCACAATATTAGCTAAATTTCTTCTTTTTTCTTAATTTATTTTTTAAAACGATGAGAAGGACATAAAGTTTTCACCTTCGTACAAAAAAGAGAGCCAAATGATCAGCTCTCAGGCACAATATTAAATCATTATTCAACAAACTCAAATTCGTAATCAAGCAGTTTTACAATATCACCGTCTTGTGCTCCTCGTTCTCGTAAAGCTTCATCAACACCTAAACCACGAAGCTGTCTAGCAAAGCGGCGAACTGATTCTTCTCGAGAAAAGTCTGTCATTTTAAACAGTTTCTCAATCTTTTCACCAGAAAGGACATATGATCCATCACTGTCGCGAGTAATCGCAAAGTTCGGCTCTTCCTTTTTAAATTCATATACTACCCGGTGCTCGGCAGGTTCTTCCTCAAATAACGGAAATTCAGGTGTGCTCTCCAATGTATCAGCTATTTCAAATAACAGTTCACGAACACCCTCGCGAGTAATCGCTGAGATCGGGAAGATTTTCACATCATCCTCAAGCTTTTTCTTGAACTCCATTAAATTATCTTCAGAATCTGGCATGTCCATTTTATTGGCAACAATAATTTGCGGACGCTCTGTTAACCGAAGATTGTATTCCTTTAACTCTGCATTAATGGTTACATAATCGTCATAAGGATCTCTGCCTTCTAACCCAGACATATCGATAACATGAACGATAACACGTGTTCTTTCGATATGTCTTAAGAATTGGTGACCTAATCCGACACCTTGGTGAGCACCTTCAATTAAACCAGGCAGATCTGCCATGACAAAGCTTCTACCGTCTTCTGTTTCAACCATTCCTAAATTAGGAACAAGGGTTGTAAAGTGGTAATCTGCAATTTTCGGCTTCGCAGAAGAAACGACTGATAATAAGGTTGACTTTCCTACACTCGGGAAGCCTACTAACCCTACATCTGCCAACACCTTTAATTCCAAAATAACATTTCGCTCGATACCTGGTTCACCATTTTCCGACAGCTCCGGGGCAGGATTTGCAGGTGTTGCAAATCTTGTATTCCCGCGGCCCCCTCTGCCGCCTTTGGCAATGACTGAACGTTGTCCATGCTCAGTTAAATCTGCAATAATTTGTCCTGTTTCTTCATCCGTAACAACCGTTCCAGGAGGAACCTTTACGATCATTGGCTGTGCATTTTTGCCATGCTGGTTTTTTGACATACCATGCTCACCGCGAGGAGCTTTAAAGTGACGTTTGTATCGAAAATCCATTAAGGTTCTTAAACCCTCATCTACTTCGAAAACGACGTCAGCACCGTTTCCGCCATCACCGCCAGCCGGGCCGCCTTTTGGCACATATTTCTCACGACGGAACGCTACCATTCCGTTTCCGCCATCGCCGCCTTTTACATATATTTTGACTTGATCGACAAACATTTGTCTTCCTCCGTTCTAAATCCCAAATGAAATAACTGTAGTTAGCTCATATGTATCAACGTGATATTCATTCACAACCAATCGTGAATGATCAACTGCTTTTAACCAATTTTCGATTTGATCTGTCTTATTTATTATGCCATTAAAATCAAAAAAGAAACGAACCCCAGCTTTATCAGAATCTAAATCGATCGTAATGCTCACATGGTTTTCACTGCATCTATCGACCGTATTTTCTAGTATATCCAAAAAGCTCCTGCTCCATTGGGTCACTGACTCATCGAATGGTTCCAAAGACCGTACATCCCCTAAAATTTCATATTCAAGCAACAAATGATGTTTGTTCCAATTATATGTGAGGAGATAACTTGCAAATTCGGGCATTTTCAAATTACAGAGTTTTGATTCATGTTGGGCTTCCATAATGACTTCTTCTATTATATCGTTGACACGTTCATATTTTTGCAGGGATAGATTACCTTTAATTAATTGTAGTTTATTCATCCAATCATGACGAGAATGACTTAAAAGATCGACAATGTTCCATTCGTTTAAATTATTTTTCATACTCATTTTATTCTCCTAGTTCTTATTAGAAAACTTGGCATGTCTTGATAGGCTGTACTATGAATTATAACAAACATTGATTTGGAACATAAGGGAAATTGTAACAATCGTCATTTATTACAACAAAAAAACCCTAACCCAAATTTTCAGGTTAGAGTCTTTATTACAAACTTATGCTTCTTGTGCTACAGGGTATACGCTAACTTTTTTGCGATCGCGTCCGAAACGTTCGAATTTAACGACACCATCAACTTTTGCAAATAGCGTATCATCACCGCCGCGGCCAACATTTTCACCTGGGTAAATTTTTGTACCGCGTTGACGGTAAAGAATTGAACCACCAGTTACGAATTGCCCATCAGCACGCTTTGCACCAAGACGTTTCGCGATAGAGTCACGACCGTTTTTAGTCGAACCTACCCCTTTCTTAGATGCGAAGAATTGAAGATCTAATCTTAACATGAAGTTCACCTCCTATTTAGTTGATATTCGATACAGAAATATATTGTCCATACTCTCTTTCAATCGTTTGAAGTGAAATCAGCATACCTTCCAACAAAAGTTGAACTTTATCACTTGTTGCTTTGTCAAGGTCAGCAGGCAATTTCACGTGTAAATAGCCGCCATCCTCGCCTTGCTCAATTTGTGGTTCAATATTTGTTAATGACAGTACTGCATTGACAGCACCAAAGGTAACAGCTGAAGCCCCAGCACAAACTAAATCTTTACCATGCTCATCAAATTCAGCATGTCCAGATAATATGAACGATGTGATAAGTCCCTCATTTGAACGATAAATTTTTGCATTTATCATATTCAAACAGCCTTACGCGTTGATTTTTTCGATAACAACTTTTGTGTATGGCTGACGGTGACCTTGCTTTTTACGTTGATTTTTCTTAGCTTTATATTTGAAGACAGTGATTTTCTTTTGACGACCATGTTTTTCAACTTTACCTGTAACAGTTGCTCCGTCAACAGTTGGGCTGCCAACCTTCACATTGTCTCCACCTACGAATAAAACTTTGTCAAACGTAACAGTTTCACCTTGCTCAGTACCAAGCTTTTCAACATAAATTACTTGGCCTTCTTCAACTTTTAGTTGCTTTCCGCCAGTTTCAATAATTGCGTACATTCTCTGCACCTCCTATAAACTCAGACTCGCCAAAATCAGGTGAATGTCTAAACATTGCTTAAACCTTATTCTGAGCGGTTGTAGCACGGGTGCGCTACAAGTCATAACATTAACCATAATATCAAATACCTTTGAAATATGCAACCATTATTTCAAGCTTTAAGCCTTTCTGTGATTGAGCTCAAGCTGCCAATATGTTTTATTCGATAATTAGGTATGGGACTTGTTAAAGTTGAACACAGTATTTTAAAGTGTAACGCTTCTTCAAGCTGCTTTTTATGGTTCTTGTTTTCACCTTGAAGCAGTTGGATTACATCATCAGTCGCTTCAACCCAGATCGCTTCCTCGTCCATGAATTGATACTCCCACAGTTCTCGCTCAAGCTTATAGGTAACACTCTCGGCAGATGGAATTCGCCCTGTTCCATGACAGACTTCACATCGGTTTGTAAGACTTTCCTGAATCGATCCCCGTACTTTTTTTCTTGTTATTTGCAAAATATTCAGTTCGGTAAAGCCAATTATTTTATGCTGGACACGATCCCTCTTCATCTCGCGAGTGACCGTATCGACAATTACTTCTTGGTCTTCTTTATATCTCATATCGATGAAATCGATTAAGATAATTCCGCTAAGATTTCGCAATCTTATTTGTTTGGCAATTTCAATTGCAGCTGCTTGATTTGTTTTTAGTACCGTGTCCCTCATCGAAGATTTCCCAGAGAATTTCCCTGTATTTACGTCAATAATTGTCATTGCTTCCGTTTGTTCGATCACAATAAATGCCCCGTTCTTTAGCCAAACAGTTTGTTTTAAGAGTTTGTCAATCTCTTGTTCAATCTTATGTGTAGAGAAAATCCCTTCTTTTTGATCATGATACATAACCGTGACATTTGGATATTGCTGTTTTAAATGCTGT
Organism: uncultured Metabacillus sp.; assembly: GCF_947503125.1. Lineage (GTDB taxonomy): Bacteria > Bacillota > Bacilli > Bacillales > Bacillaceae > Metabacillus. The sequence continues at coordinate 15,958 of NZ_CANNCR010000007.1, forward strand.
ACTGTCTCAATTTGATCGCAAATTATCATGTCTTTAGGATGAAGTGCTAGTTCATTTACAATGCGGTCAACAAAGCTTCTTGCCTCAAATATACATTCAGGTACTTTAGCATTTTTTCTAGACAAAGAGGTGAACTGCTTTTTGAGCTTTATATATTCTTCAGTAAGCTCCTCCTTTGTTTTATGTAAACTCGCTGTACGAAAAAGAAGCCCCTCTTTTCCCTCGCGGAGCTCATCAGCAATTGTTAATAATCTATTTCTTACTGCCTCATCTGTAAGTTTTTTTGAAACAGCAAGATAATCACCAAATGGCATGTATACTAAAAACTTACCGCCAAATTCAAGATTTGTTGTTAGCTTCGGTCCTTTTTGATCTGTCCCCTCTTTGACAACCTGGACGAGCAGCTGATCACCCTCTCTTACATAATGGGAGATTGAAGTTTTAGAACCATGGTTCACTTCATACTGAAACGAGATTAAATCATTGCGATGTAAGTATCCGTTTTGTTTTAAGCCGATATCAACGAAAGCAGCCTGCATACCGGGAAGAACCTTTGTCACTCTTCCAACAAAAATATTGCCAACAACCTCGTCTTGATAAGAATTCGTTTGATGAATTTCTGTTAATTGATTCTCCTCAACAACAGCACAACGAATTTCGTTTGTTTTTTCATTAATAAACAATTTCCGCACTGCTTATACCCTCTTTCTATAAGAAAAGGGACAAAAGCTTTTGCTAAGCTTTCACTTCCCAGATAGATACCTCTATTACTATATCATAGAAGCTGTTTACGAATGAAGGTACAGGCTAATATCAATAAGCGTAGACTAAATCTCCTACCTTTGAATCGGTAAGCTTATTTGCAAAATAGGCATGGAGCAATTCATTTTCATCCATTTCCGATACTTTTGAACCATTTCGTTCCACAATGATTAAGTGTTTGCATCCCCGTTGAAATTGAAGCAACACATGGAAAATTAACTCTGACTCATCTACGACAATCGGCTTTAAACGGTAAATGGTCTCTTGTTTGCCATAGTAGCGTTCCATTAAAAAGCGCAAACAGCCATACATTCGATTCTTATACTCTTGATATAAACTGTAAATGAGGAAGGAGGTAATAATCCATGCATTCAAATGATTCGGTGAATATACTAAAACAACTGCTACGTAATTGAACAAGAAAAAGAGTGACACTCCAATCATATATAAATGTGCTCTTTTATATGGCCAATAATTTGAGAAAAGAATAAATAATAGCTTGCCGCCGTCTAAAGGCCATACAGGCAGCAAATTAAAGAATAAGATCGATAGATTATAAAACGTAAACAATTGATAATCATCTGCACTAATTATATTCGCTGTCAAAAGCAGATAGGCTGCCCCCTGAAGCCAAATATGCTGAATCGGACCTGATAATACAACAATTAACTCTTGTTTCAATGAACGATTTCCATGCTCATCAACCACAGCAACCCCTCCAAACGGGAGGAGCATGATTGATTTAATACGCCAAGAAAAAAAATGAGCACTTATTGCATGGCCCATTTCATGTACAAACACAATCAGCATTAAAACGAATACCGTTTTAAAGTTTGCTGTAATGACACTTATTCCAATCATGACCCATAACAATGGATGAATATGGATTTTTAATAAGAGAGTTAAATAGTTATTCAAATGGGATCACCTTGTTCGGGTCAATAAAATCATCACCCTTTTTTATAGCAAAATAATAGGTGCCTTTTTGATTTTCATTTAATTTTGTTTTTCCTAGCTCTTTTCCTTTTTCGACAAAATCATAAAGAGCTACATCAATTTTTTCTAAATTTCCATACCATGATTCTGTCCCATCTGCATGCTGGATGACGATTGTAAGACCATTATCCGATTTTTCACCCGCTTCAACAACAATTCCTTCATTAATTGCCTCTACAGCAGGGCGATTTGTCTCTACCATAATCCCCTGTCCGTTGTCTTCAAAGGTTTCAAGGACTTTCCCAGTTGCTGGTACAGATAAATCAGCGGTTTCAGTTTGATTTTCCTTTTCATTATCACCTGATGTTGGATTAAAAAGGGCTAATGGTTCGCCAAATTGTTCCTTATACCATGAAGATACAGCAGCAAATTGAAACTCTTCTTCAAGTGAATAACTGACCGCTGATTGTACTTTTTGGAAAAGAGGTGCTCCATTTTTAAAAGCGATTGCAGCCACTAATACGATCACGGCTGAAAATAATACTTTAAACATGAATACTTCTGCACGGAAAAGCGGATGACCGCCATTCCCATTGCCAGGGCCACCTTCATACGTCGGCGGCGAATATACGCCATATCTCTCCTCGTCACTTAAAAACAAGGAAGTTCGCTTTGTTGTTTCAGGATCATTTCCTAATCCTCTTTCACGTTTTCTTTTCGCAATTCTTTTTTTCACTTCATCCGCTCGATGACTCATCCCCATCAATCCTTTTAGTCAGTTTGTACAAGTTTATGCCTTGTCCTGAAAGGATATGATTAAATTTTATCGCTTAAAAAAACAAAAAAACTAGTGGTTTAAATCAACTCTTAATAAAAGTTGGTTTTGCCCACTAGTCACTATGTAAGATGATTAAACTCGTACACCAAAGAATTTCTTCAATCTGGTTAGTACGCCTTTATGTTGCTCCTCTAAAGATTGTAAAGGAACCGATTCACCAAGAATTCTCCGTGCTATATTACGATAAGCAATTGCTGCACGATTATTCGGATCCATGGCAATTGGCTCTCCATTATTGGATGCTTTTATGACATTATCATCATCAGCAACAATACCAATGAGATCAATGGAAAGATGTGTCACAATTTCATCTACGTCCAGCATGTCCCCGTTTTTTACAAGGTGATTACGAATACGGTTAATGATTAATTTCGGTGGTTCAATATCTTCCTTTTCTAGAAGGCCGATAATTCGGTCTGCATCACGAACAGCGGATATCTCAGGTGTTGTGACAACAATCGCTTTGTCCGCACCAGCAACTGCATTTTTATAGCCTTGTTCAATACCAGCCGGGCAATCAATGACAATATAATCATAATCTTGTTTTAATTCATCTACAAGCTTTTTCATTTGCTCTGGTTTTACGGCTGTTTTATCACTCGTTTGCGCTGCTGGCAATAAATATAATAGATCTTCAAACCGTTTATCTTTAACAAGCGCCTGATGCATTTTACAGCGACCTTCAACAACGTCCACTAGATCATAAATAATCCGATTTTCTAATCCCATTACAACATCCAGGTTTCGAAGACCGATGTCTGTATCTACTAGACAAACACGTTTGCCTAATATAGCTAAAGCTGTCCCTAAATTTGCAGATGTTGTTGTTTTACCAACACCACCTTTACCTGAGGTAATGACAATTGCTTCACCCAATGTTAGATTCCCCCTTCAAACCTTGTCAAATTAGGTCGTAAATGAGTAAGTAGCTGCAGTCGCTCTATAATCATTTCGTTATCTTCATTTATATAAGCACATTCCATTTCATTTCCATCATTAGGTATATGATCGGGTGCACGATTAATGATGTCACTAATTCGAAGCTGAGCCGGTTTCATTAATGAGGCAGCAATAACAGCCTGCCCGTTACCATCCGCTCCCGCATGTGCAATTCCTCTTAACGCCCCTAGTACAAAGATATTTCCGGCAGCAATCACTGTTCCGCCTGGATTGACATCACCAATAAGCAGGAGATCCCCTTCAACCTTTAAAACCTGACCAGAGCGAACAATTTTTGCAACAGAGACAACTTCTGTTTCTCTTTTTAGCCTAAGCGCCTCATCCTTTGTTATAACATTGCTTTCAATTGCTTCAACCTTTAAATTGCGTTTTTGCTGAATCAATGATTCCAGCTTTTCATGTTGCTGCTTATTAACGAACCGATTACCGACCTTGACATTTACACCAATAACTGGACCAGACCCGTGAATATATTGTTTTAAAGATAGCATTTCCTCGAGTTCATGGAGCAATTGGTCAAAAGAGCATGAATCATCGAGATGTAACGTTAAGCCATCTTTTGTGCCTTTAATGGTAACATATTGTTGTTTTTGGACCTTCATCACGTTCACCTCAACGATTTATCTATTCGACAGAAATGCATTAAATCCTTTTTCTAATCATCTGATTCTTCTAATTTTATTTTAGTAAGGAATTTTTTCATAGGGTAGATTAACAGAATGGCAACGATAGAGTTTAATGCAAGAGTAGGCAATAATCGTAATGTTGTAAAATGGTACAATGTCATTTTCGTCGACCCAATTAAATAATTAATTCCATACACATAAAATTCAAGGATGGCGATTGATAAAATAGTCAGGAATAATACAATTAATGCATTTCCATGTAAAATCTTCATCGCTTTTGAAACTAGATAAGCCAAAATGGCATATGCAAATAGGTAGATTCCTATTATCTCGATATATACAATGTCATACAGCAAGCCGAACACTAACCCGAAAATCATTCCATGTGTTCGATTCAAGTATACGGTGAGAAATAGACATGTAATTAATACAAATCGAGGGATATAAAGCTGATCTTCCAGTGCAAATGGTAAATGAACCAAGTGAGAGAAAATACTCTCACTTATAAAAATAAACAGAACCAGAAAAGGAAGAATGAAACGCCTCAAGATTCCTCCTCCTCCTCAGTTACCGCTTCAACTGGATCTTCTGATTGTGCAACACGCTCTGCTACCCAAACCCGGTCAATATCATAGAAATTTGCTGACGGTTTCACATAGGCCATTTGTTCTAATCCATATGTATCCGGTTCAACTCCAATTATTTCACCAATTAAGATGCCTTCAGGGAATACTTCACCTTTTCCTGAGGTGATTACTTTCTGTCCCTCTACCAGCTTAACATCTGATTCTATACGTTTTAGTAAAAGCGCACCTTTTTCCTCGTCATAGCCTTCTATTAAACCCATTACTTTTTGGGTATTGTTTGCATTGTTTTTGTCAGCTTCATTTTCCGGTAATGCTTGTACTTCAGCTGAAATTTTGTTTTTTAGATCTGTTGCACTTAATAGCTGCACAGTTGAAGTAAATTGTGAAATTGTTTTCACTTTTCCAACCAAACCTTCAGCCGTTACAACGGCCATATCAGGCTGAATCCCATCTTGTGCGCCTTTGTCAATTGAAACATAATCATACCATCTGTCAGGATTTCGCCCAATGACAGTGGCAAAAATCGGATTATACTTTCTTAAGTTAGCAACCTTACCTAGCTCAGCTAACAATCTTTCATTTTCTTCTTTATACTCTTGAAGATCCGCCTCAAGCTGCATATATTCATCAAGTCTGCTCTTTAACAGCTCATTTTCTTCATAGGTATTTTTTAAATCCGTCACATTTTCAAAGAAATCAGAAACATATATTGCAGGTTTATGAAATATTGACTGAAAAACACCTACTGTATCCTGTAAAAATTGCTCAGGCCAAGTTAACTTTCGATCTTCCTTTAAAGAAAAACCAATCAATGCCACTAAAACAATAATACTAACTAGCAACAAGATAAGGCGTTTATTCAGGAAAAACTGTGGCATGATGAACACCCTCTTAACTCGAATTTCCGTTTCAAAACATAGCCTCTGCTTATATGTGACAAATAAATGATGTCAATAAGCAAAGGCTTTTCAATTAATTGTATTATCGGCTGTCTCTAGCTTTATTTTTAAATAAATGGATATGCTCTAAAGCTTTACCTGTTCCAATCGCAACACAATCTAATGGATCTTCTGCAATTAACACCGGCATATTCGTTTCTTCACCAATGACTTTATCTAAATTCCGCAGTAATGCACCGCCGCCTGTTAAAACAATGCCGCGATCCATAATATCTGCTGCAAGCTCCGGCGGTGTTTTTTCCAAAGTGTTTTTTACTGTATCAACAATTGTATAAACAGTATCTTTAAGAGCGTCAGCAATTTCAGCTGCGGTAATTTCAATTGTTTTTGGCAAACCTGTTAGAAGGTCTCTCCCTCTTATATCCATATTCTCAACACCGTCAGGAGAGCCAGCTGAACCAATCTCCATTTTAATGGCTTCAGCTGTACGGTCACCAATCATTAAGTTATACGTTTTACGTATATATGTAATAATCGCCTCGTCCATTTCGTCGCCAGCAACACGAATTGATTGGCTTGTTACAATACCTCCGAGAGAGATAATCGCAACCTCTGTTGTCCCGCCGCCAATATCAACTACCATACTTCCAGTCGGTTCCCAAACTGGTAAATTCGCTCCAATTGCTGCAGCAAATGGCTCCTCAATGGTATAAGCATCTCTTGCTCCTGCCTGTCTGGTTGCATCAATAACAGCCCGTTCTTCTACTGCCGTTATACCTGATGGAACACAAACCATAACATAAGGCTTTCTTGCAAAAACACCTTTCGTTTTTGTTGCTTGCTTAATGTAGTATTTCATCATCGTTGCTGTTGTTTCATAATCAGCTATAACTCCATCTTTCATCGGGCGCAAGGCAACAACATTTCCCGGTGTACGACCAATCATATTTTTAGCATCATTACCAACTGCAACAATTTGCTTTGTATCTGTTTGTAAGGCGACAACAGACGGTTCTCTCACAACAACCCCTTTCCCTTTCACAAATACAAGTGTGTTTGCAGTCCCTAAATCTATACCAAGGTCTCTTGTACCAATTCCAAACATAGGGTGTATCTTCCTTTCTGAAACGAAATATTTACTTTTTATTAATAGGAAAATTGACGAAAACAACTTTCTTCATTTTGAGGCTTTTCTACCTTCAGGCATGTTTTACATCAAATGAGGTTATATTTTCGAAACTGCTTCTTCATCTTTCCTGCATCGAAATGAGTTTTTTCCTAAAATAGAAAAAAACTCATAAACCTTATTATATCGTAATTACGCAAAAAAAAAAGTATTACACATAGCCTTTTTCTTTTAAACTGACATATTTTTGTTCTCCTATAATAAGATGGTCCAAAAGTTCTATTCCTAATACCTTTCCACATTCAGATAGTCGCTTAGTCACTTCAATGTCCTCCTTGCTCGGAGATGGGTCGCCTGAAGGATGATTATGAATACAAATGATTGAGGCGGCAGAGCGTTTGAACGCTTCTTTAAAGACCTCACGAGGGTGGACAATTGATGCATTCAGACTGCCGATAAACACCGTTTGTTTATGCAAAACTTGATTTTTTGTGTTTAAATAGAGGCAGACAAAATGCTCCTGACTTAAGAAACGCATTTCTTCCATTACATAGTTGGCCCCATCTTGTGGTGAGCGAATGACAAAACGATCATCGTACGTAAGACGATTGATTCTTCTTCCAAGTTCCAGAGCAGCCAATATTTGAACTGCCTTTGCCTTTCCTATACCAGATATTGTTGTGATTTCTTCTACTGTTGCATCCTTTAACATTCTCAGTCCTTCAAAATGATGAAGCAGCTTTTGCGAGAGTTCAAGGACAGATTCCTTTTTTGTTCCGGTCCTAAGCAGGATCGCGAATATTTCTTGATTTGACAACTTATCAGGGCCTTCATTTAACAAGCGTTCTCTAGGCCTTTCATCTTCAGGGAAATCACGGATTTTAAGTATTGAACGTTCCATATTGCCTCCTTCATTCCCCTTTCTGCTCACTAAGAAATTTCTCTCTCTATCATGGACCTATGTTACAGTTTTATACGAAGAATACATCTATTTCTAAAAAAAGCCTGCCCCTATGCTATGTTTGATAAGTTTCATTTAGCGCTTAAATCCCATTTTTAACAACTCGCGGTTTGTTCGAGCTATTGGCAAGCCGACAATAGCATAATAATCTCCATGAATTTTTTCGACTAGTAATGCACCATAGCCTTGAATTCCATAGGCTCCAGCTTTATCCATCGGCTCACCTGTTGAAACATATTCCTTAATTTCTTTTTGAGTAAGCGGAAAAAAGGTGACACTTGCTTTTTCATAAAAAGATTGAATTTGTTCACCGTACATAATGGCGACTCCTGTATAAACCTCATGTGTTTTCCCTGAAAGCATTTGAAGCAACTCAATTGCTTCCCTTTTACTAGATGGCTTTCCCAACATCCGCTCTCCATATACGACAAGCGTATCAGATCCGATTACATAAGAATGCTTATTATGTTTAGCAACACTTGCTGCCTTTTGCATAGCTAATGACTGGACCATTTCTGCTGGGTGAAGACTTTCGTCTAATATTTCGTCCACTTCACTTACAATAATCTTAAATGGAATTTGAAGAAGCTCAAGTAGCTCTTTTCTTCGAGGAGATGCTGATGCTAATATAAGACTTGACGCCATGTCATACATCCTTTCTACGTTTCAGATCAGAAGATACACGACCATCGTACCAAAATGAGGTAAAAACAACAATTTTTGAAAAACAAATTTTTATAGAGCAAAAGTGGACATCATTTTTCTAAGAAGAATAACATCATGACAAAATAAAGAGCTATTTTTTGTCTCATACAAAAAATAGTAATAGACTTACTCTTTTCACAGTAAGCCTATTGCCATTCTTTTAATTTGTCGTTATTTTACTAGTTACATCTAACACATACTGCTGTGCATCCCAACCACTATTATTTTTTATACTTTCAGCTGCTTTTAAAAGATTTTCGATTAATGTCTTTTCTTCCTCACCATTTGCTTTGATGCTTTTAATGGTCGTTTCAATTTCTGTAACAGCTTCTTGACTTGGAGTGTTTCCGTTTGCTGCAGCGGCAGCTAATGAAGATAATTCCTGAATCGCAGTAGCCCATTGCTGTGCTGCACTCCCAGTTGAAATAGTAAGTGACAGCTCTTTTCCACCCCAAAATTCAATATCTGCAAAGTTTTGCTTTTGATACATTTCACTAAGTGAGCCGGTTTCCGTCCTCTCTTTTCCAAAGCCTGCAAATACTGTATAGGAACCATTTGTTTCGATAACAGTTGCAGCAAATCCCTTCTCCTTAATCTTTGAGGCAACCGTTTCTGCTCCTGTTTTTGCAGAAAAAATTCCACCTTGAACAGCATATAAATTTAGAGTGGCTGTCGAAGCTGCCGATTCATTTCCTGCTGTATCTTTATCATCATTATTGTTCTCCTGATTTGGCGACTCCCCAGTTGCTGTACTGTCTTCGCTTGTTACATTAACTGAAGATCCCATTGTCGGCATGTCTTCATTCGATAAAAAGTTTAGACCAATCAAGCCAAACATAAACCCTAAAACAATCGCTAAAACGATAATTGTCATCATTTTTTTAAATGGAAATGTCCCATTGATTTTTTTACGAATTTTATTATTGGAATATTGATAAGGTGTGACCGTTTGATTTGAAAATCGTATCTTTTTCTTTGAAGGTGTAACAACCTTCGGGTCATCTTTAAAAATTGAATCATCCTCTTCAGGTAGAAGCCAAGGAAAATCATCTTCCTCTTCTATTGGCTGCTTTGCTGAAGCAACCTCTTTTTCTGCCTTCAGCTTTTCATCCCAACTCGAAACAGCAAGTTCTTCGGCGGTATCTTCTTGTGAGAGCTGGCGTTCCTTACCATTAATTTTTATTTTGATCATGTCTGATGTGTGCTTGTCCATATGCCTACCACCCTTCTTTACAAAACACGTGCGGTCATTTTGCTTACCATGCTATCAGAAAGCATCAAAAAAATAACAAGACATTTGTCGTCTTAACATTGAAAGTTTTCGTCAAATTTTTCATTTGACATGTGAAAAGACATTAACAGTTTATACAAAAAATAGGTGTATAGACCTATTCAAAAATTTCTTTTATAAGCTTAGTTTGCAATTTGGACAAAGTTAGGTCTTTAAAACTAACTATACAGGTAAGATTTGAAACAATCTGCAAATAACCGATTGCCTTTTTATATCTTTATAGAAAAGGACCATTCAAAAAAAGAAAGTGAATATATAAATCGATTAAATCCTTCCCAAAAAAATAGGCAATTAATGCGCCAATACCTAAAAAAGGGCCAAACGGAAATGGTCGACTTTTCTTTATATGACCGGTAGACAGGCCAATTAGCCCTGCAACTGTTCCAATAAGAGTTGCAAGAAAAAAACAGAGTAAGACAAGCTTCCAGCCTAGAATTAAACCTAATACTGCAAGAAACTTCATATCTCCTCCGCCAAGTCCTCCCTTGCTTATTAAAATGATGATTAGGGGCACAAGACCACCTACCACTAAGCCTGCAATAGGGTCCCACCATGGATTAAGGGGGATCAAAATCCTTTCTATCGCAAAAAGCAGCAGAAAAAATAGATTAACAGCATCAGGTATTATCATATACTTTATGTCTGAAACGACAACAATCATAATAAATGAAATAAGTGACCACGAGATCATCACTTCATTGGACCAACCCATCAGCAAAGGAGAAATCACAAAGAGAAGCGCCGTAAAAAATTCAATGAAAGGGTACAGAGGTGAAATAGCATTTCTACATGTTTTACATTTCCCTTTTTGCAAAATATATGATAGAAGCGGGATCATCTCGACTGCTTTCAGTTTTTTATGACAAACAGGGCAAGCGGACCTTGGTAATAAAATGGATTCCTTTTTTGGTATACGAAGACCTACTACATTGTAGAACGAACCAAGTATTGCTCCCAGCAGAAAGATATAAATAAAAATAACGGTGCTAACAATCATAGAAAGGCTCCTTTATAAAAATTGATACGTTCATGAAGAGGGAGAATTTTTCACTCCCTAAAGAATCTGAGGGAAAAAACGCAGGAAAAAGATGTTTGGAGTTTTGATAATGAAAACTAGGAATCTAATGAAGCATCAGGGCTAATCAATGCCCTGATGCGATGGTGAACTAGCTCTTTTTTATTCCATGGGAAATAATATCTATTCGCCTAGGTTAAAAAAATGTTCACTAACTTACATAAACTGCGACCTTATTCCTTCCAGCCTTTTTCGCTCCAATATACATCGCGCGGTCAGCATGCCGGATGAGAGAAAAAGTATCCTCTGCATCCAATGGTGCTGTTGCGACTCCGATACTTGCTGTTAAAAAGACCGCAATCGATCTGCTTAGGCTATTCTGTAACGAGTGATCAATCTCGAAAGGATGATTGGCAATTAATTGACGAATTTCTTCAGCATATGCAATACTGCTTTGTTTATCCATATTCGGCAGGAGGATGACAAACTCTTCACCTCCATATCTTGCAACCGTGCCAATTCCTTGTTTTTTAACATAATTCAGCAGACGATGTGATAGTTGAATAAGGACTTCATTACCAGAGTAATGCCCATATGTATCATTTATGTTTTTAAAATGGTCGATATCTAATAGTATCAGCGTTAAGGCAGCTAGTTCATGTTGATGCAGCCGTTGGAAATCACGCTCTAGCTTTTGCTCAAAATAACGATAATTATATAAGCCTGTCAGTGAACAGTGTTCACTTTGCCTTCTTGTCTCTTCATAGTTTTTAGCATTTTCTATTGCTACCCCTAAGTAGACTGACAATAAATCGATAATCATTAGCTGTGCACGATCAAAAGCGTGTTTTTTATTAGAAGCAAGAATAACGATTCCGATTAAGACTTGGTTTCTCATAACCGGCACAGCGATAAGGCTTTCCACTGTTTTTGGCAGCTGGGATTGCTGAATATGCTTCCATTGCTTTCTTTTGTGGAATAAAAAACTCTCCCTCATAATATATACATGGCCTGATATTCCGCGATCAGGAGACTTTGCTTCTTCACCACTTGCATGAATGATCCCATTTTCATATCTTCTTACGATTCTAAGCATGTCCTTTTCAAATACATCGATTAAATACGCCCTTTCTACTGGAATCATATCAACGATCTTCTCCATGAAGATATCCAGGACATCTTTTTTATGTAATTTCTCCGTTAACTGATGCCCAATTTCGCTTGCCTTCTGCAAATAACGATTAATTCTTTGGCTTTTATAGTAGAGTGACAGAAAAATTGATAATCCTAGAAAAGGTGTTCCTACAAAGAAAATGGCTTTCATCCCTACCTGAAGATACAGAAAGTAAAGGCCTATCCCCATCGGAAAAACAAGTAATGAGGTAAAGCATTCCCAGAGGAAGCTTCGTGTAAAAAAAGCAAACCTCATTTTATAAATAACAACCTGAATGATGCTTAATAAGAATTGATTAATAACAAAAATGGAGAGTCCATACAAAAAAATTGCTAAAAGATCTTCATTTATCGTTAAACGGCCATGTGTACCTCCCGCTAGGTAATAAATCGCAGCACTCCCTATCGAGATAAAATAAAACAATAGCGCATTCAACGGATATCTATAAAGGTCTTTTGAACCAACACGAACTTTTAATAAGAGAACAATAACTGCAATTTGGGTTAAAAGAAGTTCTATAAATAATCCAAACAATAAAAAAACAACAAGTGAAACACCCTGTACATAAAAAATAGGTGTATCATTTATGATGATCGGCCAAACAGAAACAAGACACATTAATAAAAGAAACGCAGTAATATCCCACTGAAACCCTTGATATATTGGCGGTGAAGTATGATAGGCAATCATGAAAAATAAGGGTGTTGAAACAATCCAACAGATCCATAATGCTGCTTGCATCTTCCTGCCCAAAGCAGAGCCCCCTCATCATATAGTCGTTGATAGGACTTATTTTAGCAAATATTCAAATTTTTGTCATTTTATTCTCTTGCTTTTTCCTCATTCTCCTCGTTTCTTTTTCGACAATATTCACGTATGTGTGAAATAAAATATAATGAACCTGTTATGACGACTAAATCTTCTTTTTGATCCCGATATTCAGTTATTAGCTGGTCCATCATTTGCTGCCATGATTCAGAGTAGGATTTTTCTTTAAGCTGACAAGCTGAATAAAGCTCAAATGCCGTTGCAGCCCTTGGAAAATCAAAGGTAGTAAAATGCATGGAAGCGGCAATGGTTGATAGTCGCTCAATCATTTGTGCATAATCTTTGTCCTTCAATGCACTAAACAAAATGTGAATGCTGCGATCAGGATAATGTCGTGTTAATGTTTCAAGCAAACTCTCAATTCCTTCTTTATTATGGGCACCATCAATAATGACTTCTGGATTGTTATATACTAGCTCAAATCTTCCTTTCCAAGTGGCTCCTTTAAGCCCTTTGCGAAGCTGCTCTTCACTTAATTTCAACTTGTCCATCTTTATCATATAATCAATGACTGAAACAGCTAAAGCTGCATTTTTGATTTGATGCTCTCCCCTCATTGAGATGACGAGATTTTTATAGGTTGAATACGATGTCTGAAGCGTAAACATTTCTCCTTGCTGATAGAGCTGTTTTGGAATAATGTTTAGATCTTTCCCTAAGAAATAAATCTCAGACTGCATAGTTTTGGCTACTTCGCTAATTACCGTTTTTGCTTCCTCGTTCTCGACAGCCGTCATAACCGGAACACGAGGCTTAATAATTCCTGCTTTCTCTGCCGCAATTTCGGCGATCGTTTCACCTAATATATTCATATGGTCATATCCGATCGTTGTAATAACGGATAAAATCGGCTCAATGATGTTTGTGGAATCTAGTCTGCCGCCTAGACCAGTTTCCAATAATAAAAAGTCCGGCTTGTTGTATTTTCCAAAGTAAAGAAACATCATTGTCGTGATAATTTCAAATTCAGTTGGGCCGCCTAACTCTGTTTTTTCAATTTGTTCAACATAAGGCTTTACTTCATTGGCAAGCTCAATCATTTCTTGATCAGATATCGGCTGGCCATTTACACTAATCCGTTCATTAAACGTTTCGATGTATGGCGATGTAAAGCTCCCAACCTTATATTCACCTTCTACAAGCATGTGCAGCATATATGAAATAGTCGATCCCTTGCCATTTGTACCTGCAACATGTATAGTCGGAATATTCTTTTCTGGATGACCTAGTTCCGCTAAAAGCCATTCCATTCTTTTTAAACCCGGCTTTATGCCAAATTTTAAGCGTCCATGAATCCAGTTAAGGACATCGGAATATTGCGTAAACATAAAACAAACCTCCTTTTAGAAAATGATCTGAAAAACTCGGGTGAGCTAACCGCGCCACCCGAGTTCCCCCTTTTCTTATCCTTTTAATTCATTAATTCTTGCTATTACAATCTCACGTTTTTCAAGATAATCTTTTTCCTTCGCTTTCTCTTCCTCAATGACTTTTTCTGGAGCTTTCTTTAAAAATCCTTCATTTCCTAATTTTTTCTGAACGCGTTCTACTTCTTTATCAAGCTTTTCACGCTCTTTTTCTAATCGTTTAATTTCCTCTTCAATATTAATTAATCCTTCAAGAGGTAAAATTATTTCTGCACCAGTGACTACAGCTGTCATTGATTTTTCAGAAGAGGTAAAATCTGTCGCGATTGTTAATGAGCTTGTGTTGCAGAAGCGTTCAATGTATGCACGATTGTTTTCGAGCTGAGTCATTACCTCTTCATCTTTCGCTTTAATTTGCATCTGAATTTGCTTGCTCATTGGCGTATTTACTTCAGAGCGAATATTTCGGACAGCTCGAATCACTTCGACTAAAAGCTTCATTTCATTTGATGCAGCTGCATCGGTCAGCTCGCTGTTTACAGTTGGCCAAGCCGCTACAGTAATGGACTCTCCTTCATGCGGAAGTGATTGCCAAATTTCCTCTGTAATAAATGGCATAAACGGATGTAATAATCTCATTGTGTTATCAAGGACATAACCAAGAATAGAACGTGTAGTCTTTTTCGCTGCTTCATCTTCTCCATATAATGGGAGCTTAGCCATTTCTATATACCAATCACAGAAATCATCCCAAATGAAATTGTAAAGCAATCGTCCAACCTCTCCGAACTCATACTTATCAGCAAGCTTTGTAACATTTTCGATGGTTTCATTTAATCTTGTTAAAATCCATTTATCCGCTACAGATTTTTCACCAGTTATATCAATTTCCTCATATGTTAAACCATCCATATTCATTAAAGCAAAACGAGAAGCGTTCCAGATTTTATTTGCAAAATTCCATGTAGATTCAACTTTTTCATAGCTGAAACGTAAATCCTGTCCTGGTGAGCTTCCTGTTGATAAGAAGAAACGCAGTGAATCAGCACCATATTGATCAATGACTTCCATCGGATCAACGCCATTGCCAAGTGATTTACTCATTTTACGTCCTTGCTCATCACGTACAAGTCCATGGATTAATACATCTTTAAATGGGCGCTTACCAGTGAATTCCAGGCCTTGGAAAATCATTCTTGAAACCCAGAAGAAAATAATATCATAACCTGTAACAAGAGCATCTGTAGGATAGTAGCGCTTAAAATCAGCTGAATCCGTATCAGGCCATCCCATTGTTGAAAACGGCCAAAGCGCTGAACTGAACCATGTATCTAGAACATCCTTATCCTGCTCCCAATTTTCACTATCGGCCGGCGGTTCATGATTTACATATACTTCTCCGGTTTCTTTATGGTACCAAGCTGGAATCCGATGTCCCCACCATAGCTGACGTGAAATGCACCAATCACGGATATTTTCCATCCAGCGTAAGTAAGTTTTTTCAAAACGATCTGGAACAAAATTCACTTTTTCTTCAGCCTTATCCTGAAGCTTAACGGCTTCATCTGCTAAAGGCTGCATTTTAACAAACCATTGTGTGGATAAATAAGGTTCTACAACTGCACCGCTTCTTTCACTATGTCCAACAGAATGCAAATGCTCTTCAATTTTAAACAGCACACCTTGTTCTTGTAGATCTTTTACGATTTGCTTTCTGCATTCAAAACGATCTAGCCCATTGTAGCTACCAGCATTTTTATTCATTGTACCGTCTTCATTCATAACAAGAATACGTTCCAGGTTATGACGATTACCAAGTTCAAAGTCATTAGGATCATGTGCCGGCGTAATCTTCACTGCTCCAGAACCAAATTCCATATCCACATAATCATCACCGACAATTGGAATTTCTCGGCCAACAATTGGCAAGACAACTTTTTTCCCAATTAAATGCTTATAGCGCTCATCTTCAGGATGCACAGCTACAGCAGTATCTCCCAGCATGGTTTCAGGACGTGTTGTAGCCACCTCAATTGATCCGCTGCCATCTGCTAATGGATAACGCATATGGTAGAAAGCACCTTGAACATCCTTATAAATAACCTCTATATCAGATAAAGCTGTTTTTGTTTGCGGGTCCCAGTTAATAATATATTCACCGCGGTATATTAGGCCTTTATTATAAAGAGAAACAAATACCTCTCTTACCGCTTTTGATAAACCTTCATCAAGTGTAAAGCGTTCGCGTGTATAATCTAATCCCAGGCCTATCTTAGCCCATTGCTCACGAATATGGCCTGCATACTCTTCTTTCCATTTCCATGTTTCTTCAACAAATTTTTCACGACCTAAATCATAACGGGATTTGCCTTCTTCCCGAAGCTTTGCTTCAACCTTCGCTTGGGTTGCAATTCCTGCATGGTCCATTCCAGGAAGCCATAGTACGTCATAACCCTGCATTCTTTTCATCCGCGTAAGAATATCTTGCAGCGTCGTATCCCACGCATGACCTAAATGAAGTTTACCTGTAACGTTTGGCGGCGGAATAACAATCGTATAAGGCTGTTTTGATTCATCACCTGTCGCTTCGAAATATTTTCCTTCTACCCAAAAGGAATAACGGTTTTTTTCAATTGTATTTGGATCATACTTTGTTGGTAATTCACGCTGTTGTTCAATCTTTCCCATCTTAATAGTTTCCTCCTTTATCTACCTGCTAAATTTCATAAGCAATATAAAAACTTATGTACAAAATAAAAACTCCTTCCATCCACTAAAAGGACGAAAGGAGAATAATTTCGCGGTACCACCTTTTTTCACAAACTAAAGCATTAGTCTATGCACTTAAAAATGATAACGGTCTGCACCGGCTTCTCCTACTCCATTCAAAGAAGCAACTCCTGGGCGACCTTCCAATGCATCTACATAAGAAATCTTTCAGCAAATGATTTCTCTCTCTGTAAAGAGATCGCAATTGTACTCTTCCCAATCAACGTTTCACCTGTTATGAAATTGATCTATTCTATATTACTAAAAAATTCTTTTTTCCGTCAATATCTTCGCCAATTTTCCGTATTTATATACGGGCACCTATCACTAGTGTTTTGCATAAGATGTTAATACGTCAATATTCCTGCAAGCAGAAGCTAAATACTTTCTCATTGTTTATGTGTTGAGAAGGATCACAGCTTAAGAATGGTTTATTTTATGGCAGATAATGGAGGAGGAGTTGTGATATGAAGCGGAGGTATAACCCTTACACCCTTCCGCCATGGGTAAGACAAATACGAGATGTCGGCATCCAAATTATTATTCCATTAACAATTTTCCAAGGTATTCGTACTGTATTCTTTCCAACATCCTTTGATGTATTATTACTAGCTCTTTTAATCTTTTTAGCTATTGCTTTTCGTTATGATTGGATATGATATCCTTGAATAACACAATATGCTAAACGCTCCTACTTTTCCACAAAAATTAATAAAAATGAGGCTGACACTTTGTCGCCTCATTCGTTTTTTACTCAGATGCCTCTGCTTGCATTTTCTTCTTCTCTTCTACTTCTGATATGTTCATGACGATGTATTCTATATTTTTAAAATGCCAATATGCTTTAACTAATTGTCTGTTCTTTTCCAGCTCAGATTCGGTTTTGTCTCTATTGACAAAGCTTTCAATGATACGGCATATCCGATCGGGAAAGGCAAGATAACTTAAAAATAATAGCATTTCCTCTTCTTTATACGGGTAAATTTTTTGATACGTATAAAACCAGTTTACACAATCATTACATTGGGTCGGATATGATGAGGCTGTTCGATTCATGAATAAGAGGAAGTCATCAATTGGTGCAGCATATTTAGCCTTTTCAAAGTTTGTTAGATAGCCGGTTCCTTGATCATCATATAAAAAATGGTGAGAGGATATTTTCCCATGAACTAATACAATTCTTCCTTTTTCCTTTCCCTCCATCGCTTCCGACCATTCTTGCAGCTTCTTTTTAGAGAAATCGATCGCACGGCTTACCTCAATAAAATAGGTGACAGCTTGTAGTTCAAAAGGTGATAGATATAATCTTCGCTCACATTGGTCAACATATTTTTCGTACAGAAGTTTCATCCTTTCCCAGCGCTGCGATAATGCTTCATAATGTTTAGCTGCTTCTTGACCATTTAGTTGCACTTCCCTTTCAGTATGGCTATGCATTTTAGCGATTTCTTTAAATAAGTATTGATGTCGTGCATCCAGCTCATCCTCTGGTTCATTAGCCAACCAAGGCATCATATAATAATATTCCTTGTTATTTTGAGTAATGAACTGCTGTTGTCTATTCTTTACAATTGGAACATAACTTTTATAACCTTGTTGGCTTAAGATTTTAAAAGAATCAACAAAAGCAGGATTGAATTGTTTTGGAAGCTTTTTCAAAACATATGTCCCTGTATCTGTATATACCTTTATTGTTTTACGGCTTATATCTTCTATATATTCAGCACGAATATCATAATTCATTAAAAGCGGCCTTAATTCTTGAACTTGTATAGCCAATGATTGACACCTCAAATCCTCTAATGAGAAATTGAAAAAAACAGCTGAGGTAAATGTAGCCCCATGCTGTTTCTTCAAGTATTTTACAGGATCCCTTAATTCCTAACTTTAGTTGCAATTCAATTAGGGATCAATACAAGGAATAGATCTAAATCACTTACGATTATTTACTTGTTGAATAGGCAGGGATGTAAAGAATTTGTCCTTCATAAACATCTTGATCCGCATGAAAATCATTAACTCTCATAAGCTGTTGAACAGTAATCTCATATCGTTCACAGATCAGATCTATTGTATCTCCCTGCTGAACAATACACATTTTCACTCGTGAGAAATCCTCATCATCTTCGCGGGCAAAAAGACTTGTTAAATAATGTGCATCCTTTGGATTGCTTTCTTCTTCTCTTTTTTCTTCAGCTTCCTCTTGAATTTCTTCGTTTTCAACATTTTCTGCTTTAGAGAACAAGGAATATTGAATCTCAGGCGGTCCATCTGTTACCTCTTCTATCTCTTCTTGTTTCCTTACCTCAACAATGAATGGGTCATAAATGTCTTCTTCCTGAATATCTTCTGCCTGGCTGCTATACAATTCTTCGCTCTCTTCTTGTCTCGGAATGGAAGCGGCAATACTTTCTTTTTCTTCCTCTTTATCCTCTGTTTCCAATTGACCTATCGGCTCTACTTGATCCAAAGACAATTTGTCCACGTCTTTCTCAGCAGATTCATGTTCCTGATATAATGATGAAAAAGGATTTGAAGGTCTTTGCTCAAATGGCAGCGGTGAAGGTTGGCTGTCATATTCAAAGGTTTCTTCTTGTTGTTCCCCTCTGTAAAGCGGTTCTAATTCCTCTTCTTCCCTGCTTTCCACTTCATCGGCAACCTGTTGTTGGGACTGCTTATTTGTAATGCCGCCAATCGATAAGTCAGCAACTAATTTTAAACATTTTAACTCTGGAAGCTCATAATCAAATGAATCAATGGCCACATATACTTCATCTAAATTTTCGATTCTGTTGCTTGGAATCGTGATATCTACCGGAAAACGGTGATTTAATATGCTTATACCATCTTCACGTGTAGAAACTTCATTTACATAACGTACATTAGCATATTCATATTGGTCTTTTTGGTCTTCCACCTTTGCTTCATTATCTATTTTGTATTCACCGGAAAGTTGAAGTGCACCTCTAATGGAAATATACTGATCATGCTCATGAATTGTGATATCAGGCTCTAATGAAATTGTTAAAAGTTCAAATACTTCCTGTCCTTTTTGAAACCAGACTGATTCTTCTACAGAAAAACGTAATTGTTCTTGATCCTGTGGCAAAGATATTTCCTCCTTTCAAATAGCCTAACAAATTACTATGACATTACAGATGTATGTGGAAAGGAAGGAAAATATGATAAGTTTCTTTGCAGACTTATCCAAAGGATCAAGCATTCGCCATTCCCTAAGCTTCTATTTTAAATTCTATATTAAAAGGCCTAACACAATGTGCTAGACCCTTTTTCATCTTATTTTAATGCAGCAAATGCTTTTTTAGCTGCCTCGATTGTATAATCAATGTCCTCATCACTATGTGCGGTTGATAAGAATAAGCCTTCAAACTGTGAAGGCGGGAGAAATACTCCCTCATTTGCCATGCTTCGATAATAGCTGGCAAAATACTCAAGATTAGATGTTTTTGCTTTTTCATAGTTTGTAACAGGTTCGTTCGTAAAGAAGAAACCAATCATGGATCCGGCGCGATTGATCGTATGAGGAATTTCATATTCTTTGGCAGCCTCGGATAATCCCGATTCAAGGCGGTCTGCTTTTCGTTTAAATTCTTTGTAGGAATCTCTTGTTAACAGCTTTAATGTTTCATATCCAGCCGTCATAGCCAAAGGATTTCCTGACAAGGTACCAGCTTGATAAATTGGACCGCTCGGTGCAATTTGCTGCATGATTTCGGTTTTACCTCCGTATGCTCCTACTGGCAATCCTCCACCTATTACTTTTCCTAAGCATGTTAAATCAGGTGTAACACCAAAATAGTCCTGTGCACAGCCATAATCAACACGGAAGCCTGTCATGACTTCATCAAAAATAAGCAGAGCACCTGCTTGCTCTGTCACTTCACGCAAGCCCTCTAAAAATCCTGGCTGAGGCGGAACAACTCCCATGTTTCCGGCAACAGGCTCAACGATCACACCAGCAATATCTTCTCCAAATTGTTTGAATGCATACCGAACGCTATCAAGGTCATTATAAGGAACCGTAATCGTATTTTTCGCAACGCCTTCGGGAACACCAGGACTGTCCGGTAATCCTAATGTTGCCACTCCAGACCCAGCTTTTATTAATAAAGAATCGCCATGGCCGTGGTAACAGCCTTCAAATTTTAGAATTTTATTACGGCCGGTATACCCGCGAGCTAAGCGTAAGGCACTCATCGTTGCCTCAGTGCCAGAGCTTACCATTCTCACAATTTCAATTGAAGGGACTCGTTCAATAACAAGCTTGGCTAATTCATTTTCGATTAATGTCGGCGCCCCAAAACTTGTCCCAGATTCAACGACCTTTTTAATGGCTTCGACCACTGTGTCATGTGAATGACCATGAATGAGAGGTCCCCATGATAAGACATAATCAATATATTCATTTCCATCAATATCGAAAATTTTCGAGCCTTTCCCGCGTTCCATGAAAATCGGATTCATCCCTACAGATTTAAAAGCACGAACAGGGCTGTTAACTCCTCCCGGCATTAATGTTAATGCCTCTTCGAATGCCTTTTCACTCTTTGCATAGCTTTTCATTTTTATTCCCCTTTCTCACTGACGATTGAAGTAATCAGTATTTATATTATTGATCTTCCTTTAACCAGCGAGCAACATCTTTTGCAAAGTAAGTAATCACTAGATCCACACCCGCACGCTTCATGCCAACTAGCATTTCCATGACAATTGCTTTTTCATCGACCCAGCCGTTTTGTGCTGCTGCCTTAATCATTGAGTACTCACCGCTAACGTTATAAGCAACAAGCGGTACATTAAAATGATCTTTCATATCACGGATAATGTCTAAATAAGCAAGCGCCGGCTTTACAATTAAAAAGTCTGCCCCTTCTTCTAGATCTGACTGGGCTTCTCTAAAGGCTTCCTCTCGATTTGCAGGGTCCATTTGATAGGTTTTACGGTCACCGAATTGCGGTGTACTTTGTGCGGCATCACGAAATGGTCCATAAAATGCGCTGGCATATTTTACTGCATACGACATAATCGGAATATGCTCAAAACCAGCCTCATCCAAGCCATGACGAATGGCGGCAACAAAACCGTCCATCATATTTGAAGGTGCTATGATATCTGCTCCAGCCTTAGCTTGACTTACAGCAGTGCGTGCCAATAAATCAAGTGTTGGATCATTCAGAATCTGTCCATTTTCAACAATTCCACAGTGTCCATGGTCGGTATATTCACAAAGACAAGTATCTGCAACAACAAGCAGCTCTGGGAAAGCTTCCTTCACCTGTCTTGTTGCTCGTTGAACAATACCGTGGTCATGATATGCCTGGGTACCTGTCTCATCCTTCTGTTCTTGTTCAGGTACTCCAAATAAGATGACCGACTTAATGCCTAACGAAACAACCTCTTCTATTTCTTGATTTAATAAATCTAATGATAAATGAAAAACACCTGGCATCGAAGGGACTTCATTTTTTATATTTTCTCCTTCCACCACAAAAATCGGATAAATAAAATCCTCTACTCTTACATGGTTTTCTCGTAACATCGCCCGCATATTTGCACTTGAGCGCAGGCGGCGATGTCTTGCAAATTGAATGTTCATTTATAAACCCTCCTTACTCATTTCATGCTCAATCATGAGCTTTACCATTGCATCAATTGTATAAGAATGAGGCATAATCCCATTGTAGCCATAATCATTTAACTTATCATTTGTAATTGGACCTATACAAACAAATACAACTTTCCTTAAATTATCTTGCAGTTCTTTTTGATTTAAAACCTTCATAAAGCTGTCAACGGTTGAGGAGCTGGTAAAGGTAATAAAATCTAGTTCATCTTGTTGAAGGTATTTTATCAGTTTTTCTGCTTCATCCATCTTATGTATCGTTTCATAAACAACGAGATCTGTCACAGAAAAACCCTTTTGCTTTAATTCCGTCACAAGTGTAGGACGGGCAAGATTCCCGCGGATTGCCAAAATTCTTGAATGTTCCGGCAAGTTTTTCGATAAACTTTCCGCTAATTTTTCTGCAACAAATTCTTCTGGTATAATGGAAACTCGCAAACCTAGTTTTTCCATTTGTTTACTCGTTTTACTGCCAACTGAAGCGGCAATTAAATGACTTAGGGTCGAATATGAAACATTGAATTTATCTAAATAGCTTTTAAAAAAAGAAACGCCATTCGCACTTGTGAACACAATACAATCGTAGTTTTTCAAATGTAAAATGGTCGTTTTGATCATTTGCTCCTGCTTATCATTTGCTCTAATCTCCAGCAGCGGGGCAGGTATTGCGATCCCGCCTGCCGCTTCAATTTTGTCAATAAATTCTTGGACTTGAGCTTTTGCACGTGTAATTAGTACACGTTTCCCCTGCAATGGAAGGCGATCGGCCATTACTGATCGAGCTCCTCTTTTACCCTGTCGATTAACGCTTTTGCACCTTGCTTTGTTAAAGCAGCTGAAACATTCTCGCCGACTTTTACAGGATCATCTCCAGTTGCCTGCTGTTTATAAATTTCCTTTCCATCCGGAGAAGCTATTAAACCAGTAAACGTAATTTCATCGTTTTCACTTACTGATGCAAAACCAGCGATTGGAACCTGACAGCCGCCCTCCATTTTCGTAAGAAATGTTCTTTCTGCAGTAACAGCTAATCGTGTGGCTTTATCCGTTAAGTTTGCAAGCAGGTCAAGTATTTCATCATCATCTTCACGGCACTCAATAGCTAAAGCACCTTGTCCAACTGCAGGCAAACAAATATCCGGCTCTAAAAATTCTGTAACCACTTCCTTGCTCCAGCCCATTCTTGCTAACCCTGCTGCTGCTAGAATAATGGCATCATATTCTTCTGTTTTAAGCTTTTCAAGGCGTGTATCAATATTTCCTCTTATCCATTTTATTTCTAAGTCTGGACGTTCAATTAACAATTGTGCACTTCTTCTTAAGCTGCTTGTTCCAATGATCGAACCCTTTGGCAGATCTGCCAACTTTTTATGGTCTTTTGAAATTAACACATCCCGATGGTCCTCCCGTTTTGGGACACAGCCGACTGTTAGTCCCTCCGGCAGAACACCTGGCATATCTTTCATACTATGTACCGCCATATCGATTTCGCCAGAGAGCATTGCCTGCTCAATTTCTTTGACGAACAAGCCCTTTCCGCCAACTTTCGATAAGGTAACATCTAGTATCTTATCTCCCTTTGTCACAATTTCTTTAACCTCAAACTCAAAGGGAAGTCCAAATGATTTTAACTGATTAATCACCCAATTGGTTTGGGTTAATGCAAGTTTGCTTCGCCTTGAACCAACAATAATTTTTCGCATATAATCCTCCTAGTACAATCTAATGGTGTCATTAAGAGTCCCAAAAATGAAATCTTGATAAGCTGCCGAATAGAAAAAAATTGATTAATAATACGAGGAATGAAGCAACATTTAATAGTGCGACCGACTTTCCTTGCAATTCTTTGACAATGCGATTATATAAATAAATGCTATACGTCAATAAAACCATGAAAGAACCGAGCACCTTCGCATCATACCAATGAAATTTTTCAATTTTTATATAGGCCCAAATGATGCCTAAAATCAAGCTCAATAACAAGATTGGTACACCAATAACATTTAGTACATACGACATATGATCAAGCTTAGTTAAATCCTCTAGTCGCAAAAGACGTCTTCCCCATTTTTTCTTTTTCAGTAGATTATATTGAATCAAATATAGAATTGAAAAAACAAAGGAAAGGGAAAAAGCCCCATAAGAAAGTATTGCCATTGTGATATGAATCAATAACAATTCAGAAACAAGCTTACTTGAAACCGCTGCCGACTCGTATTGCGCAGGTGCGAAAGTATGTAAAGCCATCATGATAAAGCCGATTACATTTGTAAAAAAAATGATAAACTCTGCTCGTAAAAATTTGTTAATTACTACTGAGAGAGTAACCAACACCCATGTGTAAAAATACAGTCCTTCAAATACATTCAGTACCGGGAATCTTCCAGTTTCAATCATCCGGGAAAATAAAAAAATTGTTTGTAAAAGCCAAACAATAGAAAGTAACCAGAAGGCAACTTGGTTCGCCTTCCGGTTATGGTTAAGAAAATCTATAAAATATAAAAGCACGCAAAATGCATAAAGGATAATCGTTATTTCGTTAAGTCTAGTTAAACTCATCTCCATATATAAAGGTCCTCTCACTTACGATTGAAGTGAAGCACGATATTCTGAAAGCTGCTCATTTGAAAGCAATGATCGTTTTTCCGCTCTCTCTTTTTGCACTAGATCTTCAACAGCATCTTCAATGTTAAAGATTTTCATAAATAGATCTAACGATTCTTCAGCATTCGGTTCAGCTGAAAGCTCTTTCACTTTTACAATAGGATCTCTTAACAATTGATTGATGATGCTTTTCGTATGCTTGCTAAGCAGCTTTCTTTCCCGCTCTGTTAAATTAGGCATTTTCCGCTCAATGCTTTGCATTGTTTCTGCTTGAATGGATAATGCTTTTTGACGAAGAGCTGAAATAACCGGAACAACTCCTAAGGTATTAATCCATTGTTTAAATTGAACAATTTCCCCTTCAAGCATTAGTTCAATTTTCTCAGCAGCGATTTTTCGTTCCTGCAGATTTGCCTCAACAATTCCCTGTAAATCATCAATATCATATAGGAAAACACCGTCTAATTCTTCAAGCTTTGGATCCAAGTCACGAGGCACTGCAATATCCACCATGAATAATGGACGGCCTTTTCTTAATCTTTCAACATTAGCCATCATATCTTTTGTAATCACAAAATCCTTAGCACCAGTCGAACTGATAAGAATATCCGCTTCAACTAAGCCACATTGCAATTCATTGATCGCTTTCGCTTTTCCATTAAAGCGACTGGCGAGCTCTTGTGCTTTTTTAAGCGTTCTATTCATGACCGTGACTTCCCCTACACCGCTTCCATGAAGATTTTGCACGGCAAGTTCGCCCATTTTCCCGGCCCCTAAAATAAGCACATGCTTATGTTTTAAGTCGCCAAATATTTTCTTCGCTAATTCAACAGCCGCATAACTAACTGATACTGCATTAGCCCCGATATCTGTTTCTGAGTGGGACCGTTTTGCCAGTGTTATTACCTGTTTAAATAACTGATTAAAGATTGTGCCTATAGTTTGCTGTTCTTGAGCTAGCAAAAAGCTTGTTCGTACCTGCCCTAAGATTTGCGTTTCCCCTAGAATCATTGAATCTAATCCGCACGCAACTCTATATAAATGCTCTAATGCACCATCATGTTCATAGATCATTAAATACGGTGAAATCTCTTCTTTATCTAAGCCGAACCATTCTGCAAGAAACGCCTTAATATAATAACGTCCAGTGTGAAGCTGGTCGACAACCGCATAGATCTCTGTACGATTACATGTAGACACAATGACATTTTCCAGTATGCTTTTTTGGTCTTTTAACTGTTTCATCGCATCTTCAAGCTCGTTCGGTTGGAATGAAAGCTTTTCGCGAATTTCAACAGGGGCTGTTTTATAGTTTAAGCCGACAACTAGTATATGCATTTTTTCCTTTACACCCCCACATGCAAAGTTCCCTTTAAGTATAGTATATCATCCCTAATTTCAATCTCGTTTCATAAAATGTGAACAGTTTTGAAACTCTATGGTATGATAAATAAGATTTATAAATTGTACAATTTTTCAGTTGACTTGTAAATTTATCAGTCATAAAATCTGACATAGATTTTACACGATTTGACAAGATTCACATACTCTCCACTCTGTACAATAACAAATATTAAGCTGCTAATCAAGTTATCGGTTTGAAAGAACCCTTTACTTTCTTTTCATTAAAGCATTTATCAAGATATTATTATGTTATGAGGTGTTCCTTTGAAAAAACTATCTTTATTACCTGGAATAATCTTACTAGGGATAGGCATTTTTTATTCTCTCCAAAAATTAAATATTCAATTATTCGAAAATCAAAAAAGTTGGCAAGGATTGCTCATTCTTTTAGGTGCAGCATTCTTAATAAGCGGACATTTCGAAAAGGACAATACGGCCATTCTTCCAGGCATCCTCTTATTTGGTCTTGGAATTCACTTTATTTATCAGCCAAAGCTGCCGACATGGCCAGATCATCCAGCTGCATTTTTATTTATTTTATCGATTGGAATGCTGCTTACAGCAGCGCGAACAAAATCAGGCTATGCAACCGGGATGCTGCTGCTAGCAATCGGATTATTTCTACACTTCTTTCAAACCATTATCCAATCATTTTCTATTGTTGAAAATGGGGCAGAGCTTATCGAGAGCTATTGGCCATTTTTAATGATTTTAATAGGTAGTCTCTTATTGTTTGTTAAAAGGAGAAAATAATTCTCTAAAGCAAAAGGGTCCCTAACAAACACAAAATCGTGTTTGTTGGGGACCCTTTTATGCGATATAATCTCCAATCAATTTCCAAGCTTCCTCTTTCCCTTGGCCGGTTTCAGATGAAAATAATACAAATGAATCTGATTTTTCCATATTTAAGGTATCCTTAATAACCTTTACATGCTTCTGCCATTTGCTTTTAGGAATTTTGTCCGCTTTTGTAGCGACAATCATGGTCGGAATTTCATAGTGCTTTAGAAATTCGTACATTAACACATCATCGTTTGTAGGAGGATGACGCACATCGATTAACAATACAACTGCCCTAAGCTGCTTGCGGGTGGTGATATACGTCTCAATCATTCTTCCCCAAGCCTCACGTTCTTTTTTGCTAACCTTTGCATATCCATAACCTGGTACATCAACAAAATGCAGAATCTCATTAATGAGATAAAAGTTTAAAGTTTGTGTCTTCCCAGGCTTTGAAGATGTGCGTGCAAGGTTCTTTCTTGCAAGCATCTTATTGATAAACGATGATTTTCCTACATTTGATCGACCTGCAAGAGCAATCTCTGGGAGATCTCCTTCGGGATATTGATCCGGCTTTACTGCACTTATAACGATTTCAGAACTAGTTACTTTCATTGCTTCTCCCCTGCTAATGCATGTTTTAAAACTTCATCAAGATGTGACACAAGCACAAAGTTAAGCTCCTTACGGACACTTTCAGGAATATCATCTAAGTCCTTTTCATTTTCCTTAGGTACAATGACTTTCGTTAAGCCTGCACGATGGGCACTAAGTGATTTTTCTTTTAAGCCGCCAATTGGCAAAACTCTTCCCCTTAATGTAATTTCACCTGTCATACCAACCTCTTTACGTACTGGTCTCCCAGTTAATGCTGAGATTAATGCAGTAGCCATTGTAATTCCAGCTGACGGACCGTCTTTTGGAACAGCACCTTCTGGTACGTGAATATGAATATCATTCTTCTCATGAAAGTCTTGATCAATCTGAAGCTCTTGTGCCCTAGAGCGAATATACGAAAAGGCTGCCTGTGCAGATTCCTTCATCACGTCTCCAAGCTTTCCTGTCAAAATCAGCTTTCCTTTTCCTGGTGCAACCGATACCTCAATTGATAACGTATCTCCGCCAACAGTAGTATAAGCTAATCCTGTTGCAACACCGATTTGATCCTCAAATTCAGCTTGACCATATCTAAAGCGATGTTTACCAAGATAATCTTCAAGATTTTTATCTGTGATGATAATTTTTTTACGCTCTTCTTTCACAATAAGCTTTGCAGCTTTTCGACAAACAGTAGCCAATTGACGCTCTAGCCCACGCACACCTGCTTCTCTCGTATAATAACGGATAATGCTTTGAATTCCGTCGTCACGTATTTGTAAATGTGATTTTTTAAGACCATGTTCTTTTAATTGCTTTGGCAATAAATGGTCTTTTGCAATATGCACCTTTTCCAGTTCTGTATAACCGGCGATATTAATAATTTCCATACGATCACGCAGCGGGCCTGGAATGGTAGCCAGATTGTTTGCCGTTGCAATAAACATAACCTTTGATAAATCATATGTCTCTTCAATATAGTGATCACTGAAGCTATGGTTTTGCTCGGGATCTAATACTTCAAGCAATGCCGCTGAAGGGTCGCCTCTAAAGTCGCTGGACATTTTATCAATTTCATCTAATAAAAAGACTGGATTAATCGTGCCAGCTTTTTTCATTCCTTGAATAATTCGTCCAGGCATTGCTCCGACATATGTTCGGCGGTGACCGCGAATTTCAGATTCGTCTCTAACACCGCCAAGTGAGATGCGGACGAAATGACGGTTTAATGATTTTGCTACAGATCGTGCCAGTGATGTTTTCCCCACTCCTGGAGGGCCTGCTAAACATAAGATCGGTCCTTTTAACGAGTTGGTTAGTTGTTGCACTGCAAGGTACTCTAAAACACGCTCTTTTACCTTCTCAAGACCATAATGATCCTCATTGAGAATTTCTTCAGCTATGTTAATATCTAAACGGTCTTCCGTTGCTGTTGTCCATGGTAATGAAAGTAGCCATTCAATATAATTACGTATTACAGCACTTTCTGCTGAGCTTGAAGGAACCTTTTCATACCGATCCAATTCTTTTAAGGCAACGACTTTAATATTCTCAGGCATACCTGCTTTTTCAATCCGTTCAGAGATGGAAGATACCTCCCCACCCTTGCCTTCCTTTTCACCAAGCTCTTTTTGAATAGCCTTCATTTGCTCACGAAGATAATATTCCTTTTGAGTTCTTTCCATCGAACGCTTTACACGTTGTCCGATTTTTTTCTCAAGCTGCAGGACTTCTTTCTCGTTATGGAGAATCGAGATGACTTTATTTAGTCTTTCTTTTACATCAAGTGTTTCAAGTACCTCTTGCTTTTCTTTGAGCTTTAAAGGCAAGTGAGAAGCGATAATATCCGCCATTCTTCCAGGCTCATTAATATCTGTTACCGTAGCATATGTTTCAGCTGAAATTTTCTTTGCAAGCTTTATGTATTGCTCAAAATATTCTAGCATCGTTCTCATTAACGCTTCTTCTTCAACACTTTTTTCCTCAGGATCCTTATAGACAGCAACTTCTACTGAATAATAATCGTCTTCTTCAAGAAAGCGTTGAATTTCCCCACGCTCGATTCCTTCTACAAGTACCCGGATGGTACCATTCGGTAACTTTAACATTTGCTTGATTTTAGTTAATGTACCAATTTCATAAATATCTTCTTTTTGCGGCTCATCTATGGCAACTTCTTTTTGTGTCGTTAAAAAAATGATATGATCATCCATCATGGCTTTTTCTAACGCCTGAACAGATTTATCTCTCCCTACATCAAGGTGTAGTACCATTGTTGGATATACTAACAAGCCTCGTAGCGGTAGGAGGGGGACGATTTGAGTATTTGCTTTCGCCATGCGCTTATACCTCCATGACATAATAATAAGTTCTTGTACAATTCTATCCTATTCTCTTTTAAGTGTCTATTTGTAACCACTACACTCATTTAGGTAGTATACCCCATTCACTAACAGATAAAAAGTGAGAGTTGGTCGAAATAGGAGCAAATTATTCGAGACTGTCCCCTATTTCGTAAAGAAGGGGTCAGTCCCCTAAAAAGTTTTATACTAATTACTTAGTAATAAACTCTCTAGAGGACTGACCCCGGTATTAAAGCTTCATACCGATTCCTGATGAGGAAATGCTTGTGTGTTTTTTTGCAGCAAAGGGCTGGTTCTTTCTGTTGGTGGATTGACAAGGGCTATGTCAAAGACTTCTTGTAAGTGTGTTACGGGTACAATATTTATGTCATCAATATCTTTTAAAATTGATTGCATGTTTTCTTTTGGAATGATCACTGTTTTTGCTCCGGCTTTTTTTGCCGCTTTGATTTTCGGAATGACCCCTCCAATTGGTTTGACATACCCGTGGATACTAATTTCTCCTGTCATGGCAACCGTATGATCAATTGAGATTTTATGAATCGCAGAAAAGATTCCTGTTGCCATCGCTATTCCTGCCGATGGTCCATCAATTGGCGTGCCGCCTGGGAAATTTACATGGATATCATAATCACCTGCATGAATTCCCATAGACCTAAGAACAGTTATGACATTTTCAATTGAACCTTTTGCCATACTTTTCCTTCTAATTGATTTTGAACGATCCCCAATGCTTTCTTCTTCAACAATTCCGGTAATATTGATGGAACCCTTATCTTTCTCTGCTGGAATAACGGTTACTTCTATTTCTAATAGAGCTCCTGTATTTGGGCCATATACAGCTAATCCATTCACTAAACCTACCATAGCCTTGTTATTAATCTTTTTCTCATGTCTTGGTGTTAATTGGCTTGAATGGATTACCCATTCAATGTCTTCAACAGTTATTTCATTTCGATCCTCTGACATCGCCATCCCTGTAGCGATTTGCATTAAATTGACTACCTCACGGCCATTGCGGACATATGAGGTTAGCATATCTATTCCTTCATCATTCACAATCATATTTACCTTATCCGCTGCTTTTCTCGCAACTATGGCAAGTTCATCCTGTTCAAGCTCCCTGAAGAAAACTTCTAAACATCTCGAGCGAATAGCTGGCGGAATCTCGTTAGGTGTTCTCGTTGTTGCACCAATTAAGCGAAAATCAGCCGGCAAACCATTTTTAAAGATATCGTGAATATGGTTTGGTATTTGTGTATTTTCTTCATTATAATAAGCGCTTTCCAAAAATACTTTACGATCCTCTAACACTTTTAATAGCTTATTCATTTGAATAGGATGAAGTTCACCAATTTCATCTATAAACAGAACTCCCCCATGTGCATGGGAAACCGCTCCTTGCTTCGGCTGAGGGATTCCTGCTTGCCCCATAGCCCCTGCTCCCTGATAAATGGGGTCATGAACAGAGCCGATAAGAGGATCAGCAATTCCTCTTTCATCAAACCTAGCCGTTGTTGCATCCAATTCAACAAAAACAGCATTATCCTTAAATGGTGATCTCACATTCCGTTTTGCTTCCTCTAATACAAGTCTTGCAGCAGCTGTTTTTCCGACACCAGGCGGTCCATAAATAATGACATGCTGAGGATTTGAACCACAAAGCGCTGCCCGCAAAGAGCGAATTCCATCTTCTTGTCCCACAATATCCTGGAAACTCTTTGGTCTTACTTTTTCAGCTAACGGTTCTGTTAAACGAATCGCCCTCATTTTTCTTAATTGTTCCATTTCTTTTTTTGATTCACGATCTATTGAGATTTTTTGCGTTCTTTGACTTTTTAACAAATTCCAAAAGTACATCCCGATGATAATTCCAAAAAACAGCTGAATAAACAAAGCGATACTTGTCCAACTCATTGTAGTCCCTCCTGCTAAGGTGTCTTGATTACCGCTACTTGTTGTGCAAAAATAACCGAATTTCTAAATCAAGAAACTTTTCGGTCATACCTATCTCGTCCTTTTTCGTCCATTTGTAAGTGAGTTTTTTAAAGATGAACAAAATTGTTATGTAATTAACTGGGTTCTACTCACTTAAAGCTGACAAAAGGCAAGCCTCTGCTTGCCAATATCCAGGCAAAAATATTCGATTGATCTTTATAGTATGGAGCGGTTATTTATAGCTAGTATCTCCGAGGTTTAGCAGGAATAAACATGTTAAAATTAAGAAAAGCACAAGGCGCTTTGCTCAGCCTAGGGCAAATAAAACACTTATGAATAGAACGTTCTTTGCTTCAGTTCATGAGGGGCTAGGCGCTGGACAACTAAGATAAAATTTTATACTTTACCTTTTTAAAAAGGAAGCTGATTTAAGCTCAGCTTCCTTTTTGGTGTGAATACACTTTTTATGCAGATGTTTTTTTATCTTCTTGAATAACTGTTCCATCATTTAAGATAAGTTTTGGCGGGGTATTGCCAGTAACTGTTTCAGCAGTAATGATTGTTTTCACAATATCTTCACGTGATGGAAGATCAAACATCATATCGAGCATAATTCCTTCAATAATAGAACGCAGGCCACGAGCACCAGTTTTTCGTTCAATTGCTTTTTTCGCAATTTCAATGAGGGCTCCTTCTTCAAACTCAAGTTCAACGCCATCAAGATCTAACATCTTTTGATATTGTTTAACCAGAGCGTTTTTCGGTTTTGTTAAAATTTCAACTAAGGCGTCCTCATCAAGTGGTTCTAGGCTTGCAATAACCGGTAAACGGCCAATAAACTCTGGGATTAAACCAAATTTCAGTAAATCTTCGGGCAGTACCTGTGAAAGCAACGCTTTTTTATCGAGATCAGCATTTTTATTTTCTGAGCCAAAGCCAATCACTTTTTTACCAAGACGGCGCTTGATAATTTGTTCAATTCCGTCAAACGCACCACCGCAAATAAAAAGAATATTGGTTGTATCAATTTGGATAAATTCCTGATGTGGATGCTTTCTTCCACCCTGTGGAGGAACACTTGCTACCGTACCCTCAAGAATTTTTAGCAATGCTTGCTGAACACCTTCACCTGAAACATCACGTGTGATGGATGGGTTCTCAGATTTGCGAGCTACCTTATCGATTTCATCAATATAGATAATTCCTTTTTCTGCTTTTTCAACATCATAGTCTGCAGCTTGAATAAGCTTTAATAAAATGTTTTCAACATCTTCCCCAACATATCCAGCCTCTGTTAATGAAGTTGCATCAGCAATCGCAAAAGGTACATTTAAAATGCGTGCCAAAGTTTGTGCAAGCAGTGTTTTACCACTTCCAGTAGGACCAATCATCGCAATATTACTTTTAGAAAGCTCAACATCATCAATCTTACTGTTTGAATTAATTCGCTTGTAGTGGTTATATACAGCAACAGCTAAGGATTTCTTAGCCTGGTCTTGACCGATTACATACTCATCTAATATTTCATTAATTTCTCTTGGTTTTGGAACATCTTTAAATTCAACTTCTTCTTCAGTTCCAAGCTCTTCCTCAACAATCTCAGTGCAAAGCTCAATACACTCATCACATATATAAACTCCAGGTCCAGCAACCAGCTTGCGAACCTGATCTTGAGTTTTACCGCAAAATGAACATTTTAACTGTCCTTTTTCGTCGTTAAATTTAAACATTGTTTCACCCCTTGTATCTTTATCTCACTCTAATGATTCTGCCCCACCCCAATAAAAAGCTTTCTATTTCAAGTATAATCAGGTCATTGTAGGTAGGTTGTTCTTCCTTACACATATGTAAAGAAATTAATTGTAAAAACAGGTGTATGTATTGCATTTTACCATAAGTTATAGGTAAACAGGTAATGATACTACTTCAACTTTAAAAAAGGTTATAAAATTTAATGGAATATATTCTAACTATTCCCCAACTAATTAACCCTTCATATAGCTTTGAAAACATTTTATTACTTCATGTGTATGTATGTATTGGCTTTCTTATATCATTCCCAAAGGAATATAAATAAAACATGATTGTATAAAACAAGGCACGATCCAATCGCGCCTTGTTCTTTAATTATTATTATGCAACAACTTTGCTATTTTCCACAAGAAAATCGATCGCTTTACGAACTTTTAAGTCTTCTTTTAGACCTTCAGCTGATCCGCCTAATGCTTGTTTAATGCTTTCAACAGGCATGTTGTACATTTCAGCCATTTTTGTTAGTTCTGCTTCAACATCTTCATCAGAAACTTGAATATTTTCAGCTTTAGCAATTGCTTCAAGTGTTAAGTTGTATTTTACGCGCTTCTCTGCATCTTCACTCATTTGAGCTTTTAATGCTTCTTCATCTTGACCTGAGAATTGGAAGTAAAGATCAAGATTCATACCTTGCATTTGAAGACGTTGCTCAAATTCCTGCATCATGCGGGAAATTTCATTTTCAATTAAAGCATTAGGAATGTCAACTTCCACACCTTCTGCTGCTTTCTCAATTAATGTGTCACGTAATTTATTTTCTGATTCAGTCTTTTTTGCTTCTTCAAGACGAGTTCTTGTTTGAGCTTTTAGCTCTTCAAGTGTTTCAACTTCATCGTTAACATCTTTAGCAAATTCATCATCTAAAGCTGGAAGCTGTTTTGATTTGATTTCATGAACTTTCACTTTGAAAACAGCTGGTTTACCGGCAAGGTTTTCTGCGTGATACTCTTCTGGGAATGTCACTTCAACATCCTTTTCAGCTCCTGCTTCTAAACCGATAAGCTGATCTTCAAAGCCTGGGATGAAAGAACCTGAACCAATTTCTAATGAATAGTTTTCAGCAGCTCCGCCTTCAAAAGCTTCTCCATCAACATAGCCATCGAAGTCGATAACAGCAGTATCGCCGTTTTCAATAGCACCTTCTTCTTTTACAACAAGCTCAGCATGGCGTTCTTGAAGTTGTTTTAGTTCATTTTCAACATCTTCATCTGTAACAGTATCGTCTAATTTTTCAACTTCTAGACCTTTATATTCACCTAATTTTACTTCAGGCTTAACAGTAACTTTTGCAGTGAAGATTAAGCTCTTACCTTTTTCAATTTGTTCAACATCAATTTCAGGACGATCAACTGGCTCAATTCCAGCTTCGTCAACTGCATTTGGATATGCTGTAGGAAGAATGATATCTAATGCATCTTGATATAGAGATTCAACGCCAAAGCGCTGCTCGAACATTCCGCGTGGAACCTTCCCTTTACGGAAACCAGGAATAGAAACCTGTTTAACCACCTTTTTAAATGCTTCATCAAGTGCTTTAGTGAATTCCTCAGCTGGAACTTCAACCGTTAGAACGCCATCGTTCCCCTCTAATTTTTCCCATTTTACTGACATATGTTGTTCCCTCCAAAAATCTATAATGATGTGCGAATAAGTGATAAGTTTATCGATGTGGCTGCTTGTCCAGTTTTAACAATCATCCACATCGATATACCTGTTTATGTACGGTATTAATAACCGATTGATAACCTTGCTAAAGGATTTCGCATTATTGAAACTTCCACTCGTGAGAATCTCCTCATCCCAGGCATTGTTAGTTTCACTTACCTCAGTTCATACTGTCATTAACTCGCTAGACAGGTTAGAACGGGATAAAAAAGAAGGCTCATTTTGCCAACAATAAAATGACCTTACTACGATGATCACTATTTTGCAACCATTTTATTATAACATAGAAAAGATTCCTTTCAACATATAGCCTCATATTTGCATATAAGAAATTTCTTCTATTTGATAAATTTTTTTACATGCTTCATGTAATGAGGACATTGAAAGGTTATATAAGTCCTTTATCTCTTCAGGATCCAGTGTGATTCCATGCATTTCATACCCGACCATATGCAATGCTGCTGCCCATACATTAGCATCTGTCGGCTTAGGAAGCAAAGGAAAAAGAACATATAAATGACGAATCCAAAGCTCCTTTACCGCCTCAAAAAGGGTTGGATTTTCATTACCAAGTGTATCATCTAAAATCGTTAGCACTTTTTTTGTAAACGGCAAATCAGATAGATCATCAAGCTGTGCAGGTATAACGGTTACTGTTTCCCCGAATTTATAAACCGTTACTTCCTTTTCAACTTCATTTTCAATCATTAAGTGCAGGATCATTGATTTAATCATAGGATGACTATTCGGATTTTCTAATAGCAACTTAAGCGAAGAAAAATGCTTGCTTAAATTTCGATCTCGTAATGATTGGATATAAGCCATTTGCTTATTTGTATTTTCTAAGATGTCTTCAATATATAATGGCTGCTCCTCATCATCCGATTCCATGATATCCTCATCATTTTGTGTCATCTTCCGGCTAAATTCTAACAATTTATAAAAATGCTCAGCACTTTCTGCAGGAAGTTGATTCTCCTCTAACACCGCTTCAATTGTCGTTTGAACCTCTCTGTATTCCCGAAGCTGAATCAAAATCGTTAAATAAATTTGCAAAACTGTAAAGTAGTGGCCGATATCTTCCAGAAGCATTTTTTTGCATATTTCCTTTGCCTCTGCAAGCTCACCCAGTTCCATAAAACATATGGCCATCCCTAAGTGAAGCTCAGCCTTATCTTCTTTTAATTTTTTTGCTTCAGAAAACATATTTAGAGCTTCATGATATTTTTTCTCTTTTAATAAATCCATTCCCTTTTCAATATAACGGTCCTTTAAATTAGGAAAGGGAATAACTTTTGAGCGCTTTTTCTTTTCCATTATGTTGGTCAACTCCAGCAACCTTTCTTTGTTTTCAAGTTTATCAATCCAACTCTTGGAAAACAAGCAGTTCCTTTCTAAGTAGTAAAAAAAGCGCAAGGCGCCTGCCTATCGGCGACAAGCATAAGGCGAACAGGAATAGAAGGTGTTCTTTACCTTCAATTCCTGTTTGACTTATGACCTCGAGCCGATGGCGCCTGGAGCTAGATTCAGAAACGCAGCTATGTTAAGAAAATATATAAATTCTGATAGTAAAAAAAAGAGCTGCATTATAAAAATGTAGCTCTTCTTTCTACTTCAAATTTCTGGATTTTCTCATCATAATTTAAGGTTAAGTCTATTTCGTCTTTCCCATGCAGAAGCATATCCTTCCAATAAGGGTCTACGGCAAATGTCTCCGATAAATTATCATTGTCAGTAAGCTTTTGTTCTTCTAGATTGACTTTCAGCTCATATCCTTCAGCATTTGCTTTTTGGCGTATTACATCTAAAACAGCTTGATCTAAAGTGATTGGCAGTAAACCATTTTTCAAACAGTTTTGATGAAAAATATCTGCGTATGATGGTGCTAAAATGACTTTAAATCCATAATCGGAAAGCGCCCATGGAGCATGCTCGCGAGAAGAACCGCAACCAAAGTTCTCACCTGCCAATAAAATGGTAGCTCCCTTGCTTTTCTCTTGATTTAATTCAAATTCAGGGTTTTCAGAACCATCAGGAAGATATCTCCAATCGAAAAAGGCGAAGCGGCCGTAGCCTGTTTTTTCGATTCTTTTGAGGAATTGTTTTGGAATAATTTGGTCTGTATCAACATTGGCTCTATTTAAAACAGCTACTTTTCCTTCATGTGTTGTAAAAGGTTTCATTTTGCCCCTCCTATTAAGCGTGAATTTTCTCCTGAATATGGCGTATATCTACAAATCTGCCATGAATCGCTGCTGCCGCTGCCATGGCCGGGCTAACTAAATGTGTTCTTGCTCCTTTTCCTTGTCTTCCTTCGAAGTTACGATTAGAGGTTGAAGCACAGCGTTCACCTTCAGGAACGACGTCGTTGTTCATGCTTAAGCACATGCTGCACCCAGATTCTCTCCATTCAAAGCCTGCTTCTTTAAAAATCTCATCCAAGCCTTCTTCTTCAGCAACTTTTTTAACAGTTTGAGATCCCGGTACAACAATTGCTCGTACAGTAGGAGCAACCTTTTGTCCTTGTAAACTTTTAATAACTTCTGCAGCCTGTCTCAAGTCTGTTAAACGTGAATTCGTACATGATCCGATAAAGACATGGTCAATTGTAATATCTTCAATTTTCATATTTGGCTGTAAGCCCATATAGTCAAATGCACGCTTTGCTTCATCGATTTCTTCCTCATTATTGAAGCTATTTAAATCAGGTGTTTTTTCATCTACACCTACAGCCATACCTGGGTTTGTTCCCCATGTTACCATTGGTGCAATGTCCTCACCTTGTAATGTGATGACTTTGTCATACTCAGCACCTTCGTCAGATTTTAACGTTTTCCAATATTCAACAGCTTTTTCGAACTCTTCACCTTTAGGTGCATATTTTCTACCTTTAATATAAGAGAATGTTGTTTCATCAGGTGCAATAAGCCCTGCTCTTGCTCCAGCTTCAATTGACATATTACAGATGGTCATACGCTCATCCATTGATAAGCTTTCAATAACTTCACCTGTATATTCAATAATATAACCAGTACCAAAACGAACGCCATACTTTCCAATGACAGCTAAAATAACATCCTTTGCTGTTACTCCTTTTTGAAGCTTACCTGGAATATGGATATTTAACGTTTTAGGACGTTGTCTCCAAATCGTTTGTGTTGCGAGAACGTGCTCTACCTCACTTGTCCCAATTCCAAAGGCAATTGCTCCGAATGCTCCATGTGTTGATGTATGGCTATCTCCACAAACGATTGTTTTTCCTGGTAAGGTCAACCCTAATTCAGGACCAATAACATGGACAATACCTTGATCCTCACTCTCAAGGTCAGCTAAACGAATGCCAAATTCCTTACAGTTTCGTTCTAGAGCACTAATCTGATTTTTTGCTACCTCATCGTTAATGACAAATCGATTTACCGTTGGAACGTTATGATCCATCGTCGCAAACGTTCTGTCCGGTCTTCTTACTTTACGTTTTTTTTCGCGTAAGCCTTCAAAAGCCTGCGGTGATGTAACTTCATGGATTAAATGTAAATCGATATATAATAAGTCCGGTTTCCCCTGCTCTTGTTGGACTATATGCTCATCATATATCTTTTCAATTATCGTTCTTGGCTTCATAGTCATAACCTCCTTTATAGATGGAAAAATGAGGGGCTGACGAAAGCGAATGTCAGACCCCTCAAACTCAATATAAATAATAAGTCCTAAAAAACTTTGTCATTACATATTAGTCTTATTAAATTCGACTGTCCCCAAAGTGGTCAGTTCCCTTTTTACGGATTAAGAATAAGCTTCCATAATGTTTAAAATAGCGTGGTCATCTGCAAGGGCATTCTTAATTTCTTCGCCAATTTCCTTAGTAGTTAGAAACTTACCGCCCTCAGCCAGATCAGCTGTGCGGTTCCCGGCATTTAATACATTATCAACAGCTTTTTCTATTGCTTTTGCTTCTTCTTCTAAACCGAAAGATTGACGAAGCATCATCGCAGCTGAAAGAATTGTCGCTACTGGATTTGCAATATTTTTCCCAGCAATATCTGGTGCTGAACCGTGGACAGGCTCATATAAATGCAAGCCTCCTGAAGATAAACTTGCTGAGGATAGCATTCCAAGTGAACCAGTGATCATGGATGCTTCATCACTTAAAATGTCACCAAACATATTTTCCGTAACAATCACATCAAATTGTCTAGGTGAACGGATAATTTGCATTGCTGCATTATCAACCAGCATATGTTCAAGTGTGACGTCTGGATATCTAGCTGCTATCTCTTCTGCCACTTCTCTCCAAACACGGCTTGATTCTAAAACATTTGCTTTATCAACTGAAGTGACGTGCTTGCGGCGTTTCGATGCTATTTCAAATGCTGAAACTAGGATTCGTTCGATTTCATAGCGTTTATAAAGCAATGTATCGACAACCGCATCCTCACCTTCATGAACAATCCGTTCACTTGGTTTCCCGAAATATAATCCGCCTGTTAGCTCTCGAACGATTACAAAATCTACTCCATTTACATACTCTTTCTTTAAAGGGGAAGAGTCTAGCAAGCTTTCAAATGTTTTAATCGGACGCAGATTTGCATATAAGTCCAGTTCTTTACGTAAAGCTAATAGTCCGCGCTCAGGTCTTAATTCAACAGGATTTTGATCCCATTTTGGACCGCCGACAGCACCTAAAATGATAGCGTCAGATTCCTTACAAATACGAATTGTTTCCTCAGGCAGCGGATTGCCTTTTTGATCAATTGCGTTTCCGCCAATAAGTCCATAATTAAATTGAAATTGATGATGAAAATGTTCTGCAATAGCTTTTAAGATATCAACTGTGACATCAACTACTTCTTTACCTATTCCATCACCCGGTAATAATGCAATTGTTTTTTTCATATTCCCTTCCCCCTTCGAGTGATTTTAAATTAGCAGACTTGCTTCTAGAGTTTGTTTAGGTAGTTCAGAAAGTAATGTCATCCGGTTAACTGCATTGATATAAGCTTTAGCTGATGCCTCTAATACATCCTGTGCCATACCTCTGCCGCTTGCTTCTGTTTCGCCAATTTTAATTTTGACATACACTTGGGCAAGTGCATCTCGACCGCCGCTATTAGACTGAATGCGATAGTCAATTAGATTAATCGAAGTACCAATACAGCGTTCTAAAGTATTGTAGATGGCTTCAACACTTCCTGCTCCTGTTGCAGCTTCCTGAATGATCTCATTTTCGGGATTAATTAACGTTATTGTCGCAGTTGGAACTTGAGATGTCCCATATTGAACCTGCAATGCACTTAACTCATATGCAGCTTCTTTGCTCGCAACCTTTTCTTCTATAAGAAGGGCTTTTAAATCCTCATCAGAGATTTCCTTTTTCTTCTCTGTCAGTTCTTTAAATGCCATGAATAATTTATTAACCTCTTCATCTGAAATGTCATACCCTAATTCATGTAATCTATTTTTAAATGCATGTCGGCCTGAATGCTTACCAAGCACCATTGAATTTGTTGAGACACCTACAAGCTCAGGTGAAATGATTTCATACGTTGTTTTTTCCTTCAATACGCCGTCTTGATGAATGCCTGATTCATGGGCAAATGCATTTCGGCCAACGACAGCTTTATTTCCTGGAACAACCATTCCTGTAAGATTGCTGATAAGCTCACTAGATCGCTTAATTTCATTTAAAGTCAAGCCTGTTTTTGCTTTGTAATAATCGCTGCGGATATGGAGGGCAACTGCCACTTCCTCTAGCGCAGCATTACCTGCTCTTTCACCAATTCCATTTATGGTCCCTTCAATTTGGCCGGCACCATGTTCAATTGCTGATAGAGAGTTCGCCACTGCCATGCCTAAATCATCATGGCAGTGTGCGGATAGGATAATCTTATCAATACCTTTTACGTTCTCACGTAGATACGTAAAAATTTCTCCATACTCTTTCGGCGTAATATACCCGACTGTATCTGGAATGTTGATAACATTTGCGCCTGCTTCAATCACTTTTTCAACGATTTCAGCTAAATATGGAAGCTCTGTACGGCAGGCATCCTCTGCAGACCATTGAATGATCGGGAAATACTTAGCAGCATATTTCACAGCATCTACAGCCGTTGCAATCACTTGTTCTTTCGACTTTTTCAGCTTATATTCCCTATGAATCGGGGAAGTTGCCAAGAATACATGCAATCTTGGCTCTTCGGCAAATTTTAATGCTTCCCACGCTGCATCGATATCGCTTTTTACAGAACGTGCAAGTCCGGTAACAGAGCTAGTTTTAATTGTTTTCGCAATCTCTTGAACTGCTAATAAATCACCTTTTGATGTAGCAGGAAATCCTGCTTCAATAACGTCCATTCCGAGTCTTTCTAGCTGTTTTGCAATCTCCAGCTTTTCTTTTACATTAAGATTGACGCCTGGAGATTGCTCGCCATCACGGAGCGTTGTATCAAATAGGTTAATTTTTCGCACTCACACTCACCGCTTCTTTCTTGTTTTGTTTAGATTTTACGAACGGCATCATTGCACGAAGCTTCTTACCTACAACTTCGATTTGATGTTCATTTTCGTTGTTATTGATCGCGTTGAATTGAGGGCGGTTTGCTTGGTTTTCTAAAATCCACTCTTTCGCAAATTTACCTGTTTGAATATCTTTTAATACTTCTTTCATTGCTTCTTTAGAACGGCCATCTACAACACGTGGTCCTGAAACGAAGTCACCCCATTGTGCAGTATCAGAGATGGAATATCTCATTCCAGCCATACCATCTTCATACATTAAGTCAACGATTAATTTTAATTCATGTAAACATTCGAAGTAAGCAACTTCAGGCTGATATCCAGCTTCTACTAATGTTTCGAAACCAGCTTTTACTAATGAAGTTAAACCACCGCAAAGCACTGCTTGTTCTCCGAATAAATCTGTTTCAGTTTCTTCTTTAAATGTCGTTTCTAATACGCCAGCGCGAGCTGATCCAACACCTTTTGCGTATGCTAAAGCTTTTTCTTTTGCTGTACCAGTTACATCTTGGTAGATCGCGAATAATGCAGGTACACCAGCACCTTCTTCATATGTTCTTCTAACTAAGTGTCCAGGACCCTTTGGTGCAACCAAGAATACATCAACATCTGCAGGAGGAACGATTTGGCTGAAATGTACGTTAAAGCCATGTGCAAATACTAATGAATTACCTGCTTCTAAACCTGGTTTGATTTCTTCTTCATATACTTTTGCTTGTTGCTCATCTGGAAGTAGTACCATTACGATATCTCCAAGTTGTGCAGCTTCAGCTACTGATACAACATGGTGACCATCTTCAACAGCTTTGTTAAAAGAACCGCCTTGGCGAACACCTACTACTACGTCAACGCCGCTTTCTTTTAAGTTAAGTGCATGTGCATGAC
This sequence comes from uncultured Metabacillus sp., assembly GCF_947503125.1. Taxonomy (GTDB): domain Bacteria; phylum Bacillota; class Bacilli; order Bacillales; family Bacillaceae; genus Metabacillus. The sequence continues at coordinate 59,010 of NZ_CANNCR010000007.1, forward strand.
CTTGAGAACCATATCCAATGATTGCTACCTTTTTACCTTGTAATGCTGCTTCGTTTACGTCTCCGTTATAATATACTTTTGTCATGTATAATCTCTCCTTTGAAAATGTAAGTTTATTAGTAGATCTTTTGCTTTTATATAAATCTTAAAACCTGTGCTTCAGGCAAGATTTTTACCTTTATTAAACAATGGAAATAGGAACTTCCTTGGCAGCTCTTTGTGTGCCGCGAGTGAATGCAGTTGTTCCTGTTCTGGCAATTTCTTTAATGCCATATGGCTTTAATAAATCAATTAATACTTCGATTTTTGATGGCTCGCCCGTTACTTGTACGACAACACTTTCACGGCTGACATCAATCACCGTTGCCCGGAATGGCTGAATGAGTCCTTGAATCTCCATTCTTGTAGCAGGTGTTGACATCACCTTTATTAACGCAAGCTCTCTTGCTACAATTGATTGTGAGGTAATATCAACAACTTTAATCACATCAATTTGTTTATTTAATTGCTTTGTGATTTGCTCAACTTCTTTTTCTTCTTGAACATTTACAACAAGCGTCATTCGTGAAACACCTTCAGTTTCCGCATGACCTACTGTTATGCTTTCAATATTAAAATGTCTTTTCGAAAATAATCCTGTAATTCGATTTAAAACACCTGTTTGATTTAGTACTGTTAATGAAATTATCCTTTTCAAAGCTTTACACCTACCATTTCATGCAACCCTTTTCCTGAAGCTACCATTGGATAGACGTTTTCATCTTTGCTTACTCGTATATCTAATAAGACCGGACCGTCAGAAGTAATGGCTTCCTTCAATTTCTCTTCCCAGCCTTCAGTTCTTTCAATGCGAACGCCTTTAATGCCATAAGCTTCTGATAATTTAACAAAATCAGGTTGTGAAACAAATTTTGATTCTGAATAGCGTTCTTCATAGAATAATTGCTGCCATTGTCTTACCATTCCTAAAGCAACATTGTTTAAAATGACAACTTTAATTGGTAAGTTCAATTCATGGATAACTGATAATTCTTGAAGCGTCATTTGGAAGCCGCCATCACCTAAAACAGCAATAACTGTAGAATCTCTATCAGCTAATTGCGCGCCGATTGCAGCTGGCAAGCCGAAGCCCATTGTGCCAAGTCCGCCAGATGTTACCCATTTATTTGGATTTTTAAAATTATAATATTGTGCCGCCCACATTTGATGCTGACCTACATCGGTTGTTACGATCGCTTCTCCATTCGTCCATTCATGGATTAGCTCTAGAACCTTTTGTGGTTTTAACTCAGTGTCTTCCTCATTATAAACAAGAGGATATTCTTGCTTATTTTTAGCAAGCTGGTCATTCCATTCCTTTTGATCACCTTGTTTGCCTTCTTGTTTAATTAGCTGTTCTAATACTAGCTTTGCATCACCAACGATCGGAATTTGTGTTGGAACATTTTTTCCAATCTCAGCTGGATCAATATCAATATGTGCTACTGTAGCTTTTTTAGCGAAATGCTCTAAGTTGCCTGTAACCCGGTCGTCAAATCTTGCCCCAACGCTGATTAATAAATCACAGTCATAAAGTGCCATGTTTGCGGTATATGTGCCATGCATTCCAGCCATTCCTAGGAATAGAGGATGATCAGCCGGAAAACCGCCTAAGCCTAGCAGCGTGTTCGCAACAGGTATTTGTTGTTGTTCAGCATATTCTGTCAATTCTTTTGAAGCATTTGCATGTAAAACACCTGCGCCTGCAAGAATCACTGGTTTTTTAGCGCGGCTTACTGCTTCAACTAATTTTCGAATCTGCAAATAATTCGGTTCACAAGTTGGTTGATAACCTGGCAAGTTGACAGGCATATCATAGCTGAAATCCCCTTCAACAGTCGCAATGTCTTTAGGAATGTCAATTAAAACAGGACCTGGTCTGCCAGTTGTTGCAATATGAAATGCTTCTTTAATAATTCTTGGAAGCTCGCTTACTTCACGAACTTGATAATTATGCTTTGTAATAGGAGTTGTAATTCCTAATATATCAGCTTCCTGGAAAGCATCTGATCCGATAACACTAGAAGCAACCTGCCCTGTAAAGACTACTAATGGTAATGAGTCAATCATCGCATCTGTCAAACCTGTAACTAAGTTCGTTGCACCTGGGCCTGATGTTGCAATGACAACACCTGGTTTTCCAGAGACACGAGCGTAACCTTCCGCTGCATGTATACCGCCTTGTTCATGTCGAGTTAATACATGGAACATACCAGAATTATATAGACTATCATAAATTGGTAAGACTGCTCCGCCAGGATATCCGAAAATTACTTCTACTTTTTCCTGCTTAAGTGCTTCAATTAGCATTAAAGACCCCGACATTGTATTTGTACATTTGGCAGTTGAGCTGTTCAACTGTACATTTGTACTCATTTTCTTTCCTCCCTTAGCAGGCTACTTTTAGCCCTTTGTTTTAGTTTTTCTGTTCTTGCTTGACTAAAAACAGCATATAAAAAACCTTCCCACCCCTCATAAGACTCCACAACAATTTGTGTGCCAAAGGGGCAAAAAGGTTAATAAACTTTTCGCGGTACCACCCTTCTTCATGGCCAAAAATGACCACCTTACGAACAGATCCACTGTTCACTTTGATAACGAGTACCGAAGAATGGGACTCGGTTAATCTTACTGTTGTTTCAGATTAACACTCAGAGGCGAGTTCATCATTTGGGAGTATCACCGGCTTCCAGCTACCCCGGTTCTCTGTAGATTCTTTACCAAAGACTACTTATCCTCTTCACCGTTTTCCTATATGCAGTTTATTAGCCAGTTTGAAGGCGATAATCCTTCAAGTGCTTATAATATCCAAGGGTGAAAGATCACCCAGTTCTCATAATTTGTTTTATTTTTTAATATATCCCTTCTAGCGAGAGAAAATCCACTAAAAGAGAAATCTCAAAAAGTTAGCATCAGAACATCTGAATGAAAGGAGAAATTCTCATTTTATTTAAGAATTTTCTACACTTTTTTAAATGTTCGTGTAACTTTATTTGAACTTATATTACGCTCTAGAAAAGCAAGTGTCAACAGTGTTTTATGAATTATTTGATAATTTAGATTTATCGGATTAGTTGTATCCGCTTTCATTGTTGATATGCTTGGAATGGCTTTTTTAAAAAAATTTTGAAGAATTTTTAAAATCCGCAACTGCGGAAATCGTAGGATAGAAGAATAATGTTAAGCAGGAGAGCTTGACAAGTAAAAAAGTGATCTTTGATAAAAATGATGTTACATGAAATTCGAAAGAAAATACACAAGTTTGTAAGGTTATATCCCACTATTTTTTAGATAAGACGTTAGCTTTTCAAATAAAAAAACCCTTCATAATATGATGAAAGGGTTTGATATGTATTGTTTGATGGCGTCCCAGGAGAGATTCGAACTCCCGACCGACGGCTTAGAAGGCCGTTGCTCTATCCAGCTGAGCTACTGGGACTTAATTTATAAAAAATATAAGGTTTTAAATACTAAATTTGTCGTCGTCCCGATTTCAGAAAGATGATTCAAGATGCTGCTCAATCGGTACGCTGATGCCATTTCAAGGTAGCGTATTCGTTCGTGCTCTATCCAGCTGAGCTACTGGGACTTAATTTATAAAAAATATAAGGTTTTAAATACTAAATTTGTCGTCGTCCCGATTTCGGAAAGATGATTCAAGATGCTGCTCAATCGGTACGCTGATGCCATTTCAAGGCAGCGTATTCGTTCGTGCTCTATCCAGCTGAGCTACTGGGACTTATTTTAAGGATACAGATTTCAATTTCAAATATCACTAGCGACATTTTTCATTATATTGATATTTAATTTAAAAGTCAATATTATTATTGAATTTTTTAAAGGAGAGGGAGATCTCTCCCTCTCAAATATTTAATTTAGGGTTACTTGCTGAGAAAGTTCCTCAACTTTCTGTCCATTCACTTCATAAAACGTAACTTTTGCGGTGTTTTTTTCAATAGTAAGTATAGCATATGTCTTTTGTCTTCGCATCGCAGGAAGTCTGATGCTTCCGGGATTTATAAATAATATGCCATCGATCATCTCAGCACCGGCGATATGTGAATGTCCAAAACATGCAATATTCGCCTTTTTCTCTAATGCACGGTATTTTAAATTCATTAATGTAGCTTTTACATTATATAGGTGGCCATGTGTCATATACAAGATGAAACCATTTACATCTACTATGATCTCATTCGGCAATTCTGAGCCAAAATCACAATTCCCTTTAACACCTTTAAAAGAACTTAATTCTTTACTGTCTGCCGGGAGCTCAGAATCTCCACAATGCAGCATAAAGTCCACTTCTGTTTTATGGCGGTTTTTTATGTCCTCGATTTCTGCTGTTAAGCCATGGCTATCACTCATTATTAAAACATTCATAAATACGCGCCCCATTTTAAATTTGTTTAATAACTTCCAAGATCTTTTTTATAGCCTCTGCCCGGTGACTTATCCGGTTTTTTTCCTCTTTCGGTATACTTGCCATTGTCTGATTTAACCCTTTCACAATAAAGATTGGGTCATATCCAAAACCATTTTCTCCTTGCTGCTTCATTGCGATATACCCTTCACAAGTTCCCACCACCGTTTTTGTTTGCTGTCCAGGTATTGATAAGGCCAGCGCACAAATAAATCTTGCAGAACGGTCCTCCATGCTTTTAACACCAGTTAATTCTTCTAATACTTGGCTGATATTCGCTTGATCATCTTTTGCAGGTCCAGCATATCGAGCAGAAAAAATCCCCGGCCTGCCGCCTAAATAATCAATGGCTAAACCAGAATCATCGGCAATTGTCATGCGCTGATAGGCTTCCGAAATAGCTTCTGCTTTCAATATGGCATTTTCCTCAAAAGTAACCCCTGTCTCTTCAACATCAATTGAATCAGGGTAATCTAATAGAGAGTGAACATGGAAGCCTATTGGAGATAATAATGCTTCAAATTCTTTTACTTTCCCTGGATTTTTTGTTGCAATAATGATTTCCTTCACTTTGCACCAACCTGCTTTTTGATATTTTCTGTCACGATGAGTGAAAGATCGCCAAGCGCCGCTTTTTGATGTTCGATAAGAGCTAATATTCCTTCTTCAGCCAGATCAAGCAGACAATTTAATTGCTGTCTTGAAAATGTTGCTTCTTCTCCAGTACCTTGCAATTCAACAAATTGACCTTGCGATGTCATAATGACATTCATATCGACTTCTGCACGTGAATCTTCAACATAATCTAAATCTAAGATTTCTCCATGCTCATTGTCAACCCCTACTGATACAGCAGCAAGGTAATCTGTAATTGGCAGCGCCTTTATTTTCCTATCAGCAACCAATTTCCCAAGCGCAATCGTCATAGCAACAAATGCACCTGTGATTGAAGCTGTCCTTGTTCCACCATCAGCTTGAATAACATCACAGTCAATCCAAATAGTGCGTTCACCTAATTCTTTTAGATCAACAACTGCTCGTAATGCTCTACCTATTAAGCGCTGAATCTCCATTGTCCGACCACTGATTTTCCCTTTTGAGGACTCTCGAATTGTACGCTGCTCTGTTGCCCTTGGAAGCATGGAATACTCAGCTGTAATCCATCCTTTTCCTTCACCGCGCATAAACGGCGGCACTCTATCCTCAATACTGGCATTACAAATTACCTTTGTATTACCGAAGGAGATTAAGACGGAACCCTCTGGATGAATAACAAAATCTTTTACTATATCTACTTTCCTCAACTGATCCTTAGCACGGCCATCATGTCTCATTCTTTAATTCCCTCCAATGAAAGTCCATTAAATTCTGTAAAATTATGTACAAGAAAGAAGAGGTAGCTTTGTTATAAGCATACCTCTTTTTACCCTTTTTATAGTATATCAAAAACGTGCTATTAAAAACTACCTGTGTTCACTTTAGCAGGTCTTGTAACAGGCTCGGTCAACTTTTCTCCATTCTCTCTCATTAATTCTGCTTTTCCATTTACTGTTACAGCAACACTTTCGACCCCTTCTTGCTCAGTTAACGTTAATACCAGTGATTGGAGAACCTCTGATGAAATGATTTTTTGTTCTTCATCAAAACTTCCATAAATTGATTCATTAAAATCTAAGGTTACCTTTCCATCTTCATATTTAGGCGCGCTTAATAATTCAACATCATTTTGGAAGCCGCTAATTAAACCTGTTGAAGGTGAAGGTCCCTCAATAAGCTCTTTTACTGCAGCAGCGATTGGATCTGTTTCCGTATTACTCACCCGCTTTGTAACAGGAACATAGTACTGTTGCCCATCAGCTTCAGCCGTGTAATAAACGGTTAACGGATGGGTATTTGTAATATCAACAACATCTGTAGAATCATGATTAATACCGCTTTCTCTACTCACACCATCCTGAATTGGTGTTCCATTTACAGGCATTTCCTTCTGCTCATGGCCATTCACCCAAATCTTTACCTTTTCCACATTATCAAACTGTGTTAATGTCCATGTAATTGCTTGTAAAATTTTTGCTTCATCTTCTTTTTTATAATCATTGAATTCCTTAGAAAAATCTGCAATGGCTACACCGTCTTTAATATCAACCCCTAATACTTGAGTATCTTGCGGTAGTACGGCACGAAAACCATTTGGAAGAATATTTGATATTGGTCCGCCTTCTACTAAGTATTCTAATGCTTGTTTTGCGACACTTTTCGTTTTTGGTAGGTTCATTGAATAAGGGACAACCAATCCGTTTTTATCGATTAAATATAATTGACTTGTCACACTTTCCTCTGATGCTTCATCTGATACACCCTCTACATTTCCCTCTGAATTTAACTGTTCAGCGTCATCTGTAAGGGTCACATCTTGTGGTGGATCAATTTCTTTTGCAGCTTGTTCAGCATTAAATAAACCACAACCAGAAAGTAACATAGATGATGCAATAACCGTTATTGCTATCTGTTTGTTATATTTAGACATTCTCATCCCTCCAAAGGCAGTTTGTACTACTATGTATACGAGCTATTATTTGTTTTAGACCGATTTTTTGTACAAACTTTCATGAATAGCTACTCGCATTCTTGGAGGGTACCGTATGGGCACACAAGGAAAGAGGCTGCTCAATTGAGACAGCCTCTCTCTTCGTATCTATTAAGATTTCAGTTGCACATCCAATTTGATTGATTTGACACACTCTATTTCATGTTCAAACCATTTTGTTGCAATTTTTTCAAACAATTCTCTTGGACCAGTTGTTAAAAAAAAATGCTGTTTTTTACCTGAGGATTGGTTTAATGCCTTTTTAAACGACAGAATTGTACTAACTTCTCTAGCAGTTTCATCCCCAGAGCAAATGATTTTTACTGCTTGTCCCATGAATCTTTCAATTTGCGGCTGAAGAATTGGATAATGTGTACAACCGAGAATTAACGTATCTATAGGAGAACCTTTAAGTGGTGCAAGAGTTTCTTCAACGATTAAATCCGCTTCTTCACCTTCATACTCACCACTCTCAACAAGTGGGACAAATTTAGGACACGCTAAACTTTCAACTGTTAATCTACTATTTAATGTTTTAAGCGCTGTTTCATAGGCAGCACTTTTAATGGTATTCACCGTACCAATAACACCGATATGATGATTTTTTGTTACTTTAACAGCTGTTCTAGCTCCGGGAAATATAACGCCAATAACAGGTATATCAACATTTTCCTGAATTTCCTGCAAGGCAATCGCTGTTGCTGTGTTGCATGCAATGACTAGCATTTTTATATGATGATTCTCTAATAAGTAATTTGTCATTTCCCATGTAAAACGACGTACCTCTTCAGCTGGTCTCGGGCCATATGGACAACGCGCTGTATCACCTAAGTAAATGATTTCTTCTTTTGGTAATTGTCTCATAATTTCTTTTGCTACTGTTAATCCGCCGACTCCCGAATCAATAACACCAATAGGACTTTTCAAACAATCGCCTCATTCTTCTCTCATTTCTTGTTGCAATTTAATTAACGATTTTTCTAGTAAGATCACTTCATCTTCCTTGAAATGAACAAGTATATCTTTTAAGTAATTTTGACGTTTATGAATCACTTCTTCGATAATTCGTTCACCTTCTTCTAATAGATGAATTCGTACAACTCTACGATCTTTTGGGTCTTTCACTCTAATAACCAATTGATTTTTTTCCATACGATCAACTAAATCTGTCGTTGTACTACACGCCAAATACATTTTATTAGATAGCTCGCCAATTGTTAAGTCCCCATTTTCCCAAAGCCATTGTAAAGCAATAAATTGCGGGGGTGTAATAGCATAATCACTTAATATTTCCCTGCCTTTTTGCTTAATAATAGCTGATATATGACGCAGCGCTTTTTCTAAATCGGCTACGGTTTGTTCATTCACACTTGCATGATTTGTCATTACATTCAAAACCCTCACTAATGAAATAGTGAGGATGACTCTTACACAAGATTTTATAGCAATCTAAGTCATCCTCATTTCATATTTTCCATGTTTTCCACAAAAAATGCAAGCTGCATGAGGACGATCAGATCAACCCAATAATAAAAAAACGATCATTATATAAATAATAACCGGCTTCCTTACTGAAAAGGTTAGCCGGTATTGGTTAGAGCTCTAGTTCACCCATTCGAAGGAGCTCGACAACCGCTTGAGAACGTCCCTTAACACCAAGCTTTTGCATTGCATTCGTAATCGGGTTTGAAAACGAACTAAATTTTTAAGTTCTCCAGTTCTATTGTTCCTAATGGAGTTATAATAAGTACCAGCCCATTCCTATCCACAGTAATTACATCAATAAGCTGTTTTAAAACCAATTGCAACTCATCTATTTCAACAAAATTAAGATTCACCAAGCGTTGTAATCCATCATGAACTTGGGACTTTATATAGTCTAAGTTATTAGTTGTTTTACTCGTATCTTCTAGGTTTTTAAGTTCTTCTTGAATGTCCTTAATCTCCGCTTCATAGGTTTCCTTCTCAAACTCAAATTGTCCTTTGTCTATGTTTCCTAAATTAAATTCTTTCCTGAGATTCATAAGAAACGTTCTATTTTGCTTTAATTGTGCTTCTAACTTCTTTCTCTTGTTTTTATTTGCCTTTTCATCGTTAGTGGTAGTAATTTCAAGACCTGCACTCACTTCATCAATATTTACTTTTTTTTCTAATTCCAACTTAATTGTTTGCAGAACTCCTATTTTAAATTCTTCAAATGGTGCCCACAAATCATTAATGCACCCTTTAGTTCCTATTCTCCGTCTAGATGAACATATTAGATACCTATACTCTTGACCTTTCTTGCCAACTTTCCCTGACTTCATGGAAACATAACTGCTACCACAGTGAGCACATTTAACTAACCCTGAAAAAGGATTTACTTTCACATTTCGTACTCCTCCTCTTTTTCCTCCTCCCCTCTTAAGTCGAATTTTCTGAGCATCTTCAAATATTTTATCTGTGATAATTGGTTCCCACTCAATTTGTTCGTTTCTTTCCCATTTTTCTTTGGGCACTTGAACTAACTTATTTCTTCGATTTTGAACATCAGAGACATCTGTAACTTTTTTTACAGTATATTTCCCGTGGACATTTCTCCCTGTATACGCCTCATTTTGCAGCATTCTCTGTACTGTTGTAATGCCCCATTTTTCATTTCTCGGTGAAGGTATTTCCTCATGATTTAGATACTCTATTATTTTTTTTTCACCCATACCATTGATATATAAATTGAAAATTTTTCGCACGATGTCAGCTTTATTTTCATCAATTTCTAAGGTTTTCACTTTGTTTTTAGACTTTTCATCTACTTTTATTATCTTTTTATAACCGTATGGAGCTGTACTTCCAGTAAAATTCCCTTTCAATGCAGATTCTCTAATACCAGCTCTTGAAGAAACACTTATTTGTTGAGACAGCTTTTGGTTAACTGCTGACATAATGGTGAAAACCATCTCATCGTTAACATCCACTTTTGAATCATAATTGTCATTGATGGATATCAGTCTAATCTCTAGGGCATCAACTAAAGTCCGTTTTAAAGCAAGTGCATCTAAAGAGTCACGAGAAAAACGCGAAAGTGAAGTAAAAATAACAGTTGAAAAATATCCTTTCTTGGCATCTTCAATAAGTAGTTTAATATCATCTCGCTCCATAATGTTGGTTCCCGTTGACCTATCTTCATATATAAATTCTGGTCGAACCTCTAAATCTTCCATTTTAGCTTTTTGGAGACATATTGATTTCTGATGTTCAGGTGAATCCTTTTGTGATTCTTTTAATGTAGAAACACGCACATAAACGGCTGCAAGATTACTTTTGTCCTTCTGCATATTGCTCTTTAACCTCCCTAAATAAAAAACCTCATAGCATAAAGCTGTGAGGTTTACTTGTTCCTTCTATTATAAAATGTTTGTAGTTTCAGTGTAAGTATTATTTATTTCCTGTCCTCAAATGAGTAACCATTTCCTGTGCAACTTCTTCCAGCGTTAATCCCATGTTTATTGCAGCATGCATTAATTGAAATTTTAACTCATCATCATATACACCGGAATCATAGTCTTCTTCTAAAGAAATGAGGCGAAGTCCTAAGCCATTTACCAGTATCCTTTTTAAAGTAAGTGTATCAAAAGTATCCAAAGAAAGCCGCGAGAGCGAAGTAAAGACCACAATTGAAAAAAGCCCTTTCTTTGCATCTTCAATTAGCAGTCTCATGCTCTCACTGTCCATAATTTTTGTTGAAGTTGAATCATCTTCATACATAAAGTTCGGTAGAAACTCTAAGTCTTCCATTCTTATTTTTTCCATGCAACTAGATTTTTGGTTCTCAAAGGAGTCGTGATTAGGACCTTGGTGATTAGATACTCCTACATATATTGCTGCGATTTTAGCTGTCTCCGTACTCATTTATTTACTCCTCCTATTTTTAAAGCCACCATTCTTATTATGAGGTTTTCTTATTTTGATTATAGCGTAGTTCTTGTGATTGGATTAACACTTTATTAATTGTTTGACTTACAAGTTGGTCTACAACCTCCCCAGATGATTTTCCATGGGAACTAGCTGCTACCACAAAAGTTAACTTTTTCTTCGCCATAAAAAAATCATCTCCTTTCTCTGCATGGATATGCAGGCTCAAATTTGTCCTATTACTTTTTTGTTTTGTTAGGCTGATTTTTGCAGTTTTGAACTGTGTAAGTCAGTATACATTCCGAAAAATACAAATAAAATATTGATATTGGTTTTTTTTTATTGTATGTAGATTCAAAATTTTTTCAAAAAATTTTTAAATACGCAAAAAAACCCGGAGAGAGTTCTCTCCGAGGTCAATTTTTCCCTATGTCACAGTAAATACCAAAAATAATCTTCTATTCATTAAAAGTTGGTCTAGAAATCTTCACAAGCTCAATCGCTTGCTCTAGTTCATATTCATGTCTACTCCATATATGGAATTCATCTTTGGTTTTTGTAACAGCAAAATCATGTGGATTCTCTACTGGAATAGGAAACTCTGAAATAAAGTCAAGGTTGCTATTGTAAACCCCCAATGAGATTTGGTCTCCATCGGCTAGAAACACATAGATATTTCCGTTGTCATCCCCGATAATATCCACATCATCAGTCATTTGAATTCCCTTTAATTCTCCATCTTCAAATAATGGTTCACCTGTTACAAGGTCTATTACATGAATACTGCCATCATCATCACTTACGAAAAATAATTTTTTCTTTACAGTATCCACATAAACTGTTGATTCGTATGGGTTCTGCTTTTGAGTAGATGCCATTTCCAATACATCTTTAACATTATCGAACTCCAAAATAGGCTCTCCATCTATATACAATGTGTTTTTATCTTCCGTACTTTTGATTACCCCTTCTCCTTCAGAAGTGTTCACGAAATAAAGTTCACCATCTTCTTCGGGAATTTGCTTACCCGTATCTTTAATAACATTCATATCATCAAAATTAAATTGTCCAATCGTCAATACATCATCTTTCATTTCATACAGCGTATTCCCCCTAGCATATTGAGGTTCGCGTTGTATCCTATGAAATCCATTCTCTGCATTCGTAATGCTTTTCCATCCATTTTCACTACCTGATACCCCGATGGTTCCGTCATCATCATTAAAAGTCATATAAATTCCATCATCCGATTCTACTACATAGATATCGGATGGGCTATTATGTTCCTTGTTCAAATCAAAAGTGCCTCCTCCAAAGACTTTGACTGTTTCGATTAGTTGAAAGCCTTCTTTATCTACACTAACTTCTCTACTTTCTTCTGTATTTTCTTCTTCCTCATTTTTAGTTGATTCTGTTTCTTTAGTTGCAGGTGTAACATTATTTTCACTTGCTTCTTCTTCATTTCCGCAACCTGCCAAGGCTAAAAATAAAAGTAAAATTAATAAATGGTAAGAGCGTAACTTCAACTATGTTCATCTCCCTATAAGATTTTTTAATTGAATTATTCGATATTTTAAACTTTAGGTTTTGCCATTAAGTGAATAGCTAAAGCAACTCCAAATACGAACAATGAACCAAAAATATGTCCAGTGAAAGACCACACCAGAACTCCCCATAGTACAGACAATAAAACAAGAAAAATTACTTGGACAACCGGAAGCCAATATAGGACCATACCTATGAAAAACATAATAAATACTGCTGTCCAGCTATAATCAAAAAAAGTTGCTGATGAAAAAAAGCTAACTACAAACACTTCAGCCATAATGAAGTATATAAATGACCAAGAAACACCGTATTTTTTCTCAAACTCCATATCTTTTACGGCTCCCTTAATCCCTTTTCGAACCTCATCACGGTCTAAGTCCATAATTATCCCCCCTTTAACAAGTTCCTGAGAAAATTTTACCACATTCACACTTATAAGTGTTATAAATATAAAAATAACACTTATAGTGTATTAATTTTAAATTGTGCGCTTTATATGCTTGTGTCAACAGGTGGTGAAGCTATTGGAATTAATACAAAAGTTGGGTGAGCGTATTCGATTTTTACGAAGAGAAAAAAACATAAGCCAAGAACAACTAGGAGAGTTATCGAACTTACATACGAACTACATTGGAGCAATTGAACGCGGCGAGAAAAACATTACTTTAGAGAGTTTGGTGAAAGTCTCTAAAGGATTGGAAGTTTCCTTAGATGAACTTTTTCGTTACTTGGAACCGATGGACGAGCCTGATGACCTGCAAAAGGTTGTTGATTTATTATCCAATCGGTCTTCTGAGGACCAATCCTTAGCTTTTAACCTATTAGTTGAAATTTTTCATTGGGAACAGAAGAAAAATCAATAATGAGGAAAAAAAAGGAGCATAAACTTATTCGGTTTAATGCTCTTTTTTTGTTTTGTAAAAGATTCAGGTATAGATTCTCTTAAAGCAGTTCATAATTACATTAGCAACAAAATACCAGAATACCAGATTAGGAGAGATATGAAGAAAATCTTTGGAAAAAATATGCTATTTCATTAGAAGAACATCAAAAAAGGGATAAAATTCTCTATCATTCAAAGTTATTTAAAATACACCCTATCGTAATGCAATACCTTTTTCATCAAGGGGTAAAAGAGACAGAAAAAATCTTTACTTTTCTTTACCCCACGACTAGTGATTTTCATGACCCATTTTTATTTAACGATATGAAAGTAGCTGTGGATAGAATTATGAAAGCTATTATCAAGAAAGAGAAAATTTTTATTTTCGGCGATTATGACGGCGATGGTATTACATCAACAACTTTACTTTTAAAATGCTTACAATTCCTAGGCGCAGATGTAAGTTATAAAGTCCCAATGAGAGCAGAAGGATACGGATTGAAGGCGTCTAGCATTCATAGATTACCAGATAACATTTCTCTAATTATTACTGTTGATAACGGGACAACTTGCCACCAAGCACTTACTGCAGCAGCAAAAAGAGGGATAGAGGTCATTGTCACGGACCACCACGAGATATCGGAAAAAGGGATACCAAACTGCCTTGCCTTTTTAAACCCCAAACGAAAAGATAACACTTATCCTTTTCAGCACCTTTCAGGTGCAGGTGTTGTATTTAAATTGGCTCACGCACTTCATCTTGCACTAGATAGGGACTGGAGTATCCATTATAAGGAATATATTGAATTCGCAGCCATTGGAACAATTTCTGACCTTGTGCCATTAAAAGGTGAAAATCGCACGATTTGTAAACTTGCTCTGGAGAAAATGAATCATGCACCTTCTGAAGTGCTCAAAACCATTTGTGCACTCTTAAAGGTTAACAAGGTTAGCAGCAGCACGATATCGCATCAAATTGCTCCACTTCTAAATTCACATGGGAAACTTGGAGACCCAAATCAATCGGTTGATTTATTAGTTTCGGAAAATGTTAACGCTGAGAATGTAATGAGACATATTGAGCTAAACGAGAAGCGAAAGCGTATGTCTGATATCCAATACGCCATCTGTGAAGAAGTAATCAAGAAAAACAAATCGTTTGAACAACCTGTCATCACTGTTTATGGTAATTTTCAAAAAGGATGTATCGGAAGCCTGGCTTCTAAAATTTCTAAAAAGTATCGAAAACCTGTCATCATTGTTGGAGAGAACGGTGCAGGTTCTGGAAGAAGTGTATGCAGCTCAAGATTTTCCCTGCTTAATACACTAAATCGATGTAAAGAGCATTTGATTAAATTTGGAGGACATCATTGTGCTGTGGGATTCTGTATAGAGCCTTCGGACCAAAACATTCAAACCTTCTTTGCAACTATTCAAGAAGCAGCCAAAAAAGAAGGCAGTTCCTTCTCATTCAAATGGTATTTTACTGAACAGTCACCCGTTGAATTCAAAAGGGGTATTTTCGAGGGTTTACAATTGTTAGAACCTTTTGGAAAGGACTTTTACCAACCTGTCTTCCTATCTCCTGCGCTCCACATAAAAGAGGTTAAGATGTTTGGTGACAATGGAGAACACGCAAAATTAATTACTGATAACAGTGATACATTCTATTTTTATAATCAATCTTCCATGGCTCGAAGCTATAAAGACCAGTCCAGAAACTTTTTCTACTCTTCAACATTAAATGACGAAAATGAATTTCTGGCACATGCCGTCGAACAGCCAATAAATTTAGAGTATTATGGTATATTCTAACATCAGAATCATATTTTAGAATTAGAAAGGTTCATTATAAGCAATCCTCCCAAGGACTCCATTACATATCCAATTATGGATATATAATAATAAACAAAATGGAGGTCTATTATAATGAATTACAAATGCCAATTACAGATGTTGAAGATGTTTCTAGAGGATAGAATTAGAAATACGAATGAAGCGATGATAGCAAGAAGAAATAAGAATCTGAAGCACGAGCGTAGGGTATACCAGGAAATTTTAGTCTTATTAAGAGACTATAAACTATGATGGTTATATTAATAATTATTAGGATATGGACATGAAAATAAAAAAAGCATTGCGTTAAAACCCTAAGTAGTTCAGTTATTGTGGAGAAAACTTAAAATAACAAGCTAAATAACATTTGATTTCACAGGTTAATTCATATAGTAAATAGCACACAAAAAAGCTCAGAGTTTACTGCTCTGAGCTTTCTTTTTTTAGGGAACTTATTCCATTAAAACCCCCTTTTTATCTGAATAAAGCAGTTGATACTTTTTGTTTTAAGTAGTTATACTGTTTGGCATTAGTATCAGCAAATGCTTCTTCTCTATTTGAAAGTAAATCCTTATATGTAATGTTCTCTATAAATTGAGAATCTGTTAAATCGTATCGTTTCTTATTAATGAAGTTATAAAAATGCCACCCATCGGGCAGTTTGGTTTTCATTATTTCCCCACCCAAAATATCATTTACTACTAGTGCTGTTACACCACATTGTCCTTTGGCAGGGTTTTCCTTACTCCATTTGGAACTTGACTCTAAAGACCAGGACTCTAACAAAATCTTCTTTATTTCTTCTACTTTTATCGTTTTCTTCTCCATATAAATCCTCTTTTCTCAATAGATTAACTCAAACTAAAGTTATTAAGCAAACCTGCCTTTTAGCGGAAAAAGAGTTATTTGCTTATATACTTTAACATAAATTACCTATTCCCTTTGGTTGTTTTTTAACATCTCAAATGACAGCCTAATTCGCACTAAAAATAACACATTGACAATAGCTATTGTCATCCCGTTAATTGGTATGCTATTTCACGCGTTAATTCTGCAACGAAACAGGAATAACCCTTACATACCAATAAAAAATCGAGTACAAAACCTTTGCGATTTAATACTCGATTTCTATCGCTAATTCTATTGTTTCTCCAAGTTATCTGAACTACTTATTAAAACCCGCAATGCTTTTTTTATTTTATCTATTTTCTTTCTCGTCTTCTTTTCATAAGTTTTTTCCAAATAACTCTAAAAGAACTAACGAATTCTTCTTCTAATGCCAAATACTTAACTAAAACCTCTCTATCAACAAGGTCTAATACCTGTTCAAAATCAGTATTATTTCTAATACAATCATCTATATGTTCAAGTAATTTTTTCGCCAAGTTGTCATCGATATTTTGGAGATTTGGCAGCATAATTTTTTCGACTTCTCCAGGTAAAATCTCCAATACTCCTCCACCATAACTTCTTCCCTCTATTTCAGTAAACGCTAAAGTTATGCTGTTATAATACGAGAGTAAAATCTTTTGATGATTAAGCCCCTCATTAAAACGAACCCTATGCATAGTATCCGTACTTACCGCATTAATTTTGTTTATAACAAATTTCGGATATAGGTCATTTCTTCTTAAAATAAAAGCATCTGGTTGCCACACAGAGGGAATGTGATACCAATATTTTCTTAAACCTAACTTATACCCATTATTGTGCCCTACTTCTTCTCCCCATTTTATATATTCCTTATGACCCTCAGAAAAATTATCTGATGATTCATTAGGGAAATATACTAACTGGGCAGGCAAGTTAGCATTTACATTCGCTAGCCAATCTTCGTGATTAAAATAAATCCCCTTCGCATGGGCACTTCTACCAATCAACGGAATAATTACTTCTTCCAATCCGTATTCCTGCACTACTTCTTTTTTTACTGAGAAGTATTTATTATTACCTGTAGTTATGCCAATATCTACATCTGCGATTTCTTCAAATTTATTAAACCTAGAATCAGAAATTACACTATTAATCGCTTCAATCTCATGATTAGATAAAAAGTATTTTGTCCATTTATCTTTTGAATGGTCAACCTCTTTGTACTCAACTGGTTGCCCCATGATTTCCTCATTTAAAGACTGTAGGTTTGTAACATCAATTAGAGAAATTTTGTTTTCTAAATTAATGTCATCTCCTTTTTCACCTAACAAAAGTACAACCTCTTGTTGAACATCAGGGAATACTAATTCCTTGAATGTAATTACCGTAATTTTAGATAGTGTATTCTCTAGAAACTGTCTTAAATCAGCAGCGTAAGCAACTTGTAAGAGCTCAGCAGGTATTATTAATCCAATTTTTCCGTTTGATGATAGCAATTGGACACTTGCCACTACAAATGATACCCAAGCATTAATCAATTTATTTGATTTCATTCCGTTTCTGACAAGAATGTCAGACTGCGTATCTCGCTGTTCGGGAGTGAGATATTGATAACGAATGTAAGGTGGATTTCCAATTATTAAGTCATATTCATTAAATTGCAGATTATCGGTGAATTCCGAGAAGAAATCATTATTAATAATATTTATATGATGATTTCCTTTTAAAACTTTTTGTTTAGCTTTTTCCGCTTCTTCTTCTATAATTTCTATAGCCGTACACTGGTCAAATTCGACATCTTCAATTTCTGTTAAGCCTTCAAGGAATGCACCATCCCCACAGCTTGGTTCTAATATATTTTTTTTCGGTCCGTCTTGAAAAGCCCAGCGAATTATAAAGTCTGTTAGTTCTCTTGGTGTATAGTAACCTCCACGAAGCTTCTGTGAAGAATTTTGAGCTTTTAATTTCAATTTATACCACCCTTAATTAAATACATGCTTATACTCAGATATGCCATAAAGGTCGGTAACTGCATTCGTGACTGAAAGTTTTAAATCATCCTTCTCATTAATTAAAGCACTTCTCTCTCTTCTATCTAAACCTTTATTTGCTAGTTTTTTATTTATAGAATAGATTTCTCTGGTATTCATTACTATTGAATCATAAAGGTTCTTCTGTGTGCTATCTGTAAAATCCACATTAATTATAGGTAGTCTAGATAAAACAGAGGTTCCTCTGGAATGGAACCCACCTTCAAAGTCACTACCAATTACGCTAGTTAGCCATTCAATTGCAGGATGATTTAATACTGCTTGTATAAATTCAAGTACATATGGACTATTTGGATTCTCAGTAATTGCACAAAATCCAGCAGTTCCTCCAGAAGCAATTAGCATATCATGGTCATCATATAAGTATAAAGGTTTTCTCGTAAGAATACCAACTATTAATTTAGGTGTGTTGATGAACCTTGTTAGAGCTTGAATTCGACCGTAATGATACCATGTATCAGGAGTAGCATGGGGTACATCTCTTCCTTTTGTAGCGCCTGACACCTGTTTAGGAACTAATCTGTCGTAAAAATCATTCAAGTATGCCCATGTCTCAGAGAAGAGGGATGACATCTCTGCTCTACTATAAATTTCACCATTCTCATTATAAGGGAATATAATCCATTTATTTGGTGAAACATAGTCGTAAGTATCAATGTTTTTTTCTATTTTTTTTGTTGGTTTATAGTAAGGCTTAAGAATATTTTTTTCAATCAGATATTCCTTTTCCTCTTTTAAAATTTTAAAATATTGGCTATCTTGGTCAATAATTTGGTCTTCACTAAACCAGTAGATTGGCACTGGGCGCTCTGCGCTTGTTTGAATCCCATTAAAAATTTCAGCTATATTTTCATCATTAATTTTCCCACCAAATAGTGTGGCATTTTCATATAACTTATTAATTAACCTAGCTTTTTCTTCATCTGATACTAACACCCAAGAATTTTCACTTAAAATGTTGCTATTTAAAGTGACTCTCAGGAGTTTCTCTTCGTTTTCTTGGTTAATCCACCAGTCTTGTAGGTTTTCGACTTCTTCAAAAATAAACTGTGAACTTTTCAATTTACCTGCTAACAGTACAGAACTATAAGTTGTAACATTTTTGTCTTTAAATAATTGTGCTGCTCCGAAATCTATAAATTCTTTTACATATCCGTTCTTTGCTAAGATATCTCTCAACTTTTCTCCTGCAACAATTTTTGAGAATTTATTAGGAACAATGTAACATAGGATTCCATTATCTTTTAACTTATCCATAGCTCTTTCTATAAATAACATGTACTTATCAAATTGTTTATAGGAAGAAGTATACATTTTTTCATAAACCCATACCTCATCCCCTGGAAGCAAAGTATTCATATCGGACGTTTTAACATAAGGTGGATTACCAATAATAGCATCAAATTTTTCTACATTATTATTAAATTTCCAGTTGAATGCTGAGATTAAGTATTTGTCGTTATCTTCAATTTTTCTTTTTTTGAGATGACCAAATTCTACAAGTGCATTTCCTGTTTTAATATTCTCATTTAGCACTGGTAACAATGAATTGCCTCTTCCTAAAGTTGGCTCTGTTTCTTCTTCCAATAGCTTTAATAATAAACTGAACTTACATACTTCAACAGCATTAGGGTCAATATCTAAACCATATATAGAAGATGTAAGAATTTCTTTTTTTTCATTAAAAGGTAAAAAAAAGCGTTCATCCTCCCCTTCAATGAGAAAATCTTTATCAAACTTCTCATACCAGTTTCTTACTTGTTCCATCAAGTAGCCAAATGATTCAATAAGAAAAACACCAGAACCACAAGCAATATCCGCTATGTTTAGTTTTTTTATTTCATCCGGAGATTTATCTTTTGTCAGTGGTTCTAATGATTTTTTAACCATATACCTTACTATTTGAAGGGGTGTTGTCACAACATCTCTGTTAATATTCTCAGCTTTTTTAGATAAGATAATTTTATTATCAGCAGTTAAAGTTAATTTCTCAGATAAAAATATCTCATAAATTTCACCGAGGATGTTTGCATCAATTATATTATAAATGAAGGGACTTTCTGGATAATAAAGGTCTTTAATAATATCGCTTACCACTTCATTATTTAGGTCTAAGACAATTTCAGCGTTTTCAAATATCCCAGAATTATACTTAACATCTGCCTCTTGCAATACTTTTAATAATTCATTCTTTAATCTATCTTCATTTTCAATAGTATCTAGCAATTTATAATATGTTGGTAAGTTTCTATCTTCACAGATTCGTAAAAAGATAATTTGATTTATAAAAGATTGAACAGCATCATTTATATAGGATATTTGATATTCGGGATGGGTTTCGTATAAGTCGTTTGCTAAGTTTACTCTCCACTTGTTGATTTGCTTAAGAAATAGGCTGTCAACTGTTACAACATCCCGATTTACTACTAGATTTCCTAATTTCTCATCATAATCACTACTGTATACAGCCTCTTTAGATAGTAGAGAATGAATTTCTTCCCATTTTTCAAGATACTCCGTATAGTGATACCTTTTTAATAAAGCCTTCTGTGGAACATCATCCTCCATTGGCGCCACTGTTGTATCATATATATATAAATATTCAAAATTTGTTAATACAGCTATTTGATGACGAGCAGTGACACCATAACTCCTGGTTTGAATAGCTGGCTCAGGAATGTTTGTAATGTCAACATGTGGCTTTTTAACTTCTATAAAAAATTTCTTTACTCCCCTAATGGTAATGGTGTAATCAGGTCTTTTTCCTTTTGTATCAAACTTCTCTGGTACTATTTCCCTTATGTATGGGTCTACGCCTTTTTTGTTACTAACATCCCATCCAAGTAGTTCGAGGAATGGATTAATCAAAACATCCCTTGTTTCATGTTCATTAAAAGAATTTGCTTTATAACTGTCATAGTTTTTTTTGAAATTTTCTACTAATTTTTCTAAAAGACCCGTCATATCTTCACATCCTACTCTCACATATTCTTAGTAAAATTATACCAGCAATATATCATTATACAATTACCGTTTAAAAATTAACTTTTCATAGATAGAATAAAAAAAACAAGCAGGAGGGTTCCTGCTTGTTTTGAGAATCTATAAGTTACAGTGGTGGTAGCTTTAATTTCGTTATTAGTTCAGAAGCAAAAATCTCTTTTGAATCTTTCTGCAAATTAATAATCTCATACTTATCTGTTTTATAATCATCAATATTACAGTTAAATTTATCGTTAAATGTTACCAAAACAAATTGCATATCTTCATTTTTTCCCCAAATTAAATTATTTGCACGAAAAGTATCCTCATCAATTTTTACTGTTTTGGCAGCTTTTACAGATATCCCCCTCAATACTTTAGGTTCTCCAACTGCATTCCCATGTTTAAAGGGATTGATTACTGCAATATCAATTTCATTTTTACCAGTTTTGTATTTATTTAAGAAGTTTTGATTAGTAACAACAGCATATCCCTTAGATTCTATTTGGTGTTTACACAAAAAATAAACAAAACGATGAATAATAAACTCAGGTAAACTTTTATAATTTGAATGGATGCCAGTCATACTTATTGATGTTTCAATAAATGTTTGGTAACAGTCCCTAACTTCCCCATTAGTGATAGAGTAGAGATTGCGTTCAATATAAGTGTTAATTTCTAATAGGTATCTCTCCGAAATTTCTCTTAACATATTTCCCCTCATTGTTTCCATGTTAGCTAGTAAACTTTAGATTTTTTCCATCAACAAGTAATAGATTTCCCTTTTATAAAATTCTACTTTTATACTATGATAGGAAATAACCAGTTAATTTTCAATCAAAAGAGACAATTCCAGCTTTATCAAAATTTCACTTTAATTAGCAAAAGGAGTATTTAGTATTGAAAAAATTATATTTAGTTCTAGTCCTATGCATAGTTTTTTTAGTCTATTCTCCCCAACTAGGAGTTGCGGAGACAAATGAGGTGCCGCCAAAGGCTGAAACTTCTGTTAAGACACCAAAAGCATCCTATCAATGGGATAAAGTTGATGAAGGTCTTTACCACTTTATATTCACAAGTGATTTTAGCAAACTTACTGAAAATGAGAAACTCAACACTTTTTATGAACAGTTAGCGAAGTTTAAAAAAGAACATTCAGGGGAAACAATCGTTGGCTATCAAGCTACAACCAATAATACTCCTTCTGCTTCCATAAATGGCTTTATGGTATCTACAGAAAAGAAAGCAATGAATGGTGCTGTTCTTGCAGCAATCATAACAGGGATTGTTACTGGATTAATTGGGTTAATTACTTTAATCTATACAGTTAGGAATAACAAAAAGACGCTTTTCGTAAATAATATTACATCTGAAAGAGTAAAGTGGATGGGTCAACTAAAAGAGTATGTAGCGGAATTTATCTCTTTAGCTAGCTTTTATAATGAGAAGCCTGTCTTAGAAGACGCAAAAGAAAAAGGAGAATATCTTGATAAAATTATTCATGCCAGAGCAAAAATAAAGCTCCACCTCAATTATAAAGGGGAAGCAGATAAGAAGATAATGGAGATTGTTGATAAAATGTCTTCTAACATTATGACAGCTTTCGAAACATTTACTCTCCTTAAAAAAAGTGATAAAGAAAAAGTTGCCTATGTTATGGAACAGCACAAGGAACAACTAGATAAAAGAATTAAATCAAAAATCGATAAAAGCATTCAGGACACTCCTAAATCTCAATCAATACCAGATTATCAATCAGTCTTAAAAACAGTTACGGAAATTGTCCATGAAGCGCAAAATGAAGAGATTGCACTGTTTAATAACCGTTTTAAGAAGGAGTTTAAACAATTAAAAAAAGAACTACAAAACAATACTGATATATTATTAGAGCATACGCAAAAGTATTTAAAAGAGGAATGGAACCGAGTAAAACAGGAAGCTGAGAAAGGGAATTTATCAAAGTAGTGAATAAATAAATTAGTATTATAAGCCACTTTAGATAGTGGCTTTTTAAAAGTATCCTTCTTGCCTTAACGCATTTTCAATAACCAAATTTACCCATGCACTTTTAGAAATTTTTCGTTCAATATGATTGATGTTATCGTAAATCTTAACATTTTCCTCTTTTTGGTCTGCAATGAAGCGTTCTAAAACTTTATTTAATGAAGATTCAATGGAGACAATTATTTTTATGTACTCATTCTTTTCTTGTTTATCATATGAAATCAGTTGTCTTTCTTCCCGTTTTTCCTGCCCCTTAAGAATGCCATCCTCCTGTTCTTCTTCTGAATTTATTTGTAACCGTTTTTTAGCTTGATTTGTTCTCGTTCGTCTTTCCTCTTCTTTTGCAGCTTCTACTTCTATTTCATCTAGTTGGCTTAAAAAATCATCAGTCATTTAAACTCGCTCCCTTCCCCCTTAAAAACACTTTATTTGAGATGATACGAATATCTTCCATGATATTCTTTGACCAAACATCTTTTAAATCATTCAACATGATACCTTCATTTTTACTCGTAGAAACTTTTTGAGAGTAACGAATGCTACCTAGAATTTTTTCTTCAGGTATTCCATTTTCAATTAATCGATTCCTGAACATTTCTAACTGTTTTAATGATTTCTCTTTAGGTCCTTTATGTTCTACTTTGTTAAAGACAATACCATAATCAATCTGATAACCAGCTTCTTTATATTCACTTACTAATTCAACACTGCGTTCCGCAGAAATAATACCATCCATGTCGATATCGGTCGGTATAACAATAAAATTCGAAGCAGAAATTGAATAATTTACTACATCTGAATTCTCATTAGGATGTGTATCTAAAATGACAAAATCAAACATTTTGGTTAAAGGCTCTAATTTATTCCTTAAAACATCTAGCTGTTTTGGTCGTGGTACATTTTTTTTCACCCAATCAGCATAATCATCGACCCGCTCATCGCTTGGTATGTAGTAAATATTATCCCTGAACTTTTGAATTACCTCCGATGGCTTTGCAGCTCCCGTAAGCCAATCATATGCAGACACATTAAACGAATCCCTATCTTTTAAAAATCCAGTTGCAATACTGCTATTTTGACATGTATCAATGATACAAACTTTTTTTCCTTGTTCTGACTGTTCTGCAATCGAGATGCTTAAAAACCGTGCTAGGGTACTTTTTCCTACTCCACCTTTACCTGAATAAACTGTTATAACTCCCATTAAATATTCCTCCCTACACCCTTCTAAATAAAGGTTCATTTATCACTTTCAGTAATTCAATCTTTATTCCTTTCTATAAAGATAAAAAAATAGAAATTTATATTTATAAAAAGATAAAAGTATATACTTTTATTTTTTGCAATTATCCACCAGCATTTCTAAGTAGCGATTTTCCCGTTTTAAGCCTTTTGCCTGATATTTTCGAATCAATTGTTATCTAAGAAACTTAAAATGAATGATTTGCCCTTTTTTGTGAATTCTACAGCCAATATTTCTTTATAGGATGGGTTTTAAAATAACGCACAATAGTGCGTTCAATCATTTAAGGACAGACAGTGAAAAGAAAAAGAAAAGACCTAGTGGAGAAAGTGATTAAATTCAGTGGACATAAAAAGCTGTGATGTCGTGAACAAGATTTTAAAACCATGCGCCTTCACATTTTCGAAAAAACATCGAAAATGCTTGTCGTTTAAAAATTTCTTTCTAAATAAAAAACGAGGATGGGGTTTATCCTCGTTTGCCAGGCGGCAGCCGTCTGATGACTTTAGGAATCAGACAACTATCTTTACTAATAAAGTACCCTCTAAATTTCTCAGAACACTTGGGGCTACAAGAATAATTCCATATTTCGGTTGTAACCCTATACCATACTTTTTTTCTTCGGTTGGAACTCTATACCATACTTTTTTTTATAAAAGAAGCTGGTTTAATGGTTTAATTTTTTTACTTCGAATAGTAAATTTATGTTTAACAACTATTTTTCTAATAAATCACTCTTCAAAATCCGCTCCTCCTTATAGCTCTAAGTCTCACTCCGTATTTTGGTTGTAACCCTATACCATACTTTTTTTCTTCGGTTGGAACCCTATACCATACTTTTTTCACAAAAAAAGAGTGAAATTATCACTCTTTCTCTTTTTGATTTTTATTGTCTTCTTCTTTAGCTAAACCAAACAATGTTCGCACAGAACGATACCATTCATCATTTTGTACTTGTGTTGTGACGAATACGAGACTAGGATTGATGAAATAGATTTGATTTTCAGCTTCGAATGACCCTAAAACGTTAGCCTGTTTTAAGATTTTAAAATACATTTCTAACTTTTCTCTTTGATTCCCATCCATTCGCTTAGGTGTTTGACCAGTTATTGCTTTCCAAAGTTCTTTTTTGGTCAATTTCTTAATTAATTTTGGATTGTGTTCCAATGCTGTAAGAGCGTCTTTGTACCCTTTAGTGATATCATCATGGTAATTTTTGCATAGTATGTAAGCTTGGGGATGAACAAAAGGTAATAATCCTGCGACTAATGATAAAGGGTACAATTCTAATTTTTTCTTTCTTCTTTTGTCATTGTTCTTTTTTTCAACGATTTCATCTATTTTTTTAATGAATTTTGATAAATTTCTCTGGAATATTTTCACACAATACTCTTCATGTTCATCAAATTCGCCTTTAATTACATATTTTCCATGCATTTTATAACCAAATGCATTGTCTTTTCCTAAACGAACTGGTACAAGTATTTCAACTTCAATTAGAGAATCTAATAAAGCTTTTGTTAGTTTTCTGGAAGCCCCAATGTAATTGGCAATTTCAGTTTGACTTAGGGGTTTCCCCTTTAATGATAATGGAATATCTTGAAAAGAAATCAAAGGCAATAATTTAACGAAATAGTGCATTCTGGCTTGTGTTAATTTCCCTGAAATTTCTTTGATGCTCCGTTTAATTTGAACAAACCCTTTCCGATTGTTTTTTTTATAATCTTCTTCTAGTTTCATTTTTTCTATGAATGCTTTGATTTGATTTTTACTTCTAACATCCGATTTATCTAAATCAATTAGCCTCAAAAATCGTTCTTTCCCTGTTTTTTTGCTCTTTACCTTAATATAAGCTTCTGTTACCTCCAAGACTTCTTCAAATTCCATAATTCGATTAAAATTCGTATCCATTTCTATTCCTCCTAATAAATTTTAAATATCATTTTTTAGGAGTCACTCTAAAAAAATTGAAGGACTTTCATCGAAAATATAAAATGAATAAATAGGTTCATATTATGATTTTGTTTGAATTGTTTTTGTAACTCCACGAATAAGAACATCTAGGATTCTTAATCAATTTATATAAAATCTCGTCCATTTTCGAAGGCTTCTTACTAGCCTTCTTTTTTTAATGTCTTTGTTATAACTTCTTATTTGTATACATCATCTTTAGTAATCTACAACAGAATTTTTCAATTTCCTAGTTTCGCGTTCTTTTTTTATTTAGGTTTATATTGATTATTTCCTTTTATAAAAATAGAAAGATAGAAAGATTGAAGTATATACTTTTATCTACCAAATAAGTCGTATTTCTTTAATCAAAAATTTCATTTTCTATGTATTATAGGTTCATACGGAACAAAGGAGGAATATTTTTATGAAATTCATGAACCCAAACGATTTGATTATCACAATAGACTGGAAAGATGAAAGTACGCTTATGAGGGAAGGATTTGTAACGATTTCAGACTCTTTTTCACAGCGTCACATTTCAGTTGAAATGGTGTTGTTCCCTGCCGAAAACCGAATCGAAATTGACTGTGTAGAACTGATACGCTTATATCCTTCGCAAAAAGGGTTAGATGTGGATATGGGTGAATTAAAAACATTGTTGATGACTCATATTAAAGAATGCTTAAACACATAAAAAAGGACGAATTATTTCGTCCTTTTTTACTCATGAAACATTTATCCCTTATCGGAATCAGCGACTACTATAAAACAGGAATAGAGCCTTTTGCTTTGGTCAATTGTCATATTGAAGTTCGTAAAATAAATAGATATAATGACTATTTTATTTGTATGAGTTATTTAACCAATTAAAGAACCTTCGAGTCGGTATTATAATTCTACTGCCCACCTTCTTGCATGGAAACTCCGGATTCCTTGCCATTTCATAAATTTTGCTGGTAGAGACATTCAATATCTTAGCTGCCTTATCTGCTGTTAAAGTTTCACCGTATTGTTCCACCACATTGTTATTTCCTTGCATCTCCTTTAACTCTTCTAATATCTCCACTTTAATTTTTTGCAGTTCCTCGGAAAGAATCTTTCTTATAATATCTTCAATCATTTTGTTCCCCCAAGTTCCAATAAGCTTCCCCGCCGTCTAACCAATGAAACAACCTAGCTGTATCAACTTTTGAGCTGTATATTTTCGGGAAATTCTTATCAGTTTTACCTAGTTTTCTAATCGCATAGACACTTAAGTTTAGTATCTCAGAAGCGTTTTTTAATGTGATGACAGAGCTATGCTTATCAACCTGAGATTTATATTTCTCCCTAACCTCGTCGTCAATTTGAAGTGCTTCTTCATACCTTTTTTCGAATAATTCATAGTCAATTTCTTCTTGTCCTTTTTTTAGATTTTCTAGTGTATCTGATTCTTCCGAATGCTCTTCATTAACTTGACCAGTATTAATTTCTGGATTCTGTTGTAAATAAAGTTGTATTTCTTCTCGAACAATTTTTCGTATTAGATTTTCAAGTTCACTCACTTCAACCACCCTTATATCATCATGACACTATTCATTTATGATGTTTTTTCTTTTTATTATAAATGAGCCAACACCTAAAGAAATATTAGAATTATTTGAATTCCCTCTGTAATTCAATCAATGAATGATTTTTCAAAGCTTCATAGATTTTTTTGCAAACAGTTTTCGGGATGAATGATTACAGTTCATAGAATACACCTCCTTTTTAAAAAGTTAATTGCTCTTTTTGAAATTACGCTTTAATGGCGGGTCAAGTTTAACATAGCAGCGCCCAACTGTATCCGTTCTTGAGTGCCCTAAATGTAGCATGACATATAATTTTCTCATCTGGTCCCAAGTGAATGGTTTCATTGGCAAGCCTTTTTTTAGACGATAGTAGTTTAGTCTTTTCCTTTCATTTTCAATTCGTTGGTCTATTTTTTCTTTATTTGAACCTTGTAAATTAACATAGTTCCTTATTTTCTTCCATAAATCTTTTTTTGAAGTGAATTTTGTAGAATCATATAATTTCTGTGCAAAACAGCGTCTCGTCGAGTGACTAGTGTAGCGTTTAGTGACATTCCCTTTTTCATCTCTTTCCACCAAACCAGCTTTTTCAGCTATTTTTTTGTAGGTCTCTTGCATATATTTTGATGCAGCTTCTTTGCTCATTTGCTTTCCTTTCTTATCAAATAACGGAAAGAGTGGAGAACCGTCTGCTTTCCCTCTTGTTAAATTGGCATAAAACAGCTTCTGGCTCATATCCATCGGAACTTTTCTGCTAAAGTTATTTTTATCTTTTTCGTAATACTTTGTCATTTTTTCTAAGTCGATATTTCTTGCCTTTAAATTAATTTCAGCCGTAATCCTTCCGCCCGTGTGTCTTTGTGCTAATATGATATTTTTAACCGTTTCGTAATTGAGGTTCGTTTTGGGGATAACTTTATCAATATTGTTAACTATCATGCGGTATTCCTGGTCTGTGGCTTTCATCGAGGTTCGTTCATCGTGGTGCATTGTGGCTTCTTCTTTGTAAATTTTATATAAGTAACCTGTGCCTTCTTCCACGCTCCCTTTTAAGCCTACTCTTACCTTTTCTATTCCGTTTTTCTTCCACACACCGTGCTCTTTTACAATTTCCTGCAACTTTCCGAATGCATGTATACAATTCTCCACATGGCTTCCTGAAACCGGTTTTTTATCGCTTCTGGCATGGAATCGCTCAAGTAATCCATCAATATGTTTCTCAACCCATTCTGCTTTCCAAAACTTTGGATTATAGGCATCACGGCTTTTTTTATCCGTTGCCTGTTCTTTAATTTCATCAAGGGTTGTGTTAAAAAAAGTTTTAACTTGCCCAAAATATCGTTTGGCTGTACTTTCCGAAATATCGCCTTTTTTTACACCACAATTAAATGCTTGTTCTACCATTGCCAAAGCATGGTCTTTCTTCATAAACATCGCCTCCCTTCACGGTATTTTTTAAAATAAAATTATTTAAAATTCTAGAATTTTGTTTTTTATTTAGATTAGAAGTGTCTTCTAGTAAGCACCTTTTTATGACAAAATACAGAAAAACAAATGAGAAAATGGCATGCTAAATGGCAGTTGCTCATTTTGGACTTTCTGCAGTTTCCTTCTTATCCGAATCGCCAAAACATCGCTCCCAACCTGCCCTCATGGGGCAGGTTGCTCCCTCGTTTTGGCGAACGGATGAAGGAAACTGCACTTGCTTCAAAGATTCCAGCTTTGGCTGCCAGCTCCGCGCGAGCGCGAACCTGAACAGCCAAACCCTCCATCTTCGAAGCCGTTTCGCTAAAGCCACAGTCTCCGAAAGAGCTTCGTGCCAGCACGAACCTCTTTCGAAGCCTTTAGGCTTCATCGAAACAAAACCAAATGAACGCAAATAGCAATTCTCCAACTTATGCATACCATTGCCCGACTTAGAGAGAAAATTGTGCTTGCTCCTATGTTTGCTGCACATATCAAGAAATGAATGACAATCACTCAAGTTTCATTTCCTCATATGTACAGCAATTTAAATAAAAGCAATGTTCTCTCCTTGTTGCAGACGCTTCACCGTACTCCTTGGTCCCCTATCCAAGTTTCCTCCACGCACATGAGAATCTTTATACCCCTGTATAAAGATTGCTGAGCCCTCACTCCTCATGCGATTCCCTAAGTTTCCCTAGGTTCACCTGCCTAGCTGTCAAGCTAGTGCCATATCCACACGGGACTTAGGCATGTTGGGATTAATCGCCTGTTACGGCATGCACACATTGTGTGCGAGCAATGCAAAATATACACTCATTATCAAAATCACTAATTGCTACAACCGATTTTCATGAATATTAAATTGTTAAACTTCCTTAAGACTAATGCGACAACTACTTTTCTAAACATCCAATTTTATTCCGACACAGTTTTTTCTCCTCTTTTTTATTATTCTTGCTAATTCTGATTTGGAATCATTGGCTATACGCATCCCATGTTCTCTCCTCCTCTTTTTTAATTTTTTTAGGGAAATCCACGCATAAAATTCATTTACATATCCTCCTTTTGATTTTTTTGCCTTGTTTGGTCAGGTGGCAATAACCTGTGTTCCCAAAATGCAATTGTGACAAGTCTGCCTTAAAACATTCGTGACAAGGGACATCCATAAACTAAAAACAACATTGCAACACGGCAATAAATTATTATTCTCCGCCAATATTCAGTTGTAATTTTGGGTTGTTTTCACTATATGCTGCTGTTTTCATTACATGCGCGAAAGAGCCATTTCTTTGTCGAAATGCCTGTACTATTTACTATCTTGTTTACATTCTTTTATCTATCTCTATACGAGATAATTTCTCGCTTCAGCGAAAAAAGGTTAATACATATTTTTATCATAATTCCATTTAGTTGTTTTGGAGAAAAAAAAGGGATTTTTTGAATGAATTGTCTGTTTTCCTTGTATGATGAAGAACAATCGATTAAAACATGGTAAAGGAGTGATTAAATTGGAAGTTGATTATGTAAAATTTGAAGAATTAGTGATGAACTTGGAAAAAAGATATCGTGCTCCAAAGCTTAAAATCAAGGAGTATGCGTTATCGAATGAACAATTAGGAAAAGTTCGGTTTGATGAGGAGGACATTCATTTTGAGGTTAAACAAGATGTAAGTTCTGGGTGTCTGATGGTTCCTTCAAGTTACGAAGAGTCTCTGAATCTTCCGTTATTGGTTAATAAATTTATAAGGTACTCCATTGATTATCATCGTGGACCTCTTTTTCAAATTACGGTCGAGTCCGGGTATTGGAAGTTAAAAAACCAAGACATGCGTTATAAAGAGTATGTCGTAGAACTTAAGAACACTATACATTTAAATTACTGGTTCGAACAAAAGAGATGGGCATTTATTAAAAAGGAAGACTGGTTGAAGATGTACCGAGACATGCAACAGGATTTAAATCAACCGATATTAAAACAACTTGAAATGGCATTTGCTGACCTTCTTGATACCACTGCAAAAGTACGCCATTCCTTATCCAGCAAACAGTTAACTCCACTAGCAAAAGAGTATATTTCGATTCTCCGTGATTTAAGATGGTATATAGAAAGAGTACCGAAGCTATGGTTCATTTTTAATGTCTATTCGAAAGATATGTACTATCGGATTCTTGATAGACTGAACAATCTACATAAGTGGTTAGATGAAGCAGACGCATTTATTTACGATAAAGAAAAGAATCAAGACCCTATTGCTAAAATAGATGAAGAGAATACTCCATTATATCTCCTCGATAGAGCAGCCGAACCACTTCTTCTGGAAGGATATGAAGTATTTAATAACTCCGTTACTCCCTCCTTACAAACCATCTTCACTCACAATAAGCCATTTGAAACTCACGCCAATAAACAGACCCTCAAAGATTATGAAACAATAGCTCTGGGTATCTCAAGAAAAAAGAAAAAGACCTTTGTTTGGATGAATGAAGTAAAAGCACAATATAATATTCGTAAAAAAGACTAGGCAAATTTCCGCTAACAATTCATATTCGGGATTGAAGGTTATTAGGGAACACTATAAATGACTTACTATAAAGCATTAAAGAACGCAAAGTGCTCAGATATAAATTTTTATCTGAGCACTTGAACAACATATTCTATACAATTCTAAAAAAATCGTATTTACTTCGTTTATCTTTCAAATCATAGAATGGATTATGTTCAAATTGAGCTGGTATAACCTCTGAATATAGTTTTACATGTAGCCGTTTAGTATCGATTTCTACCGAAACATAATCTACATTTTCCTTGAATAAATCTGAATACTCAGTGTGTGTTTTCGAAGGAAATCTATACTTCATTATGTCGTTATATTTTGGTTGAAAATACCTAATCAAAGCAGCTTCTGTAAAGTTTATCTCCTGTTTCTTACGAATTAAATCGTAAGGTCGCTCAGTTATTTCCAATTGTTTAATAAAAATATCAAAGCTTTTTTGTTTATCTTGCTCTATAGGAGATAGAAAACCTATAGTGTTTCTATCAAAATCCCAAGAAGATAAGAAGATACTCTTATCATCTTCCTTTTCTGCATAAATTTTCTGCAAGGTTGAATGAGATTTTAATCTCTCATAGACTGTTCTCTCACCATCCTTACCAAAAGAACGACCAATATAAACAACTTCACAATCCATTACATATCCATTCGCTATTAAGAACATAAATGAATTAGCCTTAAGTACGTAATTACCTAATGCATCTTTAATTTCTAAATCATCTTTATTCGGACTTAATACAACTTCTAATTCTTGGTTTTTCAAGTTATTAATCAACCTAAATTCAACTTTATCATCAGCTCTATCATCCATAATCTTAATTTCCAAATCTATATATTTTTCATCTATTTTTATAGAATCACGAACAAAAATTATTTTAGGTGCTTTAACAACCATATAAATATGCATTTTAGGTATTTGATTGTACTTATTTTCAAGCTCTAATAAACTTGCAAAATCATAATGTCGAAAAAACATTCCATATGATTCCACCATTGAAATACCAAGGTTTGAGCCAGTGGAAAACTCTTCCTTATCCTTCATTTTTCTCATCCTATCCCTATTACTTTAACTCCTCTTACATTACTGATGTTAATTACACAATACATTTTTATTTTACCACACCAAAATTTAGGTTATCTGTATAACTTAGGATAAATATGATTTTTAAATAAAGTAGTAATGAAATACCAATATTACAATCACTAAATACTTCTTCAATTATTTGTCCTTTGGAATAACTCCTTTTTTTATTACAAATAAAAACAATGGAAATTCCCTTGTCATGCCCAGTGTTCTACACATTAGTTCCAGTTTCATCAATACATATGTATATCGCCGTTTTCTAACTTTCAGTCTGGGTTACATGAAAGCATCCAAACGATTTTATTTTTGACTGATAATCTGAATTTGTGTAATTTCCCTCAAACTTTTTTGACCAAATTAATAAGTTAAATAAACATTAAGGTATATAGAGAACCAGTAAGAGCAAAACAAAAGTAGAAAACAAACATTTTAGATAGTGCCTCTTTTACTTTATATCTAAAGCCTGCTCCTAAGAATATTAGTACACTGTAAAGAAACCCAAATATCCAAATGCAGCCTAGCAAATTGCCTTTGCTATTCATATTACCAAGCATAGATAAATTCCAATGGAACGGGTTTGAAAACATTACATAAACGAAAACATAACCAACAAAGAACAAAAACAGAACAATAATAAATCGAAAGGCAATCTCCAGAATCTCTTTTACCTTCATAAGCTATCACTTCCTGATTATAAAAACGAACAGTTTCTTTATACAATATATTTAGATTTTAACAATCAAATCCTTGTAAATCTTTGTTCAATCTGTTTTTCCAATTACCTTTTATATTTAGCAATAAAAAAGGCAGTCAAATGAATTCTATGTTTATCACAGAATCAGACAGCCTGGTTGTCTCTTTATTGGCATCTTAGCTTACTTGGCATGAAGCCCATTTTTCTATATTAATATCCGCTTTTGGACACTTGTTATGTTTTTCAAGTTGCTTCCAAAAACGATAAATGATGGTTTCACTCATTGTTTGAATAAACTCATCTAGCTCTTTATTTATCTCTGTTAAGTGATTTTGCAAAGAATCAATGAATTTTTTCCCGTATTGGTTTACTACTGATAAATATTTCTCTTTATCTGCAGTGATAGAATTATATTGTTCTAATGTTTGTTGAAAATCTCGATTATATTGTTTTAATGTAACCTGAACAAATTTGACATCCAAAAACAGTTCTCTGCTCTGTTCCATCGAAAGCAGCGTAACTCCCTCTGCCGTTTTTATTTCCCCTTCTTTGAAATTCACATACAGCATGCGCGTAGCTATGAGTGATTCTAACGAAGGTCTTTCTTCAACTGGCTCAAGAATGTTAAAGCTCTTCTTCTTTCCTTCATATGCTTTTTTCTCTATATCAGTGTTTTTAAAAACAGTTTTAATAAAATTCATTATGAATTCCCCCCTAAAATCTTTTTTGGCGTACATACATACGCTTGAAAGAATCATAATTACAATATCTATTAAGTCAATAAAAAAAGGCAATAAGCCTTTTTATAAAGTTTGAAAAGTATCAATAAGATTCAAGATATGATAAGCCGAGAATGCGATAAGCATCCCTATTCCAGCACGAATAATCATTTTCTTAGCTTCTTCTATCTTAAACGGGTCACCCTCTGACATTGTGTATTGGAAACCAGCCTGTATTATCATAATAAGTGCCAATCCGGATGACACATAAACTACGGCATATGCGAAAGCATTGAAGCTCTCACTAATCTTTGAAACATTTTCATCTACATTGTCATTTTGGGTTACTGGCATGCAATAACCTGCTCCAGAGTCCCAATACGCACCACCGCTGTAGCAATTGACCTCACCAGGTCTCTTTGCATCTGCGACTGTCGGGGATAAACAGAACATGATAATCCATAAAGAAATTAATCGTTTCATACTCCCTACCTTCCTTTACCGAAAAAAAGACATTGGGGCAGTGAAATTATATTCGATTTCTTTGTTAATGCAATAAACAACGCAAAAAAGCTACTACATGATTAGTATTGTAGTAGCTATCCATGAAATCTACTTTTTAATATATTAGCAGGTAATTATAGCAGTTTTCTTTTAGAAAGATAATTAAACATGTCCTCGACCGTTTCAAATATGTTGTATGCTTCTTCTGCATTTAAATCCGTATCGTTTAAAGGAATCAATGTGTAATGACAAGTTGTGTAGTATACTTTCTTAAATATTTCTGAATTGGAATCACATACTTCTTTTAAATTGCTTTCTAAGTTCAATTCTATTGTTGATTTCGTTGTAACGGACTCAATCGCATTAAACAGCGTTACATACAGAGCAAATTCTTTTTCTGTATAATGTGACAAAGTATTTCTCAATCTTTGAACTTGCGCTTTTTCAATTTCGCT
The DNA here is from genome assembly GCF_947503125.1 of uncultured Metabacillus sp. Lineage (GTDB taxonomy): Bacteria > Bacillota > Bacilli > Bacillales > Bacillaceae > Metabacillus. Next base: position 94,348 of record NZ_CANNCR010000007.1, read on the forward strand.
TAATTGTTCATACCCATAGAACATTGTTTTTCTCCCCTTTATACGCTTTACTTTTTCGAATCACTGGTTTTCCTTTAAATCTTTTCGATAAACATATTGGACAGCCAAAAAATACATAAGCATGAGCACATTATGCACAATAAGAAAATAGACCAAGGGCATCACCTCTTTCAGTTTTACTTTTTATACACGGTTATTTAACATTTTCAAGCAAAAATAAAAAAAGACTCAACAATGAGCCTTTACTTAATAGTCAGTAGACACTAATTCTTTCACAAACTTCAGCATATCTTCCCCAAAATTGTCATCATTATAGGATACCTGTATGTCATCTACATGTTTCTCTTCATGCTCATCTAGAACCGTCATAGATGTATAGTACAGCGTTTGTTGTAAGGCATTCGCAAGGCTCACAGCACATGCTAGGTTAGCTTGATAAAATGGATTATCGGGATGCACATGTAGTTCGCAAGCAACTGATTCAGCAATATCATAATTATTTGCAAATGCTTTTTTCCATAGTGGCAACAATATTTTTACTACTTCTTCTGCTGCTTTTGCATGCCGCTGATTATAAGCATGAGCATCTTTCAAACTCTTTTGTAATCTCTGGATATGCTGTTCCATATTTTCCATCATGCTGTCTCAGCCCCTCGTTAGTATATAACTAGTATATGAGAGTGAGAGAACAATCAGGACCAAAGAACAAGCTGTATTTCATTTTATTTAATCTCTGTTTAATTTTATTTCATTTCAATTCATTTTGATTCTTCTTCATCCCACCTTTATTGGCAATTCTATTATCTATATGTACAATTATTAATAACAAATCTTTTTTGCTATCCCTTACTTGGAGGTGTCGTATTGAATTTTCATGAAGAGACAATTGAGGAATTATTAGATATGTATTATCAAGGTATTTTGGATGAATTAAAGATATTAAGAATAGACATGGTAAAATTAGTCATCCACGATGAGCGAATAGACTCAACAATAGCAATTGATTTAAAAAGGGCAGGAATTGATACAAATAGTCCTGGCTGGTATAACAGTAAATTTGAAAAGTATGATTATCAAATCGATAATCCAAAGTTAAAATATTACCCAAGAAAGGGATTTTTCCAGAAGGAATATTGCGAGTTTTTAATCACATATTCTCCCTTTTACAATGATTCAATACAATTTAATTTTTCTATAGATTCGATTGATGTACACATTGGGGAGCCTAGCAATCTATTCAAACTCATGTTTAATCACATTATTTATGATGACCATTCAGACGGAACATGGGACATGTTTCAAACCATTTCACTTCATGGAGTAAAAGAAAGTGAAGCAGAAGTTATTCTCGAACAAGCACTGTATTATCTTTCACGAAAATTCCCTTCTGACTATAATGATTATCCAGAAATTATTACATTTTATGGGGAAGACGGTCAAATTGACCATTTTGAATACGATAATGACGATTCAACAGAACTATCTTATACAAAATCCCAATATAACGAGGTATTCATTTTTTATAATGAAGCAAGAAGAAAACATGACCCCTTATCTTTTTATAGGGTGTTAGAATATTTCTTTATCATCAATCGGAAATCTGAATTTAATTCCATTATTGATTATTATAATCAAGACAAAAATATAGATAAATTAATTTTAGATGTCACAAAAATCTTTAGAAAAGATGAAGAAAAATTGTTGGCTTATCTATTAAACACTTTAGATACTAAGGAAATTTTAAGCTTAGCATTAAAGAAAGGGCTAATAGAAAAGGAAACAAATGAGGATTTAGCTCAAAAGCTCTATAATTTTAGAAACAGTATCGTTCACTCCAAAAAAGAAGATACTAACAAATTTTTATTGCCAGGTCCGTTATCTTCAATGGAAAAAGACAAATGGCTACCAATCCTTGAAAAGCTCGCAATGAATTGTATAATGTATTTCTGCAATTAATCATAAAACTAATCAAGCTTGTACCGGTGTACAAGCTTGATTAGAATATTTTATTATCTGTAATTAAAACGAATTTCATCTATTAAATTAAGGATAACACCGTCTTTATTTATTATTCGAAGCTTTTGAAGTCTACTGATGCTTTCATCAAATTCATTTCTGCTGATTGCTTTCCCGCTATTTGTGTAAGGTAATTGATAGTTCAATTGCTTATACAAATCGTCAGCTTCGCATGTTCCTTTAAACAGATTTAATGTGTTTATGATATGTCCATCAAGTAACGATAGTTCAAATTTGAACGGATTAAATTTAAATACATTAACAATAACACGAGCAGCAACATAAGGTAATATTTCTGGTGTAGTTAATCCACCAGCAATCGCTACGGTAGAATCAGTTAGAGAATCTAGCATCTGCTTTATATTGAACCGAACATTTCCTGGTTTGTAATTAGCTACACTACTTAATCTTGATTGAGAATGATTTAGTTGAGTGTAAGTCATCATTAATTCTTCTTCTTTAGAACTTGGAGCACTAACAGTCACTGAATCGAATACTGCATTAAAGATAATTTCTTTACCGCCACTAAGTAAATTGAATTCAGTTAATTCGCTTTCAACCATATTTCTAACTGTTACTGATATTTCTTTCTCTTTTTGTTGTTGACTTTCTGTATCTCTTATCCACATAATTCCCACTCCCAATATAAATATGAACACTAGATAAATTTACCAAATTGTACTTACAATTTCAATTTTAATTAGGAGTATAATATATTATTTAATCCATAGAATTGTTTCCACTATCCTATCAAACTTTTAAGTGTTATGATTTTAGCTATTTTAAATTTGTAAAATCTTCAATTAGACATCAACCAACTTCATTTGTTTTTACTCACTCATTAAAACATCATGTCATCCAATTTTTCTGAAACATCCTGTAAAGTATCCATTGCATACCGCCTGGTGATTTCTATCGATTCATGACCTAAAATATTCGCTACACTCACGATATCAAGTCCTTGACCCTTGATTAGATTACGAGCGTAAGTATGTCTAAACACATGGGCATGTAAATGGATTTGTTCTTCTTCTGGTAACAACGCATTATACAATTTTCAGACCTTCTCTACGACCCGTTGAAGCGAGCGTTTCTCCATTCTTTTTTTGAAATTAGATAAAAATAATGCTTTATCGTTATCTTCTCTGGTATCCAGGTACTGCTGCACATAGAATTTTGCTTCTTTCGGAAACGGAACTTTTCTTGGTTTATTTCCTTTTCCTCTGACTGAAATGACTCCACCTCTTTTGAAAACTAAGTCTTTGCGATTCAACCGTTCGCATTCCTCGATTCGAATCCCAGTATATGCCAACAGATGAATAATTGCCATGGTTCGTTTATTCCCTGTGTTTTCGGCAGTTCTCAAGACACCTCGTAATTGATTTTTAGTTAATGCTTTTATTTCTAAATCAAATACACTTGATTTCTTTGGTTTTCGGATATGACTGCATATGTGCTCCATCCCATTTGCTATCGTAAATTGCTTAATGGCATTAAAATGGCGGATAACGGTATTGTGTGATTTCTCTTCTTTTTCCATGAAATTGATGTATCCTTGAACATCACTTCTCAACAAATCATAAAGCGACCGGTTATGGTCATCGAGATATTTTTCAAACTTTTTTACATCCGCTAGATATCCATCTATGGTTTGGTCAGCTTTTCCATGTTCGATTAAATAGTGTTCAAACTTTTGAAGTGGGTTAAAATCTACTTCGAATAATTGTGCGACACTTTTTTTCTCCATTCAGATACCCTCTTTCTATATAATTTTGACTCATTTACTCTCTTATTTGACATAAAAATCTAGTTATATGACACTTATAAATTAAAATAAAAAAAGAGAACTCCTCTTTAAAGGATTGTTCTCTAGGTATTTTTTGTTAAATTAATATCAGCCAAACATGATTGTTCTAAATACTATTTGCCTGCCTTAGAAACTTAATTTTATCCATATAATATTTTATATAATTTTCTTATTTCTTCTTTAGCCTGTCCATTGTAATCACCACTAATATCATCTTCGCTTTCTAGTTCGAAAGAATAGCTTGGGCTAAAAACATTTCCCGTCAGTTTGTAGTCTTGCTTATAATACTCTATTCCCCAACCTCTTTTGAATCTTCCTAGAGATACAAATATTACTTTCCTTACTCCTGCATGAAATAACAGATTTCTAAGGGTTTCAAATGAAGTACCATTGGTCAAGTAATCATCTATAACGCAAATTACCTTTCCTTTTAACTTATTATTTTTTTTATACTCTGGATTGATGTTGATACTTGGAAAATGCCTAGAACAATATAATCTGTCATCATTATTTGTAAATGAGTGACTTTTTCTAATAGCAGTGTGTCTGACAAAAAGAGGAGCAGTTAATTTTTTCCCCATTAAAATCCTAGCTCTTTCTTTTAATGCCCAAAGGTCTTGATTTATTTCAGTTCCAGATGATGGCATTATCGCCCATATATCAACTTCTTTAAAAACTGAATTATGAATTATAGAGGCTAAAAAGTGCAACTGTAAAACCTTAAAGTATTGTTTATTACCAAATTTGAGTAAGCTTCTAAAACCATCTACTATCTCTTTTTCTGATTTTGTTACATCACCCTTTGTATTGGCACTAGTTAAAGAATAGACTTTTGCATTTTCATCGATATCAAGTTCGTAAAACCAAACCTTTTGATTCTTAATAATCTGAATAACCTTATAAAGAGCTTTTGGTGAGGGAATTACGAGCCCGTATTTGGAAGGTAATTCATCCTGTACATCTGACCATTCTGGTGTTAAGAGTGCTGTTTTTGTACTTGCAGCGATTCTTAAATCATCATCGTTACTTCCGACTATAATATATGTACCTGAGTTATCATTTTTCACTAAATCTCTTACTTGCCATCTATAACAGAATTCTACAAATTCAAACTCCTTGATTATATCTGCTATTTTGGAACGGTCATGTGACATAATAATGATTTTATCACCGTCATTATTCAATTTCTTCAATAATTTTTTTATGCCGTTATAAATTTCATTTTCTTTATTTATTAAGGTAGCAGTTGGAAAAACGATGGTCTTACTCATGCCCTCTTTCCCCCTCGATGTAATCTAAAATAATAGAATTTACCAGGTCATCTACAGAAACACCTTTATTCTTAGATACGAATTCAAGTTGATTAATCAAATCAGCGTCTATACTAATGTTCGTAAAGTGTTTTTTATTAAACGCAGTTTTTAATACATCACTAGCATCTTTTATAGGAATAGCACTTTCAGTTTTTAATAATTTTTGGACTCCTGATGAAAGATTTCCATCTTTTCCGTTATCAGAAGGGCAAAAAATTTTTTTCCCTTGTGTATAGGCAAACCGAGCAGTATGCATAGTACCACTTTTCTCGCTGGCTTCAAAAACAATTACCCCACTTGATAACCCTGAGATTAAGCGATTTCTAGCTACAAAATTTGATTTAAGACCTTTGGTTCCGATGGGATACTCGGAAAGTAAAGTTCCTCCATTTTCTAGAATAGCATCAGCTAACTTACTGTTTTCTTTTGGATATATAGTATCTAATCCATGAGCAAGTACAGCAACAGTTGTTCCTCTATTTTCCAAACATACTCTATGGGATTCAGCATCAATCCCTTTTGCTAAACCACTCACTATAACTGTATTAGCTTCAACCAATCCCTTTACAATTCTATCCACAAGATGAATTGAGTGTGGACTCGGATTTCTTGTTCCTACACATGCAATCGATTTATCTACATTTAGATTTTCTAAGTTGCCTTTAACAAATAGAAACAATGGACTTTTCTTAATTGCCTTCAAGTTAGCAGGGTAATCCTCATCATAATACGACAATATCTTAATGCCCTCATCAGCACTTTTTTGAATCAGATTATTTACAGCTTCCTCAGCCTTTTCAACCTTTTCTTCGTCGTAAAATACTTTTAGATGGTCATCGTTAAATACATTATGTTTGAATTGTAAATCAAAAGCTCCACCATTGAATAATGCGATTAAATCCTTATTAGAGAAATGATTAACAATATAATTTATTAAAGCACCATCTATACCCAAATGCTTTAATATTAAAAGTTCTTTAAGCATCCTTATCCTCCAGGTATTACAATTATTTAAGCTTTAATTCTGGTTCCATGATTGAAAATATTCATTGTTTTATACAAAAAAGTTATAATCCAATTTTACCACATTTACATAAAGTTACTTTCATCAGATATTAAGTATTACTCATTAAGTCGAAACTTGTTAACCCGTTCTAACTGAAACTTCCCTTACTTCTACATAGAAAAGAACTTAGACGCTTGTCCAAGTTCTTTTCTGGTCGTTTTTCATTTAAGCTCAACTTCCAAACCCTTTCATATCAACACTTCATTAGTTATGCTTTCAGTGAACATTACATTCGAGATGTGGTTTCGAACCGTTTTTTCGCTTATGAAGAGCTCGCTAGCAATCTCCTTTGTTGTCTTATCTTGGACTAACAATTCGAATACTTCTCTCTCTCTTTTCGTGAGTAATGGCTTTGATTGAAACTCTTTCTCTTTCAAGTATTGTAACCCTCCTTGCTAAGGTGAGAGCTGATCAAACGGATGGGTATATATTTAGTCAACATATATTATGTGTTTCTTCAGGTCACTGTGACAGAAATATGAAGGAAAAGGTGGTAAAAACCGTCTATTTTTTACAAATTTGCCAATTTCACCTGTTGCATTCGTTTTTTATCCTCTTTAGTCCATGGAATAGCTTTTCCTGTCTGCTTCGAGATCTGGACAATCGTTCCTCGGCCGACAAAAAGACTCTCACCATTTTGATTGATTCCTAAATAATGCAAGTCAATTGATGATGTACCAATTTTGTTTATTTTTACGTATAATTTGATTTCATCATCAAAAAAGGCTTGATTTAAGAAATCACATTGCAAGTCTGCCACAACCGGTATCTTTCCTCCATTTGCATCCAACCATTGCTGCATTAAGCCTATTTTTTTAAAGAATTCAATCCTACCTAATTCAAAATATGTAAAAGGAGCCGTATTGTTCATATGTCCAAACATATCTGTTTCGGAAAATCTAATTTTTATCTTATGATAAAAGGAAAAGCTGGTTAAATAAGATTCATCAAACCGATCAATATATGAAATATTTTTCAAAACGTTCAGTCCTTTCCACTTATTAATAAGAAAAGCGCAAGCGCCTTGCTCAGCCTAGGGCAAATAAGACGATTTAGAATAGAAGGCGTTCTTTGCCTTCAATTCCAAATCGGCTAGACCCTAGAGGGGCTAGGCGCTGGAGTTAGACACAAAAACTAAGTACAAAAAGTTTCTTTCTTAACGAGTAAGAAAAGCGCAAGGTGCTTAGCATTCGGCAACAAGCATAAGGTGAATAGGAATAGAAGGTGTTCTTTATCTTCAATTCCTATTTGACTAGACCTTAGAGGCAGTCAAAAACTAGGGCGGCCTTATCTCTTGACTGCACTTGCACATCCTGTGCTTCGCCGATGGCGCCTGGAGCTAGACACTAAAACTAAGTACAAAATTTTATACTTTCTTAAACTTCAACAAAGAAAAAGACTGACTTAAAAAAGTCAGCCCTTTCCTAAAACTGTTAACCTTGGTCACTGCCAAAGAAATTACGGAATGATTGAATAGTTGTATCACGGTTTAATGCTGCGATTGATGTAGTTAAAGGAATACCTTTTGGACATGACTGAACACAGTTTTGTGAGTTACCGCAGTTTGCTAAACCGCCATCACCCATAATGGTCTCAAGACGCTCTGATTTATTCATTTCACCTGTTGGATGGGCATTAAACAAACGTACTTGTGATAATGGAGCAGGACCAATGAAATTAGATTTGCTATTTACGTTAGGACATGCCTCTAAACACACACCACAAGTCATACATTTTGAAAGTTCATAAGCCCATTGACGTTTTTTCTCAGGCATTCGTGGTCCTGGACCTAAATCATACGTACCATCAATTGGTATCCATGCTTTAACCTTCTTAAGTGAATCAAACATACGCTTACGATCCACTTGCAGATCACGTACAACAGGGAATGTACGCATTGGCTCAAGACGGATCGGCTGTTCAAGCTGATCAACAAGAGCCGTACATGATTGTCGCGGCTTCCCATTGATGACCATTGAACAAGCACCACATACCTCTTCTAGGCAGTTCATATCCCAGTTAATAGGTGTTGTTTTCTTCCCTTCCGCATTAACGGGATTTCGGCGAATTTCCATTAAAGCTGAAATTACGTTCATATTCGGACGATATGGTATTTCAAATTTTTCTTGATAAGGGGCAGCATCAGGTGATTCTTGACGAGTAATAATAAATTGAACGACCTTATTCTCACTCATTATTTATCCCCCTTTTTACTTTTAGAATAATCACGTTTACGTGGCTTGATGAGTGATACATCTACATCTTCGTATTTAAACTCAGGTGCTGTACGGTCTCCTGTGTAGCTAGCCATTGTTGTTTTTAACCATTCTTCATCATTGCGATCCGGGAATTCAGGTTTGTAATGTGCTCCGCGACTTTCATTACGATTGTAAGCACCAAGTGTTACGACACGTGATAATTGAAGCATGTTTTTCAATTGACGGGTAAATGTTGCCCCTTGGTTGCTCCATTTTGCCGTATCGTTAATATTGATGTTATCAAAACGTTCAATAAGTTCTTGAATTTTCTCATCTGTTTTAAGAAGTTTATCATTATGTCTTACAACGGTTACGTTATCTGTCATCCATTCTCCTAATTCCTTATGAAGAACGTATGCATTTTCACTGCCATCTAAGCTCATGATACTATTCCATTTTTCCTCTTCCTGTTTCACATAACCATCAAACACTGTAGACGAAAGATCCTCAGCACTCTTTTCAATGCCATTAATATACTTAACAGCATTAGGACCTGCAACCATACCGCCATAAATGGCAGATAATAAAGAGTTCGCTCCTAAACGATTCGCTCCATGCATAGAGTAATCACATTCACCAGCAGCGAATAAACCAGGAATATTTGTCATTTGGTCATAGTCCACCCATAATCCACCCATTGAATAATGGACCGCAGGGAAAATCTTCATTGGTACTTTACGTGGATCGTCACCCATGAATTTCTCATAGATTTCAATAATTCCGCCCAATTTAATATCAAGTTCTTTAGGATCTTTATGCGATAAATCTAAGTACACCATATTTTCGCCGTTGATTCCAAGCTTCTGTTCTACACAAACATCAAAGATTTCACGTGTAGCGATATCACGAGGAACAAGGTTTCCATATGCAGGATATTTTTCTTCAAGGAAATACCATGGTTTACCATCTTTATACGTCCAGACTCGTCCACCTTCACCACGTGCTGACTCACTCATTAGACGAAGCTTATCATCTCCCGGGATAGCAGTTGGATGGATTTGAATAAACTCACCATTCGCATAGTAAACACCTTGCTGATATACAATCGATGCAGCAGATCCTGTATTAATGACTGAGTTTGTTGATTTACCAAAGATAATTCCAGGGCCACCTGTTGCCATAATAACGGCATCTGAACGGAATGATTCAATTTTCATTGAAGTAAGATTTTGCGCGGTAATTCCACGGCACACGCCTTCATCATCAATGACGGCACCTAAAAACTCCCAGCCTTCATACTTGGTTACAAGACCGGCAACCTCATAACGTCTAACCTGTTCATCCAATGCATAAAGCAGCTGTTGACCAGTTGTTGCACCAGCAAATGCTGTACGATGGTGCTGTGTTCCGCCAAAACGTCTAAAATCTAGTAATCCCTCAGGAGTACGATTAAACATAACACCCATTCTGTCTAATAGGTGAATAATAGCAGGAGCAGCTTCGGTCATCGCTTTAACTGGCGGCTGGTTCGCCAAAAAGTCTCCACCGTATACAGTGTCATCAAAATGCTCCCAAGGTGAATCTCCTTCACCCTTCGTATTTACTGCACCGTTTATTCCCCCCTGTGCACACACAGAGTGAGAACGTTTAACTGGTACTAATGAAAATAAATCTACTTGAACGCCGGCTTCAGCGGCCTTAATAGTAGCCATTAAACCGGCTAATCCGCCTCCGACAACGATTATTTTACTTTTGCTCATTAAGCCCACTCCTTTTAATAGCTATTGCTAAAAATTACACGAATGCAAATATTGCTCGAACTCCCACGATTGATAGCGCTAAAAAGATCGCCAGCGTAACATAAGTGGAAATAACTTGTGAGCGAGGAGTAACAGTAATTCCCCAGCTAACAGCAAATGACCATAATCCGTTAGCAAAGTGGAATATGGTTGAAATAACTCCAATTAAGTAGAATGCTAGCATAAAAGGACTGCTTAAAATGGAAGCCATCATATCATAGTTTACCTCCGCTCCAAATGCAGCAGCTATTCTTGTTTCCCAAACATGCCATGCAACAAAAATAAAGGTAATAATACCTGTTACACGCTGAAGCATGAATAGCCAGTTGCGCAGAAAACCATAATTGCTTACATTGTTTTTAGCTGTAAAAGCGATGTAAACTCCGTAAATTGCATGGTATAAAAGCGGAAGGAAAATAACAAAAATTTCCAATAGATACCTAAAAGGAAGCATCTCCATAAAATGAGCTGCCTCGTTAAATGCCTCTGCACCTCTTGTTGCAAAGTGATTGACAACAAGGTGCTGAACTAAAAAGAGGCCTACAGGAATTACTCCTAGCAATGAGTGCAGTCTGCGATTCACAAACTCTCTGTTTCCAGCCATTAAACTTACCCCCTAGTTTCAATAATGCTCCTACAAATTTTTAAACCTACGCCTTCAAGTTCACCCATTAATCTTTTCCTGATAAAGTTAAACTTTAATCAATTTAAATACGAATGACCATATGAAAAAAAATAATGAGCGTAAACAGGCAGACAATATATGTACCCTCTGCCAGCTATTCAGATTAAATGTGACAAATACATTTTACTCCCATAAAGTAAGAGCGTCAAGAAAACGTGTTCATAAATTCTAATTTTTCGACAAATCTTATCGTATTTAATTTTATTTTATCAATATAGTGGTCCTCCAACAACAATCTCTATGTAAATACAAGAAATTATAAAGTTTGGGCTCCCGGTAAGGAGATAACGAAAATTGATTTATCCCTCCCCTTCTAAACTTAATCTATCTAAAATAGATTTTCCGCTTTTTTATTTGAAACAAACCTATTTTACTTAATATTACATGTTTTTCAGTACAGAACTTGTTATATAATAAGCTTAGAAAGAGGGGAATACCGTGAATAAACAATTAGAACTCGTAAAAATGGAAGAATTAAAAGAAATTCAGGTACCAGCATTTAGTTTGGAATTGTTAAGAGACGTGCTGCTTCCAGATATTCTTGGACAAGATCATCAGCAAATGCTCTATTGGGCTGGAAAAGGAATTGCTCGTAAATATCCCGTACAATCAATCGAAGAGCTCGCAGCCTTTTTTGAAGCGGCAGGCTGGGGAAATCTCACTTTACTACATAATAAAAAAAATGAAGTTGAATTTGAGTTAAGTGGAGAGCTCGTTTCAATTAGACTAAATAAAACAGATGATTGTACGTTTCAGCTGGAAGCTGGTTTTATAGCCGAACAGTTGCAATTGATGAACAAATACATCACTGAGACCTATGAACAAATCAAAAAACGTGCGGGCAAAGTTATGTTTATCGCACAATGGGACGAAAAAGATTTGCTTGATGAGGTCACCATCGGAAAACGCAGCAAACGTAAACTTTAAATGCAGTATGATGCTGTCTCAAAATGAGTCATGCCATTTTGAGACAGCCCTAATTTGGTTATACCCTTGCTGTTACTTTTGAAAGGTCAAAGGCGCTGTGAAGAATATCTACCGCTGTTACCATATGCTCACCGGAAATGACTGTAGATACTTTAATCTCAGATGTGCTAACCATTTTCACTTCAATTTCTTGTTCGGCTAGGACAGCGAACATTTCAGCAGCAACTCCAGGATTGGAAACCATTCCTGAACCGACAATGGATACTTTAGCAAGACCTGATTCAGATTCAATTCGTTCATATTTTAACTTAGACTTATGTTGCTCAAGAATAGAAATCGTATCCTCAAGATCGCCTGTTTTAATCGAAAATGAAATCGTTGTTTTATTGTCACTTGTCGTATTCTGAATGATAATATCTACATTCAAACCATGCTTCGCTAATGTTGAAAAAATCGTAGATAGTGTTGTTAATTCATTTGGCAGTCCTAAAACTGACACTCTTGTTACTTGATCCTCAAACGCAATCCCTCTTACAATTAGGTTTTCCTCCATTTTTGCTTCCTCCTCTATGATCGTTCCTCGTTCATTTTCCATGCTTGACCGAACCTCTAATGGAATATTATAATTTTTCGCAAACTCAACCGCACGCGGATGTAATACTCCCGCACCTAAATTTGCCAACTCTAGCATTTCATCATATGAGATTGCGTCAAGCTTTCTGGCACCTTTTACATATCGTGGATCTGTTGTATATACACCTGTTACATCCGTGTATATATCGCATTGATCCGCTTTTAAAGCAGCTGCAAGTGCTACTGCTGTTGTATCAGAACCGCCTCTGCCTAAAGTGGTAATTTGCAAAGTATCTGATGCGCCTTGAAAGCCGGCCACTACTACAATTTTCCCTGCAGTCAATTCTTTTTTTATGACATCAGGATTGATATTGGTTATTCTTGCATTTCCATGGCGTTCTTCTGTTTCAATTCCTGCCTGCCATCCTGTAAAAGAAATCGCCTTATATCCTTCTTCCAATAATGCCATCGCTAATAAAGAAATGGTCACTTGTTCACCTGTAGTGAGTAGCATATCCATTTCCCGCTTACTAGGTTTTGCCGAAATTTGGTTTGCCAGATCGACAAGCTGATCTGTAGATTTCCCCATCGCTGAGACGACAACCACTACATCGTTTCCTTTTTCTTTTTCTTGAATGACACGGTTAGCTACATTGAGAATTCTTTCAACAGAGCCAACAGAAGTACCACCAAATTTTTGAACAATAATACCCAAAATTACCTCACCCTTCTGTTTTTTTCAATGATCGGATTATGTCTGCTTGAAGGTTAGAGCCATTAAATGATTTTTTACAAACAAAAAAGCAATGAGACAAAAACATCCCATTGCTAACTAAACGAAAAAAATTCGTCTTTATACAATGAGATAGCTCTCCAAGAAATCCCTTTCTTGACAATTTTACATCTATTAAATGTAAAACCAGCAAGTAAAGCAAATGGTGCCTTACTCACTTCGGCGAACATCCCCTTTTACCAGCTGTCATTGGAGACCATTCCTCCTCAACCTGGTTACTCTTGAAGTTCGCACCTCTACCATCATTTAACAAACTAACGATCAAAGTATGAAATTACTTTTTACATTACCAAACTTTTTTTAAAAACGCAAGCATCATTCATTCCCTACTCTTTTAAGGCTTCAATGATTTGCATAGCAATGCTTTCAGGCATACCGGCTTCCCTAAATTCTTCAACGCCAGCTTCCTTCATTTTTTTTAAGGAACCAAAATGCTTTAGCAGTGCTTTCTTTCTTTTTTCCCCTACACCAGGTATATCATCTAAAACGGAATGGAAGGCATTTTTCCCACGTATCTGACGATGAAAGGTGATCGCAAAGCGATGGACTTCATCTTGAATTCTTTGCAGTAGATAAAATTCCTGACTATTTCTTTCAAGTTGAATCATTTCAGGCGGGGAGCCGATGATCAGCTCTGATGTGCGATGCTTATCATCTTTCACTAAACCTGCAATGGGAATATCAATCCCCAGCTCGTTTTCTAATACATCTTGAGCTGCAGCTAAGTGTCCTTTCCCCCCATCAATAATCACTAAATCTGGTAAAGGAAGCTCTTCTTTTAGAACACGGCTATAACGCCGTCTTACAACCTCTCTCATCGATTCATAGTCATCAGGGCCTTTAACACCTTTAATTTTATATTTACGATAATGCTTTTTGGATGGCTTACCATCTTCAAATACAACCATTGCTGAAACAGGGTCTGCTCCTTGTATATTTGAGTTATCAAAGGCTTCTATACGGTGGGGGGTATGAATACCCAGCTTATCCCCAAGATTTTCGACAGCTTTAATCGTTCTCTCCTCATCTCTTTCGATTAGCTGAAACTTTTCTTTTAATGCTATTTTTGCATTCTTATGTGCCAATAAAATTAAATCTTTCTTTTGGCCGCGCTTCGGTTGGAGAGTTTTTACATCCAATAGCTGTTCAACAACATCCACTTCAATACTATCTGGCAGTAAAATTTCCTTTGGCACAAAATGATTGGCCTTTGAATAAAATTGTCCTAAAAAGGTTAAAAACTCCTGTTCTGGGCTGTCATAAATCGGAAACATGGAAACATCACGTTCAATTAGTTTTCCTTGACGAATAAAAAAGACTTGCACACACATCCAGCCTTTATCATAAGCATAGCCGAATACATCGCGGTCCACATGGTCATTTAACGTCATTTTTTGCTTTTCCATTGTTGCTTCTATATGCAGGATTTGGTCCCGATATTCTTTTGCTCGCTCAAATTCTAATTCCTCAGAAGCCTTCACCATTTTTTCAGTTAAATCTTCTTTTATTTTTTTATATCCGCCATTTAAAAACTTAGTAATTTCCTCGACCATTTGCCGGTTTGTTTCTTCTGATACATCATTTACACAGGGTGCAAGACATTGTCCCATATGATAATAAAGGCAAACACGATCAGGCAGTGTTGAGCATTTTCTTAACGGGTACAGTCGATCCAGCAATTTTATCGTCTCACGGGCAGATTGTACATTGGGATATGGTCCGAAATACTTCCCTTTATTTCTTTTTACTTTTCTAGTCACAAGTAAACGCGGATGACGTTCATTTGTAATTTGAATAAACGGATATGTTTTATCATCCTTCAACATTACATTATATTTTGGATCATATTTTTTAATGAGATTTAACTCCAGTATCAGGGCTTCTAAGTTAGAGGAAGTGACAATATATTCAAAATCAACAATTTCATTGACTAAACGCAGTGTTTTTCCATCATGGGAACCTGTAAAATAAGAACGAACCCGGTTCTTAAGCACTTTTGCTTTACCGACATAAATAACGGTTCCTTGGCGATCCTTCATGATATAGCAGCCTGGCTGATCAGGAAGAAGTGCAAGCTTTTCCTTTATTTGTTCTTTCACTAGCAAACACTCTCCTAACTATTTTGTTTAAGACTTTTACTTCTGTTAAATAGGCAGTAATCCCCCACTATAATGATAATTTACCATGGCGGATTACTGCCTATTTGTTGTTACAACTATTTTATCATGTCTCCTCTCATTCGTCCTATGTTAAATAGTCGAATTACAAGTAATGATTTCCTAAGGAATAAAAAAAAGGACTGACAAAAGTCAATCCTCATTTTTATACATGCTTGTTTAAAACTTCAGCTAATGCTTCTTTTGGTTGGTAGCCAACGGCTTTGTCAACTACTTCTCCGTTTTTTAAGACAAGTAAAGTCGGGATGCTCATTACGCCGAATTTACCTGCAGTTTCTTGGTTTTCGTCGACATCAACTTTTACGATTTTCACTTTATCTCCCATATCTGAATCAAGTTCTTCAAGAACCGGAGCAATCATCTTACAAGGTCCGCACCATGGTGCCCAGAAGTCTACTAATACGACCCCTTCGTTTGTTTCACTTGAAAATGTTTGATCTGTTACATTTGTTATTGCCATTGTAATTCCTCCTAATTTGTAGGGTAAAATATGTTTAAAGTATAGCACTCACAATCGAAGTAAGCTAACAATTTGCTTCTCTATTACTTTTCCCAATGTTTCGCTATCGAAACATTGTTTTTTATCATACGAAAAGCACGCATTTGCGTGCCTCCCATATTAAGTATGAATTTTAAGTTTTTTAAACTCCTCTGTTAAGAGCGGAACGACTTCAAATAAATCACCGACGATTCCATAATCTGCAACTTTAAAAATATTTGCTTCCGGATCCTTGTTAATCGCTACAATGACTTTGGAATTTGACATACCAGCTAAATGCTGAATCGCTCCTGAGATACCGCAAGCAATATATAAGTCTGGTGTTACGACCTTACCTGTTTGCCCGATTTGCAATGAATAATCACAGTAATCAGCATCACATGCTCCGCGCGAAGCTCCGACAGCACCACCTAACACCTCGGCCAATTCCTTTAATGGCTTAAAGCCATCCTCACTTTTGACCCCGCGTCCGCCAGCAATTACTACCTTTGCTTCTGATAAATCGACCCCTTCAGAAGCTTTTCGTACAACCTCTTTTACAATGGTTCGTAAATCTTTAATATCTACTGATAGTGAGCTGGATGTTCCGTTTCTCGTTTCATCTTTTGGAAGTGGAGCAATATTATTTGGACGAATTGTAGCAAATATGATGTCATCTGTGACAATTATCTTTTCAAATGCTTTTCCTGAATAAATAGGTCTTGTAAATACGACATTTCCCCCTGCCACTTCGATAGCTGTTGCATCAGAAACCAAACCTGTGTTTAATTTTGCTGCAATTTTTGGTGATAAATCCTTCCCTAACGCAGTATGGCCGAATACAATGCCTTCTGGATGTTCATTTTGAATGACAGCTAAAAGCGCTTGAGCATATCCATCAGGTGTATACGTTCGAAGTTTATCATTTTCAACCGTTACCACCCTGTCTGCACCATATTGAATGAGTTCTGTTGATAAAGATGCAACATTTTCCCCCATTAATACGGCAACCACTTCTCCCCCTTCAGAAATGGTTTTCCCTGCTGCAATCGCCTCAAAAGATACATTACGCAATGCTTGATCGCGAACTTCACTTAATACAAGAACTTTTCTACCCATTTATTTTTCCCCCTGTTCTGATCATTTGATCCGATTCATTCTCCCTTTTAAATTACCTTTGCTTCGTTGCGAAGAAGTGATACCAGTTCTTTTACTTGATCTTCTAACTCTCCTTGTAAAACCTTCCCTGCTTCTTTTTTTGGAGGTAAGAAAATTTCAATTGTTTTTGTTTTTGCTTCAATATCATCTTCATCCAGATCAAGATCATCTAATTCAAGCTCATCAAGCGGTTTTTTCTTTGCCTTCATAATACCAGGCAACGATGGGTATCGCGGCTCATTTAGTCCCTGTTGTGCTGTTACTAATAATGGCAAAGTTGTTTCGATAACTTCAGAATCCCCTTCAACATCACGAACAATCGTCACGTCTTCCCCATCAATATCAAGCTTTGTAATCGTTGTTACATATGGGATGTTTAATAATTCGGCTAATCGTGGACCAACCTGTCCCGATCCGCCATCAATAGCTACATTCCCTCCGAGAATAAGATCAAAATCTTGCTCTTTAAGATACTCTGCTAAAATTTTTGAAGTTGTAAATTGATCACCAGCTTCTACATCATCTTCTATATTAACTAAAACCGCTTTATCACAGCCCATCGCTAAAGCCGTACGCAGTTGTTTTTCAGACTCTTCCCCGCCGATTGTGACAACTGTAACTTCCCCGCCATTTGCATCTCGCAGCTGTATTGCCTCTTCAATTGCATATTCATCATACGGGTTTATAATAAATTCGGCGCCATCCTCTTGAATTTGGCCATTAGAAACAACGATTTTCTCTTCAGTGTCAAATGTTCTTTTCATCAAAACAAAAATATTCATTTCCCATTCCCCCATGTGTCATTAAGTATTTTTGAAGCAATTCCTTATATGCTAGTTCCCCTTGAAAGTTGGTTTGCGTTTTTCAATAAATGCTGAAATCCCCTCTTTCGCATCAGCACTTTCAAAAATCTCACCAAAGCTTTCAGCCTCTTGTTTCATCCCTGCTTCGTATACTGATGTTTTACTGGTATGAAGCAGTTCAATCACCGCCTTGACAGAAAGAGGACTTTTTTGTGCGAATTTTGCTGCAAGCTTTTTCGCTTCTTCAAGAAGGCTTTCCTCTGGAAAGGAGTGGTTAGCAAGTCCCAGCTTTACAGCTTCGGCTCCTGTAATCGGTTCACTTGTTAGCATCATTTCTAATGCACGGCCTGTTCCAATATATTTTGGGAGTCTTTGCGTACCGCCAAAGCCTGGAATAATGCCAAGCTGGAGTTCCGGCAGGCCAAGCTTGGCATTTTCTGTAACTAGGCGAATATGACATGACATGGCTAGTTCCAGCCCCCCGCCTAAGGCAGCGCCATGTATCGCAGCAATAATCGGTTTTTTAAAAGTTTCAATTCTTTCAAATAATTCCTGCCCAGCCGCAGCCATTTTAGAAAATTCTTCACCTGATGGCACTTGAAGGAATTCTTTAATATCTGCTCCTGCCGAAAAAAATCTCCCTTCACCATGTAAGACAATCGCCCGTACTTCCTCATCTGTTTCCATTTCATCAAGCAAAATTGAAAGTTCTCTCAATACATTTGAGGATAGTGCGTTTGCTGGTGAATGGTCAATTGTCACAACAGCAACCTTATCTTCTTTTACAAGCTTTAAAAATTCCATGTCATTTCCCCCTCGCCTATCAGCTTTTACTCTAATGTATGTTTGTTTCTGACTTATTAAGTACTTTCGATTTAGATTAAGGTTTTTCCTTTACATATTTGAAATACGGTTTATCTCTATCTTTTCGTAAAGCCATATACAATTAAGTCATGAACCTTTTTTGCTTGTTTTGGTAAATCATATTTTTGCTCGTTCATAACCCAGGTTGTAACAGTTTCATCAATCGTTCCAAAGATCATTTGTCTTGTTAATCGAAGATCCAGATCCTCTCTAAATTCTCCCGTTTCCTTCCCGGCTGTAATAATTTTATCCACTACATTGAAGTAACCCTTTAATACCTCATTTATCCTTAAGCGCAGCTCTTTATTTGATTGTCTAAGCTCAAGCTGTGTCACGATCGCTAAATGATGATCATCAGCGAGCAATGAGAAATGTGTTTTAATAAGAGTAAATAGCTTTTCTGCCGCTGTTTCAGATGACTTTATTTCACCTTCGATTTT
The DNA here is from genome assembly GCF_947503125.1 of uncultured Metabacillus sp. Classification (GTDB taxonomy): domain Bacteria; phylum Bacillota; class Bacilli; order Bacillales; family Bacillaceae; genus Metabacillus. The sequence goes on from NZ_CANNCR010000007.1 coordinate 113,445, forward strand.
TTCGATAAAGATGCCCATTTTCTCTTGAAATAGTGACACAAGGATGTCTTCTTTGTTCTTGAAATACAAATAAATGGTTCCATCAGCAACACCTGCTTGTTTGGCAATCTTTGATACTTGTGCTTGGTGATACCCATTTTCAGCGATTACGATTACAGCAGCATCTATTATTTGTTTATATTTCGGTTTTTTCTGTTTCAATGGTCGACTCTCCTTCTGGAAATGAATGAATCATCATTCATGTTTCATGATAAATTTTCCTACCCATAATGTCAAGCCTCAATTCGTTTTTATATAATCCATTCACAAGAATGGACCCAATAAGGGTCCACTCTATATAGCCTTACTTAATCATGTATTAAAACCCTTAATTTGCGTTTTTGAATTTTTCTTTTTCCTCATCTATTAGGACACGCCTTAATATTTTACCGACGGCAGTTTTTGGCAACTCTTTACGAAACTCATATATGTGTGGAACTTTATATGCCGCTAAATGCTGTCTGGCATATTCATTAAATTCCTCTGGTGACGCTGTCTGATTATCCTTTAATACGATATATGCCTTAACCGTCTCACCTCGATACGGATCTGGTATCCCAGCAACAACCACTTCCTGAACCTTCTCATGCTCATAAAGAACTTCTTCTATCTCACGTGGATAGATATTATATCCACCAGCTATAATCATATCCTTTTTCCGGTCAACAATGTAGAAATATCCTTCTTCATCCATAAAACCGATATCTCCTGTAAACAGCCAGCCATCTTTGAGAACAGCTTCTGTTTCCTCACGCTTATTCCAATATCCTTTCATTACTTGAGGACCACGAATGACGATTTCACCAAGCTCATTTGGTTCAGCAAAGCCACCTTTTTCATAGGACAGAATGGCTGAATCTGTATTTGGCCACGGAACCCCGATGCTTCCTGTTTTTCGTTTCTCCCAAAAAAAGTTTGCATGTGTGACTGGTGAAGCCTCTGATAAACCATACCCTTCAACAAGACGCCCTCCTGTTATCTTCTCAAACTTTTCTTGAACCTCAACAGGAAGTGGTGCTGAGCCGCTTATACAGCAATTAATCGAAGAGAGATCGTAGTTTTGGATGTTAGGATGGTTCAGCAAAGCAATATAAATGGTTGGTGCACCTGGAAAAAGTGTCGGTTTTAGCTTTTCAATTGTTTTTAACGTGTCTGTTGCATCAAATTTCGGAAGGAGAATCATTTTAAATGCCTGCATAACAGACAGATTCATCACTGTTGTCATCCCATATACATGGAAAAATGGGATAATACCCAGGACAGATTCTTCTCCTCGCTTACATTTATACATCCAGTGAGCACACATTTGCGTATTTGCCGCAATATTTGTATGGGTCAGCATTACACCCTTTGGAAAACCTGTTGTCCCACCAGTATATTGTAAAATCGCAATGTCTTCTGAAGGCCTTATATCAGGCAAATCTGCTTTTGGCTCAGCTATGGACAGGATCTTCTTAAATAAATGTGTATCACCCTTGTGTTCAATATTTACAACGAGTTGATTCTGTTTTTTTTGAACAAACGGATATAGAAGATTCTTAGGGAACGGCAAATAGTCTTTTATTCCTGTAACAATAATATGCTTTAAATTTGTTAACGCTTTCATTTTTGATACTCTTGGATATAATAAATCAAGTGTAACAATGTATATAGACTCACTATCTTTTAGCTGGTATTCGAGCTCTCTTTCCATGTAAAGCGGATTTGTTTGGACAACAATACCGCCTGCTAATAATACTCCGTAATAAGCAATAACTGCTTGCGGACAATTAGGCAGCATGATCGAAACTCTGTCACCCTTTTGTAAACCAAGTGATTGTAAATAATTGGCCAGCTTTAACGACTGATTGCTAAGCTCTGCATAAGTCAGTTCTTTTCCTAGGAAATGAATAGCTTTTTTTGTTGGGAATTCAGCTGCGGCTTGAAGTAAATATTCATATAATGATGTGTCTTCAAAATGAATTTCGTGAGGGATTTCTTTTGGATAATGACGTATCCAAGGTTTCGGACATTCCATCTTTTACTCCTCCTCAAATGCTATTCTTTAACAGTACAAGCTATATGGATAAACTTTACCATTCAATCTTTATGTTTTTTTGCGGAGAGGAGGCTGGTATTGGTTTAGTAAGATGAAAACTACACTAATAGTCGTAAACAGACGTCGCTCTTCCCCTTCCCTTCTTATAAAAAAGTATAGCAGATTTTTTCATATTCAGAAATATAAATATTTTCAAATAGTATTAACACAAGCTCCTATTCTATAAAAGAAGATTTTTCAAGGGTAGGGTGTCCCCCAAGCTGCTATATTTAGAATTAATAAAGCCTGACATCTTTTAAATGCCAGGCTGAAAGTAGAGCAAAATGACTAATATTCGACATTGTTTGCTACCAATTGATATTCTAAAAAAACACTAAATAAATAATCCCTATTAGGATAAATAAGCCGCACAGCCCAAACATTACTTTAGCCAAAGTCTCCAATTTGCCACTCTCCCTTAAATCCCAGCTCCAATAACAAATGATAATCCGACAGATATCACGAGTGAAATAAAGCCAACAGCACGGTTATCCTTTTGGATTTCCTCATCAATTTTAAATTTTGGGGTCATAAATTCATAAATGAAATAGCCTAAAAGCAGCAGGATAAAACCGAAAAGTCCGGACCCCATCATTTCTAATAAGCTTTCATGCTGATTGATTGAAAATCTGAAAATATTGGCAATACCAAAGATTTTACCACCTGTTGCCATGGCAACAGCCATATTCCCCTTTTGAATTTCTTCCCAATTTTTATACTTCGTCACAAGCTCAAAGATTGTTAAAAACACAATGATACATAGAACAACAACGCTGTAGTAGGCAGCAATTTGAACTAATTCATTTTCCCAAAATCCTTTCATCATACCTCTCCCCGCTATTTGAGTTCAACAATGGTAACCCCGGTTCCACCTTCACCTGCTTCACCAAAACGGGTGTTCTTCACACTTCGATGGTTTTTAAGCAATTCCTTTACACCTGTACGAAGGGCACCAGTACCTTTCCCATGAATGATCGAAACTCTTGGGTAACCTGCTAAAACTGCATCATCTAAGTATTTTTCGACCTTAAGAAGAGCGTTTTCGTAGCGTTCACCACGTAGATCCAGTTCAACGGATACATGATAATCCTTTCCTTTAACTGTTGCGAGCGGCCGCTCCTGTACTTCCTGTTTTGGACTTTTTATATATTGAAGGTCCTTTTCCTTTACCTTCATCTTTAAAATTCCCATTTGGACCTGCCATTCATCATCATTCACTCTTTCAATTAAGTGACCTTTTTGATCGAAGCTTATCACCTTTACTTCATCACCGGGAGTAAACGTTTGCTTGACTGGATCCTTTTTTTCAACTTTTTTACTTTTCTTAAAGACCGGAACCGCATCTTCTAAACGTTTTCTTGCATCAATAAGCTCATGCTCTTTTACTTGTGCATGCTGTTCCTTTCTCATTCGTCTTAAATCGTGAATAATTTTTTCCGCTTCTTTTCTTGCTTCTTCAATCTTTTCCTCTGCTTTTCGTTCAGCTTTTTCATATAAAGCATCACGCTTTTCATTAAATTCAATGATTTGCTGCTGCAACTCTTTATGAAGCTTTTCAGCTTCCTTGCGGATATTTTCTGCTTCCTTCCATTCTTGCTCAGCTGTCTTTTTGCTTGTTTCTAATGAAGCGATCATTGTATCCACTTCTGTACGTTCATCGCTCATCTGTGCTCTAGCCATGTTTATCACATGTTCTTGTAAACCTAATCTCTTAGAAATTTCAAATGCATTACTTCGACCAGGTACACCAATTAATAACTTATATGTTGGGCTTAATGTTGTAATATCAAATTCAACACTTGCATTTATAACCCCGCTTCGATTGTAACCATAAGCCTTTAATTCAGGGTAATGGGTAGTGGCTACAACTCGTGCGCCTCTGTTATACACTTCGTCGAGAATAGAAATGGCCAGTGCTGCACCCTCCTGCGGATCTGTACCGGCTCCAAGCTCATCAAATAGCACTAAACTATTTTCATCAACCTGTTCAAGAATATCAACAATATTAACCATGTGCGAAGAAAATGTACTCAAGCTTTGCTCAATCGATTGTTCATCACCAATATCAGCAAATACATGGGCAAATACAGCAACTTCAGAGCCATCAAGGGCCGGTATTTGCAATCCTGCCTGTGCCATTAATGTACATAAGCCCAATGTTTTTAACGCTACTGTCTTACCACCTGTATTTGGACCCGTTATCACAATTGTAGTAAAGTCTGTTCCGAGTTCGATATCATTTGGAACCACTTCATCTATAGGCAAAAGTGGATGACGCGCCTGAAACAGCCTTATCACACCTTTATTATTGACGTTTGGCTTTGTTCCTTTAATTTGCTTGGCAAACCTCGCTTTTGTAAACATAAAATCCATTTCAGCTAAGCAATAAACATTTTGTAAAATGTCCTGACTATTTTCGGCAACCTTCTCAGAAAGCAGTCTTAAAATCCGTTCGATTTCCACTTTTTCCTTTACCTTAGCTTGTTGAAGGGTATTATTTAAATCTACAACTACTTGAGGTTCAATAAAAAGAGTTGCTCCTGAGCTTGATTGATCATGAACGATTCCGCCATATGATGACCGGTATTCCTGTTTAACCGGGATGACATAACGATCATTTCTAATCGTAATAATTGCATCGGAAAGCATTTTTGTTGCAGAAGACGAGCGAATCATCGATTCTAATTTTTCCCTTACCCTTGCTTCTGTTGTCCGAAGCTGCTGACGAATCCCTTTTAATGTATCACTCGCACTGTCAAGCACATAGCCATTATCATCAATGCATTGTGAAATGTTTTTCTCAAGGTCTTGCATGAGAATAATTTTCTCTGCAAGCACTGGGAGGTGATGCAATTCAATTTCCTCTTCAACCATTTTATCTATAAACCGCTTCATATTACGTCCTGCATAAAGTGTTCCGGCTACTTCAATTAATTCAGGTGCACTTAGCATTCCGCCAATTTTTGCGCGCTTAACAGCGGCTCTGACATCAACTAAGCCGCCAAGGGGGACATTCCCTTTTAACCGTAAAACTTTGGAAGCCTCATCCGTTTGCTCCTGGGCAATTAGGACTTCTTCAAAATGGCTTGAAGGAGTTAACGCTTTTGCTTTTTCTTTCCCTAACGAGGATGAAGCATGGTTAACAAGCTGGTCTTTTACTTTTTCAAATTCTAAAACATGTAATACTTTTTCCTGCAAAACCGTAAACCTCCTAGTAATTGCATGATCGTTTCTCTTTAAAAGAAATTTTCTATGATATTGTCTTTAACTTAAAATCTTATTTCCAGATTTATTATGATGTCTATTTAAAAACGTCCGCAGCTTATTGATCTCCCATGTATTTATAACATTATCACTCATGATCCAGCCTTTTTTAGCAGTCGCTACTCCCACTCTCATATCTTCGAGCATATCGGTATTATGTGCATCTGTATTGATAACAAGTTTTACCCCTGCTTCTTGTGCCTTTCTTACATGTTCAGCACTTAAATCAAGACGATGAGGATTTGCATTTAATTCTAACGCAGTATCCGTTTCCTTTGCTAGTTGAATCAGCATATCAATATCCACATCATACCCGTTTCGTTTCCCGATAAGGCGGCCAGTTGGATGAGCAATAATGTCAACATGTTTGTTCTCCAATGCTTTTTTTAAGCGGCTCATAATAATTTCACGAGGCTGTGAAAAACTAGAATGAATGGAAGCAATCACAAGATCCATCTCACTTAATAGTTCATCATCATAATCTAATGTACCATCAGGCAAAATGTCCATTTCGACACCTGCAAGAATGGTCATATCATCATACTCCTCATTTAAGGCCTTAATTTCCTCTCGTTGCGCTCGCAGACGTTCTGGTGTTAACCCGTTTGCAACCTTTAAATAGTGAGAGTGATCAGTAATGGCAATATAGCTGTAGCCCTTTTTACGGCAGGCCTCCACCATTTCCCTTATCGTAAACGCACCATCGCTCCAAGTAGAGTGCATATGCAGGTCACCTTTTATATCCTCTAATTGAATAAGCCTCATTTCTTTTGTGAAAAAATCTACCTCTGTACCATCCTCGCGTATTTCCGGTGAAAAATGCGGAAGATTAAAATATTCATAAAATTCACTTTCTGTAGCAAAGGTTTTTATTTCATTTGTTTCAATGTTTTCTACTCCATATTCACTTATTTTTTCTCCACGCTCTTTTGCAAGCTGCCTCATCCTCACATTATGATCTTTTGAACCTGTAAAATGATGAAGAGTAGTGGCAAATTCCTCAGGCTTAACGATGCGGAAATCTACGTTTACTTCATAATCATAGCTTAATTGAACAGAAACCTTTGTATCACCATTAGCGATAATTGCAGATAAAGCAGGAATAGCTAACAGCTGTTCACGAACCTTCCCCGGTTCAGTTGTTGAAATGATGAAATCTAAATCCTTGATCGTTTCCCTCATACGTCTTAAAGAGCCTGCTTTTGAAAATCCTTTAATACTTTCACATTGCCTGAGATATGCTTCAATTTTCTCTGCAATGGGCAGCATAAATGCTAACGGAAGACGTTCAGGACGATTTCCCATTTCCTCGATCGCCGCTAATATTTTTTCTTCTGTTTTTTCCCCGAAGCCTGCCAGCACTTGAATTTTATTCTCCTCGCATGCCTGCTTTAAGGCTTCAACACTATCTATTTGTAATTCTTTATAAAGCTTGGCAATTTTTTTGCCGCCTAAACCTGGCAGCTTTAATAATGGCAGCAATCCCGCTGGAACCTCTTCCTGCAATTGCTCCAGAACTTCTGATTTCTCTGTTTCTATATATTCTTTAATAACGGCTGAGGTTCCCTTGCCAATTCCCGGGATTTTAGTAAAATCATCGATTAAAGCAAGGCTTCTATCATCTGTTTCAAGTGCATTTGCCGCTTTTCGAAACGCTGCTATTTTAAACGGGTTTTCACCCTTTAACTCCATTAATACCGCAATTTTTTCTAATAAACGAATAACATCCTTTTTATGAATAGTCATGGTTTCACCTCTACCTCATTAATCAAAATGATACAAATATTTTTAGAAAAAGTACAATTTTTACAAACATCATTTACCGAATAGAAAAAACTTCTCTATGCGTGAAGAGAAGTTATGACATGTACTGAATCCAGAGTTCATTTACCTTATCTGAAAAATACGGTGTATGATTGACGATCAAATTCGATAGCAATGATTGATCTAGTGCTTGTTGAAGCTGTTCAATTGGAATGAGCGCACCAATAAATAGTAAAATAAATAGCACGAGATAGGATTCTAAAAATCCTAAAATGGAGCCCGCCCATCTATTTAACTGCTTTAAAATTGGCAGCAATGCAACAAAATCCAGCATGGTGCCAATGATTTGCATAACAATCTTTGTTCCTATAAATAATATAACAAAAGCAACAGCACGGTAATAAGCTCCTTCTAAATTTTCACCATTTAGTAAGGTTAAAACGGCCGGACCATCACTTGATACAGGATACGGAACCCACAGCTTTAATTTCGGTGCAAGATCATCAAAATACTGATATGCTACAATATATGCAACGATAAACCCGGTCAAATGCACAAATTGGAGAATAAAACCGCGTTTTAAGCCGACTAGGATTCCGAATAATAGAATAATAAATAGTACTAAATCTAGCATTTCTTAGCTTCAATCCTTTTCTATTATTTGCTTCTCTAGTTTTTCATACTCTTCTTTTAGCTTTAAATATTCGTGAACTACATTTACTGCTGTTAAAACAGCAAGCTTATTTATATCAAGAGAAGGGTTTTTACTATTAATCTCTCGCATTTTATCATCAACAATTGAAGCAACTGCACGAATATGACTGGTGCTTTCTGCCCCTACAATTGAGAATCGTTGACCATATATATCTACTATCGTTTTCGATTTAGGGCGATTTGACAACGATAAATCCTCCATTTCCTGCAAATCCTACACCTTATCATAACATGAAGCTTTAGGAAATGGGAAGAAGATCGATATTTCGATTCATTTCGCACGATTCCACGACTATTTTAGAAGATGAAAGGATGTCAGGATGGCAAACACAGTGATTAAGGTAACGACTGATACAATCGAAAAAATGGAAGCGCACTATGCTTCTGTTAAAACAGCGAAAACCCCTCAAGGTGCTGTTTTTTCAGCAAAAGTGAATGGTTGTACCATTACAGCTTACAAATCAGGAAAGGTATTGTTTCAAGGAACCCGGGGAGAGGAGGAGGCGTTAAAATGGGAAACTCACAGTGAACCAGCTAAAAAACATGTAATAGCCTCAACGAAAAAAGCATCAATCGGTTTCCAGCCGCCAGCAAATATTTCAAGCTTATCCATTATTGGGTCTGATGAGGTTGGCACAGGTGATTTCTTTGGGCCAATGACAGTGGTTGCAGCATATGTTAAAAAAGAGCAGATTCCTTTGCTGCAAGAGCTTGGGGTAAGGGACTCAAAAAATCTAAAAGATCCGCAAATTATCGAAATTGCTAAAGATTTAATTCAGACCATACCATACAGCTTACTTGTGCTTCATAATGAGAAATACAATGAACTTCAGCATAAGGGAATGTCCCAAGGGAAAATGAAGGCATTATTACATAATCAAGCCATCAACCATCTTCTTAGCAAAATAACTCCAGAAAAGCCTGACGGGTTATTAATTGATCAATTTGTTGATCCTGCTATTTACTTTAAGCATTTGCAAGGAAAAAATGTCGTTAGAGAAAACATTTACTTTTCAACAAAAGCTGAAGGAATTCATTTGGCAGTTGCCGCTGCTTCGATTATTGCCAGATACTCATTTGTAAAAGAGTTTGAACGTTTATCCGAGATAGCAGGTGTAACACTTCCAAAAGGTGCTGGGGCACAAGTGGATATTGCTGCAGCAAAAATCATTCAAAAAAGAGGCAGTCAATTTTTGGCCTCGATTAGTAAAAAGCATTTCGCTAACACGGACAAAGCGTTGAGATTAGCGAAAAAATAAGGAAAAGGGCTGTTTTAAACCAGCCCTAATTGTTTATCCACGCAAGGTAGCTCCAATTTTTTCTTCTACTGTCCTTAACACGTTTTCATGTGCTTTTGTTACTTCTTCATCTGTTAACGTGCGCTCAGGGTCAAAATAACGAAGTGAGAAAGCAACTGATTTCTTTCCTTCTTCAAGACGATCACCCTCATAAAGATCGAAAACAGCCACTTCTTTTAGCATGTTACCACCTGCTTGGGTAATAATCTGTTTAATATCTCCCGCTACAACATCCTGTTCTACAACAAGTGCAATGTCTCTAGTAATGGATGGATAACGCGGAATCACTTCAAAACGTGTTTCCTCAACCTCTACTGTTAACAGATCAACTAATGAAAGCTCGAATACATAAGTTTCTGATAGGTCTAACTGTTTTTGTACAGATGGATGAACTTGACCGATGAAGCCAACCAATTTATCACCAAGGAAGATTTCCGCTGTGCGCCCCGGGTGCATGCCATCACGTTTTGCTTGCTTATATAGAATGTGATTTGTCAGACCTAGAAGATCTGCTAATCCATCAATAATTCCTTTTACAACATAGAAATCAACTGGCTTTTTCTCACCTTGCCAAGAATGTATATGCCATAAGCCCGTTACTGCAGCTGATAATCGTTCTTTCTCAAGCGGCTGCAAATCCTTTCCTTGCGAAAGGAAGACTGAGCCAATTTCATATAAAGCAACTTGATCAATTTGTCTTGCTACATTGTATTTTAGCGCTTCTAATAAATTTGGAATAAGGCTCAATCTTAGTACACTTCGTTCTTCACTCATCGGCAACGCAAGTTTCGTTAATTCTGAGAGTTCAAGGGCATATTTTGCCGCTTTCTCTTCACTCGTTAATGAATACGTGATTGCTTGATATAAACCAGTACCTTCTAAGTAGCGACGTACTTTACGGCGTTTATGTTGATAATCCGTCAGCTTTCCTGGGAATGCCTGCCCAACCGGTAATGTTGTTGGAATATTGTCATAACCATAAAGCCTTGCAACCTCTTCTACCAAATCCTCTTCGATCGAAATATCACCTCGGCGAGTTGGGACTGTGACAGTAATTGTTGAGTTGTCAACCTCTACTCCGAATTGGAGACGGTCAAAAATTGACTTTATTTCTTCAGCTGAAATATTCATTCCAAGAACACGGTTTATCTTTTCAACCGTTGTTTGAACGACTACTGGCTTAAAAGAGACTGATTGAACTTCTACCGTACCTTCAAGCACCTCTCCACCTGCATATAAGGAGATTAACTGTGCTGCACGCTCAGCTGCGGCTTTGACACGATTTGGATCAACCCCTTTTTCATAACGGGCACTTGCTTCACTTCTTAACCCGTGATCCTTTGAAGCAATACGAATTCTTTGTCCATTAAAGAAGGCGGATTCCAAGAGAATGGTTTTCGTGTCTGATTGAACTTCCGAATTTGCACCACCCATTACACCAGCTAAGGCAACCGGTTCTGTACCATTTGTTATCACTAAATGGTCTGTCGTTAACGTACGCTCTTGATCATCGAGCGTTACAATTTTTTCTCCAGCTTTTGCTCTGCGAACAACAACTTCCTTTGAGCCGAAGCGATCATAATCAAAAGCATGTAATGGCTGACCATATTCTAAAAGAACAAAGTTGGTAATATCAACGACATTATTATGCGGACGAATCCCTGCTGCCATCAAGCGAGTTTGCATCCATAACGGAGATGGGGCAATGGTTACATTTTTAATCACCTTTGCTGTGTAAATTGGATTATCTTCAGCTGCATCAACTTTTACTGTCACAGCATCCGAGGCTTTTTCACCAATGCTCTCATATGAAATTTCAGGATACTTCACATTGCGATCTAAAATAGCTGCCACTTCATGGGCAACTCCTAGCATACTTAGTGCATCAGCACGATTCGGTGTTAAGCCTAGCTCAAGAACAGCATCATCAAGATTTAATTGCTCAAGTGCATTAGCCCCTACTACAACATCGCTAGGAAATACAAAGATGCCTTCTGAATATTCCTTTGCTACAAGCTTAGATTCAATTCCAAGCTCCTGTAATGAACAAATCATCCCGTTTGAAGCTTCCCCGCGAAGTTTTGCTTTTTTAATTTTAAAATTCCCTGGTAGAACAGCTCCAACAGTTGCAACTGCAACCTTTTGGCCTTTATCCACATTCTTTGCACCGCAAATAATCTGAACAACTTCCCCATTTCCTAGATCAACTTGACATTTATTCAGCTTGTCAGCATTAGGATGTTGTTCCTTCTCGAGAACATGACCTATAACAACACCCTTTATGCCTTCGTTTAATACGTCAACACCTTCTACTTCAATTCCGCTGCGGGTAATTTTTTCAGCTAATTCATCAGGTGTAATCCCTGATAAATCGACATACTCGGCTAACCATTTATATGAAACAATCACGTTCATAACCTCCTAATTAAACTCGTTTAAATTGTTTTAAGAAACGGACATCATCTGTATAGAAATGACGGATGTCATCGACTCCGTACTTTAACATGGCGATACGTTCTCCACCGATTCCAAAAGCAAACCCGCTGTATTTCTTTGAGTCAAAGCCAGCCATTTCAAGAACGTTCGGATGGACCATTCCTGCTCCAAGCATTTCAATCCATCCTGTTTTCTTACAGATATTACAGCCTTTTCCTCCACAAGAGAAGCAAGATACATCTACCTCCACAGAAGGCTCGGTGAATGGGAAGAAGCTTGGACGTAAACGAATTTCGCGTTCTTCTCCGAACATTTTCTTTGCAAATATTTCAAGAGTTCCTTTTAAATCACTCATGCTAATGTTTTCATCAACAACTAGCCCTTCTACTTGTGTAAATTGATGGGAATGGGTAGCATCATCGTTATCTCGACGGTACACCTTTCCAGGGCAGATGATTTTCACTGGACCTTGACCTTTATGCTTTTGCATTGTTCTTGCCTGTACCGGTGATGTATGTGTCCGTAATAGCAGCTCTTCAGTAATATAGAATGAATCCTGCATGTCACGTGCCGGGTGTCCTTTAGGAAGATTTAACGCTTCAAAATTAAAGTAATCTGTTTCCACTTCTGGGCCTTCAGCAATTTGGTATCCCATTCCAAGGAATAAATCTTCAATTTCTTCAAGTACCGCTGTTAACGGATGGTGATTTCCAACTTTAACAGGTCTTCCTGGCAACGTCACATCGATTGTTTCCTGTGCCAGCTTTTGTTCTACAGCTAATTGTTCTAAATGCTCCTGTTTGCTTGAAATCGATGTCGCAATTGCTTCTCGCACTTCATTAGCAAGGGCACCCATTACTGGACGTTCCTCAGCTGAAAGTTTTCCCATGCCGCGTAAAACCTCTGTGATTGGTCCTTTCTTGCCTAAATAAGCAACTCGTATGTCATTCAATGCTTTTAAATCCTGCGCTTGTTCAACCTTTTCAAGCGCTTCTTGTTGAAGCTGTTTTAATTGCTCCTGCATGTTTCTTCCTCCTTTATTTGAAAAGCAAAAGCGCCTTGACCATTATAAGGAAAATAAGACAGCCATGAAGTAAAGGTATTTCTCCCTCATTAGTGGCTTATAACCTTGAGGCTCTATGCGCTGCAGCTAAACTTAAATACAAAGTCAAAAGGGTTGGCTTTTTTTTGGCAAATAAAAAACCCGCCCCTAAAAAGGGACGAGTTGAATTCGCGTTACCACCCTTGTTAGCCGTGCACAAACTTATTCTTCGCACTGCTCACTTCATTTAAATAACGGTAAAAACCGGAATACCTTTACGTTTTAGAGATTTGATGTGAGAGGTTAAAGGTTTGAAAAAACTTCCCCACTAAAAAGCTCTAATACGGTCCAAGTATCAACTCGAGAGGTGAATTCATTTACTTTAGTCCAAAAAAGTGCTTTCAGTCTACGGCACTTTTTCCCTGATTGGATAAATTGTAAATTACTAGTCTCTGTCATCGTTTCTTTCATATGTAATTTCTATCTTATTATAATCAAAACAAATTGTTCCTGCAACCTACGCCCGTAAATGATAAAGAAGAATTCCTGCTGCAATGGCAACATTTAATGATTCTGCTCCACCATAAATAGGAATGTACAAGTTTTTGTCGGTTTTATTCAGCAATTCACTGTCCACACCGCTGCCTTCATTGCCAATCACAAGACAAAACGATTCAGACGGCGATGCTTCACGATAGCCTACTCCATTTTGTAAAGAGGTGCCGTATGTTGGAATCTGCTTTTCACGATAAACTTCAAGCCATTCAAGTAAACTTCCCTTAACAATCGGCACATGAAAGATTGAACCTTGACTTGAGCGAATGACTTTTGAATTGTAATGGTCGACCGTTCCTTCAGCTAATATGATTCCGTCAATCCCTGCTGCATCTGCTGTACGAATAATTGTTCCTAAATTCCCCGGGTCTTGTACACGGTCAACGAGGAGAACCTTTTTCCACTCATGGACTGTATTGTGCGAATGAACTTCACAAATAGCTGCTACTCCTTGTGGGGTTTCTGTATCACTAATAGCTTTCATTATTTCCTTTGTAACAATCGTTATATTCAATTGATCGACATTCCAATCAGAAGGAAGTCTTGTCTCCTCGGAAACAATAAGATCTATGATGATTTCCTTCTTTTTTAATGCTTCTTCCACCAAATGCTGGCCCTCAATGATAAACGTGCCTGTCATTTCCCGTTCCTTCTTTGTATGAAGTTTTTTCCATTGCTTTACTTTTGGGTTTTTAACTGACTCGATGCGGTTCACTGTATTTCTCCTTTTACTTACATTCCATTTTCTCCTATCCAATCATACATAATTTTCATGCATTTAACAAACGCTAATCCTAGCATTAAGAATAAAATGAGGAGTGAATCAACATGAATTTAAATTTACGCCATGCAGTTATTGCAAATGTAACTGGAAATACGCAGGATCAATTAGAAGATACAATTGTTGACGCCATTCAAAGCGGGGAAGAAAAAATGCTGCCAGGCCTCGGTGTGTTATTTGAGGTCATCTGGCAAAATGCTACCAAGCAAGATAAAGACGAAATGCTGGCAACACTAGAACAGGGCTTAAAAAAGCAATAAAGAGGGCTGTTTAAAAACAAGAGGGTCAGACCCCCAAACACTTTTATGGAACCTTTCATAGCGGGAGTTCCGGATATGTGTGTTTGATTGGAGTCAGACCCTTTTTTAAAGTTTTAAGTATAAAATTTTGTACTTAGTTTTAGTGTCTAGCTCCAGGCGCCATCGGCGAAGCACAGGACGTGCAAGTGCAGTTAATGCAACAGGACGTCGCGTTTTTAACTGCCTCTAGGGTCTAGTCAAATAGGAATTGAAGGTAAAGAACACCTTCTATTCCTATTCGCCTTAGCTTGTCGCCGAATGCTAAGCGCCTTGCGCATTTCTTTTTATTCATACGTAATTTTATCAACCATTTCACGGTCCAATCGCTTGATAACTTCTGTTATTAATTTTACTGCATTTTCATAATCGTCACGGTGAAGCATTGCAGCATGTGAGTGAATATAGCGTGTTGCGATCGTGATGGATAGCGCAGGCACTCCATTTGCCGAAATGTGAATCGCACCAGAATCAGTTCCGCCGCCTGGTAATGACTCGAATTGATACGGAATATTTAATTCATCTGCCGTATCGGTTACTAAGTCGCGCAAGCCTTTATGAGAAACCATTGAGGCATCATATAAGACAATTTGCGGCCCTTCTCCCATTTTGCTCGCTGCCTCTTTCTCCGAAATACCTGGTGTATCTCCGGCAATCCCTACATCAACACCAAAAGCAATATCAGGCTCAATAAGGTTAGCAGATGTACGAGCTCCGCGTAATCCAACTTCCTCTTGAACAGTACCTACTCCATAAACGACATTTGGATGATCTGTATCTTTTAAATGTTTGAGAACATCAATCGCAATTGCACAACCAATTCTGTTATCCCATGCTTTTGCAAGGAGCATTTTTTCATTTGGCATGACAGTGAATTCAAAATATGGAACGACTTGATCTCCTGGCATCACCCCAAATTCCATTGCTTCTTCACGACTGGATGCCCCGATATCAATAAACATATCCTTAATCTCTACCGGTTTTTTACGCGCTTCCGGAGGAAGAATATGAGGCGGTTTAGAGCCGATAATACCTGTTACATCACCTTTTTTTGTTACAATCGTCACACGTTGCGCAAGCATTACCTGCGACCACCAGCCTCCAACTGTTTGAAAGCGCAGGAAACCTTTGTCATCGATTTGGGTAACCATAAACCCGACTTCATCTAAATGTCCCGCAAGCATTATTTTTGGCCCGTTATGCTTCCCAACCTTTTTAGCGACTAAGCTGCCTAGATTGTCAGTAAACACTTCATCAGCGTAATTTGTTATGTATTTTTTCATGACGTCACGAACTTCTCGTTCATTACCAGGTATGCCCTTAGCATCTGTTAAGTCCTTTAACATCGTTAAGGTTTCATCAAGCTTTGTCATTATGCAGCCTCCTTAAATTAACCATATCTTTACTATTATATAATAAACTGGCTATTTTAAACGAATAATCTACATCAAAAATGATTAATAGCCTTGTTTTTGTCTTTCATGATTAACCTCGTTTTTAGAAACATAGGCATGTTCAATTTGTTCCTTTGTAAAGCCTAGAAGATGACCCAAACACAAATATTCTTCAAACATTTTTTTATACACCTGCAATGTTTGCTGTTCTTTAAAAACCGTAATTGTTTGATACACGCTTAAAAATTGTTCAGTAACACTGTGCTCTGCATGAATTTCTTCAAGCTTGAGTGAAGGGTCGACATTTATTTCTAATCCTAATGATAAAATAAAATGAATTCCATCAACATATTCCTCCAAAATCACATCAATCGGCGCCGGCGCCTTTAAGCTCCAAAATTTAAAACATCTCGTCTCATTTGCAAGTTCCCCTACCTCTACTAGTAATGCCAGTATTTTTCGTTCAATCAGTGACTCATTTTCCAACTTGTGCTGTGTTTCAATTTTTGTATCCAGTTTTTGCTGCATGTCGAATAGCGATAAAAAATTCATTGTTTAATGCCTCCGTCCTTTACTTATGTACTAAAAAAATTATATCAAATTGAAAAAAACTTGAAACCTTTTTCTATACTAAGACGTATATATGGGAAAATTGCCCTCAGGAGGGGTTTACATGATTGTGCTTGTCTTACGATTATTGCTGCTAGCTTTCATTTGTTTCCTTATTTATTCAGGGCTTAAATATTATTTTAATCCGAAGAGAAAGCTTAAACTGGCACATGAACAAAAACAATTTTTCTTGTTAGATGAGAAAGATGTTCGAAAAAACTTTTTGATTACCTATAAGGGAGTATATTTTGAAGGGGAAAAATATGTTGGTACAGCTCCAAATACATTTGAGGTCATTTCTATTTTGATTTGGACGAACTCTATCCACAAGCTGCATGAATTAACCCGGGAAGATCTTTCTTATATTGAACAACAAGTAAAAGAAAAGTATCCGGTTGCTAAAATTGAATGGAAGAGTCCGATTAAGGAAGAATTGATTAAGAAACGGGATCTATAGCGGAAAACGAAGGGTCTATCTCAAAACCAAAAAGTTTATGAGATAGACCCTTTCAAAGTTCCCTTCATGTTTCCCTTATGCTTTCTGTTTTACAAAGAAATCGTTCCATTTAATCAATACCTGTTTTTCTCTAAAAAAATAAACAAGAAAAGCCAATACGACGAAAATAACGAGTAACATGATTGGGGATAGTGCTTGAAGCGAAGCACCTAAAAATGTAAAACAAAGCACAGATGGAATATGGGTTACTAACGAAAGCTTTGTGTAACTTTGAAAGGTTTTTGCCCTTTCGATAATGCATAACGAAATAAGTGAAAAATTAACAAAGGGAATCATCCGCAAAATCATAATTTGCCCAATCGATAGCTTAGTATATTCTCCAAACCATTTTTGTTTCATTTTAATAAAACGACTCATTAGAGCTGGAAATAATTTGGCCATTAAATAAAAAGTAATACTTGAACCTGTAAGGCCGATCACCGAGTACATCGCACCTAATTCAGCCCCAAATATGATCCCTCCGCCTATGCAGACGACAACTACAGGGATCAACAGAAATTGCCTAATGAGATGAAACAAAATAAATACTAACGGTGCAAAAAATCCAGTCGTTTCAATTGCCGTTAACATTGACGATGCAGCTAGTTCAATCGTCATCACCACTTTCTATGTTGTCATTCCTGATGCAGCAGTGTGTCGATACCATTTTACGAAACAAAATGATCTTTATGCTAACTTAATGATTAAATAGATAAAAAGAAACACATGTAAAATAGTAATGAGCGGAAACCCGATCACAAATGAAGTATGTTTTGTTTTATGACGGAATCTATTCATTCCGATAAGTCCTCCTAAAGCACCGCCAACTAAGGCTATCCACCATAATGTTGATTCTTTTATTCTCCATTCCCCACGCTTTGCCTTATTTTTATCTGCACCCATTAAGAAATAATTTATAAGATTGATTAGCAAATAATAGCTAATGATGTAAATCATTATGTACGATCTTCCCTTCCATTCTTTTTACCTACTATACCATATGGAAACGAAAAAAGAGCTGCACCATTACGGAGTCAGCTCTTTATCATTCAATCAATTATTGGTTAAGTTTCGCTTTAGCTGCGTCTGCTAATTGAGCAAATGCTTTTTCATCTGCTACAGCTAAATCAGCAAGCATTTTACGGTTTACTTCAATGCCAGCAAGCTTTAAGCCATGCATTAAACGGCTGTAAGAAAGACCATTTACACGTGCAGCTGCGTTGATACGAGTAATCCAAAGCTTACGGAAATCGCGTTTTTTCTGACGACGGTCACGGTAAGCATACATTAATGATTTCATTACTTGTTGGTTTGCAACTTTGTATAATCTATGTTTAGAACCGAAATAACCTTTAGCTAATTTTAATACTTTTTTACGACGTTTACGTGAAACGATACCGCCTTTTACTCTTGGCATGTAAATTCCCTCCTATATTACGATGTTTCCGATTATTTGATGTTGTCTAATAAATGACGAATACGTTTGAAATCGCCTTTGCTTACTACAGTTGATTTACGTAATTTACGTTTTGCTTTTGTAGATTTGTTAGCGAATAAGTGGCTAGTGTATGCATGTGAACGTTTAAGTTTACCAGATCCGGTCTTTTTGAAACGCTTTGCTGCTCCACGGTGAGTTTTCATTTTTGGCATAAGGGATTCCTCCTTAAGTATTATTGCTTTTCATTTTTCGGTGCTAAAACTAGGAACATGCTACGTCCATCCATTTTAGGATGTGATTCAATCGTACTTAAGTCCGCACATTCAGCAGAGAATCGATCAAGCACCTTCTGACCAATTCCTTTATGAGTTATTGCACGTCCTTTGAAACGGATAGAAGCTTTTACTTTATCGCCTTTTTCTAAGAACTTGCGTGCATTTCGAAGCTTTGTATTAAAGTCATGCTCATCAATTGTCGGGCTTAAACGAACCTCTTTTAAATTGATGATCTTTTGATTTTTACGCGCCTCTTTTTCTTTCTTTTGCTGTTCAAAACGGAATTTTCCGTAATCCATGATGCGGCATACAGGAGGCTTTGCATTTGGTGCTACTAAAACTAAATCAAGATTAGCTCTTGCAGCAATTTCTAAAGCCTCTTGACGAGATTTAATTCCAAGCTGATCTCCATTGGCACCGATCAGACGAACCTCACGTGCGCGAATTCCGTCATTTACCATCATATCTTTGCTAATAATTAGCCACCTCCAAGGTTTTCTCAAACTGAATAGTAGTTTTTCAAATCCGAATTTTTTAGCTCCGCACTTTTTTATTTTAATAAATAAAAAAGTGTGGATGCATGAAACACCCACACTACGATTGTATACACAAAAAGTTCATCGTAACCTGTCAACTACATGCGGATGTGTCAATCAGGTGAGAAGCGGGTGCTTCTACTTGTTATATGAAAGACTATTCAATTACCTTGAACATTATAACACCATAACAAAGATCTTGCAAGTAAGTACTATATGTTTTAACAACGTTTTTTATTTTACCAAATGGATTAACATGTTGCAATAGTTTTTTATTAAGAAAAGAGGAAGCGCCTCGAACAGCCTAGGGTAAATAAGACGATTTGGAATAGAAGGCGTTCTTTGCCTTCAATTCCAAATTGGCTAGACCCTAGAGGGGCTAAGGCGCTGGAGCTAGACACCAAAACTAAGTACAAAAAGTTATACTTTCTGGTTAACGAGTAAGAAAAGCGGAATGCGCCTTGATCTGCTATGAACAAGGCGCTTCCACTAAACTACATTACCAACCAAATAAACTTATCTTTTCACTTCACTCTTAATACCTTCTATAAATTGTTCAAATGCAACCGTTTCTGATTTTTGTTCACCATATTTACGGACATTTACTGCTTTTTCTGCAATCTCATTATCCCCCACAACAAGCATGTAAGGAATTTTTTGTATTTGTGCCTCACGAATTTTATATCCGATTTTTTCATCACGTGCGTCTAATTCAACACGTAATCCTGCTTCTTGCAATTGTTCTTGTACTTGTTTTGCATAGTCAAGATGAATAGCAGGGGATACAGGAATGACTTGTACTTGAACCGGCGCAAGCCAAGTTGGGAATGCTCCTTTATATTCTTCGATTAAGAAGGCTACAAAACGTTCCATAGTTGATACAACACCGCGATGGATAACAACTGGGCGATGCTGCTTTCCGTCTTCACCAACATATGTTAAATCGAAACGTTCCGGTAATAAGAAATCCAGCTGAACAGTTGAAAGTGTTTCATCCTTACCAAGAGCTGTTCTAACTTGTACATCAAGCTTCGGACCGTAAAACGCCGCTTCTCCTTCTGCTTCATAGTAATCATGGCCTAATTCATCCATAGCATCCTTTAACATGCTTTGTGCCTTCTCCCACATGTTGTCATCATCAAAGTATTTTTCTTTATCTTCAGGGTCACGATAAGACAATCTAAACGAATACTTATCGATGCCAAAGTCTTTATATACAGCTTCAATTAATCTGACAACGCGGATAAATTCTTCTTTTATTTGATCAGGTCGAACAAAAATATGGGCATCATTTAATGTCATTCCACGAACACGCTGCAGTCCAGTTAAAGCACCTGACATTTCATAACGGTGCATCGTTCCAAGCTCTGCAATACGAATAGGCAATTCACGATAACTGTGAATATCGTTTTTATAAACCATCATATGGTGTGGACAATTCATTGGACGAAGCACTAAATCTTCATTGTCCATTTCCATTTTAGGGAACATATCCTCTTGGTAGTGCTCCCAGTGACCAGAGGTTTTATAGAGCTCAACACTTCCCAAAACCGGAGTATATACATGTTGATAGCCTAAACGCTCTTCTTTATCAACAATATAACGCTCAACAATACGTCTAATTGTTGCACCTTTTGGCAGCCATAGCGGAAGCCCTTGACCAACCTTTTGAGAAGTAGTAAATAAACCTAGTTCCTTCCCAAGCTTGCGGTGGTCACGCTCCTTCGCTTCTTCAAGTATACGAAGATGCTCATCTAAATCACTTTTCTTAAAGAAGGCCGTTCCATAGATACGTTGCAGCATTTTATTTTTGCTGTCTCCACGCCAGTATGCACCTGCTACACTGAGCAGCTTAAATTCCTTGATTTTCCCTGTTGATGGAACATGAACACCTCGGCATAAATCAAAAAATTCACCTTGTTCATAAATGGATACTGCTTCACCTTCTGGAATAGCATCAAGAAGCTCAAGCTTTAAAGGATCTTGGACTTCCTCATAGATTCTCTTTGCTTCTTCACGGCTTACTTCCTTACGAATAATCTCAAGGTTTTCATTAACAATTTTCTTCATTTCTTTTTCAATCAGTGGTAAATCTTCCGGTGTAATCGCCTGCTCCATATCGATATCATAATAAAACCCATTTTCAATAACTGGACCAATTCCAAGCTTAACTGATTGATCTTTATATAGGCGCTTAATCGCTTGTGCCATTAAATGCGCTGTTGAATGACGCATAATTTCTAGCGCTTCACCACTATCCTGGGTTACAATTTCAATCGCGCCATCCTCTAAGATTGGTGTACGCAAATCAATCAACTGTCCATCAAGCTTTCCTGCAAGAGATTTCTTCTTTAATCCAGGGCTAATGGATGCCGCAATATCTTCAGTTGTCGTACCTTTTGCAAACTCCTTCACAGCTCCGTCTGGAAACGCAATTTTTATAACGTCTGACATCCTTGTTCACTCCTTATTATTTGAAATGCGGAAGTGCCTTGAACAGCCTCGGGCAAATAAGACACTATTGAATAGAAGGTGTTCTTTATCTTCAATTCAATAGTGGCTTATGACCTCGAGGCAGTCAAAACGCGGCGTCCTGCCGCATTGACTGCCCTTGCACGTCCTGTGCTTCGGGGCTAGGCACTGCAGCTGGACACGAACACTAAGTTCGCAGCCAATAATTTTTGGTTGCTCCAAAAAAATAAAACTCGCCCCCAAAAAAGGGACGAGTTAAAAAACATTGTCAATGGATCGTGGTTCCACCCTTGTTCCCATACCTTTATGACGATGAGTCATAATCCATCCACGCAAAAGATAGAATCACGCGTGTATATGTGTATGGCTTAAACATCGATAACGGGAAGACCGTCAGTCATTACTAGGTTTTTCCGTTCACAACTGAAGTTTAAAGGTGGTAAATTTGTTCTTCGTGTTAGGAAGGTTTCAGCATATCCTTCCCTCTCTGGGAACCGTAAAAACAAACTCATGTCCTTATCATTACTGTTACATATTGCAATTATCTCGTATTATAATGTGTTTTTATCTTAAAATCAAGTTAGGTTTTACACATTTTTCTCATTTGTAGACTTCTGCTTAAAGTCACTTAAACTATGTATGGTAACTCTCTCTTGAAATACATTTTGAATCGTTTGTACCATTCCATCAAAAGGATCATTTGTATATAAGTAGATCCATTTTGGTGCGATGGAAACGATAGGAGCTAATAGTTTTGAATCAATATACATCGGATGTTGAGAGACAAAGGCTTGATCAATATAAGCTTGCAATTCATCTTCTGTCACCTTTAGATTTTCAGCATTATAAACTAAAAATTCTTTATCTTGAACAATTGAAAGAAACTCCAGCTTGCTATCACAATGAACAAGAAAATCACGTAAGCTTTGGATAAAGTTTTGGTACTCCTGTTCAAGCTTATATTCCTCAATGGCTGCCTCAACATATTCACGTAATCTAGCTGTATATTCATGCAAGCGGAATTTTTGAAATGAGGAAAAGGAGAAAAATAAATCAGGACGCAAAAATTCTTGAAGGGAATCTCGCAAAATGACATCACGAGAAAAAAAAGACTGAACTCCTGGAATATCCTTACGTTCCCCTTCTATAATCGACTGAGCAATATGTATAATTTGCTGCTGCTCCTCTTCTTCGAGAAAAAAATAATGTTCCTTTAGAATCGTTAACATCATTTGATGTTCTTTATGATCAATAATGAATTGAACTAGTCCAGGTATAACTAGATTCTCAAGTGAATTTTCCCACGTTTTTGGGGTGATTTTTATGCATTGTTGATTGATCATTTGCAGATCAGTTTCAAAATCTTTGCATAAAGTACGAAAAATTGAAAATATAATATTCGCCTCTTTCGGAGACCCAAATAAAATCTCAAGCATGTTTGTCCCCCCTATTTGCCAACACCTGATTCTATGTATATGGGGGAATAGGAATAATTAGAAGTAAAGAAACCAAGGAATTTGAAGATGCATAAAAATAACCCTTCAAAATAGAGATTAAAAAAGCACTTGCCTATGTAAAGGCAAATGCTTTTTAATCCCTTCGATTCCTTCCTGATAATTCAATTGGTATGGCCATATGCTTAATGCGTTCCATAATCCTTGCTGCTTTAACAGGTTCTTCTTCACCACGTTGAGAAACAGCGAGGTGGTGCTGAAGCTGTTTTAAATTAAAATTAGACGAAAAGAAGGTAGGTAAATTTTCAAGCATCCTGTATTGTAGAATTGTCCCAAGAATGTCATCTCTCACCCAGCTTGACATTGACTCTGCACCAATGTCATCAAGCATAAGAACCGGGATCTTTTTTACAGCATCTAACTTTTCATCTAATGATGTTGAATTCTGAAAGGATCCTTTTAGTTCTCGCATAAATTCCGGTACATAGACAAGCATGGACGAGACTTTATGTGAAGCTAACTCATTTGCAAGCGCCCCTAAAATATAGGTTTTTCCAACACCGAAGGAACCATATAAATACAATCCCTTTGGGCTCATCCCGCTATTATATTGTTCAACAAAATCCTGTGCAAGACTAATCGCCTTAAAGCGGCTCGGCTCGTCAATTTCTACTTCGATTTGCTCAAAGGAAGCCCCTAAAATATCCCTAGGAATATACATGCTTTTAATTAAAGATTCATGTTTTTTCCGTTCATCATATGTTTCTTTCGTTGGACACTTATCATATTGCAGATCAATGATTTTCCCTTGAATGACCAATCGAGGATGATAGCCTTCTAATATATTTTTACATTCTGATAGAGATGGACAGTCTTGGCAATTTTTGCTTTGATTTATAAATTCCAGCAGCTTAACAAGACTTCTGTCAATCATCCCCTCCTCAATTTCAGATGAATGCTTGGATAGAAAGGCTTGTACCTCTGCGTTATTTAATACCTGTTTTTTAATATTATTGTAGCGATCTTTAAAATCCGGTCTGTTTGTAAGATTTCTAATGGATTTGCTTAAATGATCCATTTTCTCCACCTCGCTTTCATGTTAACTTAACTACGCATTGTTATTATTATCCTTATATTTTTTTATCCGATCAAATAATTTCCGTTTTTCCAATTCAAATTGTTCGCGGTCAATCTGTGATTGCTCTTTTTTCTCCTTGGCTTCATCGTTTACTTGCTCAGCGTTGTCATCTTCCTTTAACCATGAAGGGAGCATCTCTTTACGAATCGGAGCCTTTTTAGAAGATGTTGATTTCTTTGTCGCTTTTTCTTCTGCCCACTGCTGATACTGTCTGTGTTCATGTTTAGCAAGGTCCATTGCAGCTCTGACTGTTGAAATTTGTTTCCTCGTCCAATGGCTTGCAATTTTCTGAACATACGCCTTTGTAAGCTTCATATCTGTTTTTAACATAACATAATAAATAAGAACATTCACAACTCCTGGCTCAAGCCTTTGTTGAAGCATAACTTCTTCAATGATTTGCATATCTCCAACAGCTGGCGGCCTACCACCAGAGACATCGGTTAAAAACTGTCGTGGGGAGATCGTTTCTAATTGATAAATCATTTCCTCTTCTTGTGTCCGCGGCTTCTTTTCCATCGTTGTTCGCAAATGAGGCGGCTGTGTTTTATCAAGCAGCCCTGGCAAAGTATCACCATATTGGAATTGATACCAATCCCTGGCAGATTTTCTAAGCAGTTCGATGTCTATGATGTCATCTTGATCAATGCTATTCATCACCACATTTTTCATATCAATTGCATTAATCCCATACAAATAAGAGAGCTTTTTAATAACATCCTTTACAGCCGGTGTAATTGCCTTCTTGGGAATAATCGCCTCTGAAAGTCCTGAGAAAAACAATTCGAAATCAAACACATCATCAGATATATCCATTTCAGCATGCTTCGCTGTTTGCATATACTCCCGGTTCTCGGCTAATGACAGGTCTGCCAGCGTTTCCTCATTCACTCGGGCAATCATATCAACGGATTGACTGGAATCAAAAATTTCATTAAAGGATCTTGTAATATCCTTCATCCCTTGATCTATTTGCTGATCGGAAAAAAAGCGTTTAAGTTGTGAAAATTTATTTTTCCCGACCCGATTGTAAAGATATATATTTAATACGCCATCTTGAAAAAAATCATTTGGTCGCAATGGTGCCTGAAGCTCATAAACATAGCGTTTAAATTCAGATGTTTCACTCACATAGGTTTTCAATAAACCAAGCCCTTCTAGCTTTAAACGTTCTCGGTAAATCTCACGCAAGTTAGATTGCATGATCATCATTAGACTATGGTGTGTCATTTCTTCACCCCATAATCGATTTTGTTCCAGCTCACCCCACAATGTCATATAAAGGCTAAAGCACTTAGAACCAAGTAATGGTTGATATAATAAAGTTAAAATCTTTCTATCTAAGTCCTGAAGGAC
This sequence comes from uncultured Metabacillus sp., assembly GCF_947503125.1. Taxonomy (GTDB): domain Bacteria; phylum Bacillota; class Bacilli; order Bacillales; family Bacillaceae; genus Metabacillus. Next base: position 138,879 of record NZ_CANNCR010000007.1, read on the forward strand.
TGAGCTGCTTTTCACCGTATATCGATCAATTGCAAGCAATTCCTTCCAATGCTGATCCATCTTTTTCAACCTTCCATGACTAATTATTTTCCTACACTGAAAAAAGAGCTTGAAGAAAAATTCTTCAGTAGCTCTTCTATCTTACTTTTTTTATTAAATCTGTCAATTCCTCAATAAACACATTAATATCTTTAAATTGTCGGTAAACGGAAGCAAAACGGACATAGGCCACCTCATCAATTCTTGCCAGCCTGTCCATGACCATTTCTCCGACAAGCTCACTGTTTACTTCCGACACACCTTGGTTTCTAAGTTCTTTTTCAATATCGTGGACAATATCCTCTAACTGCTGTAAAGGTACAGGTCTTTTTTCACAAGCCTTAATTAACCCTCTCAAAATTTTATCTCGGCTAAATTCTTCCCTTGTTCCTTCTTTTTTGACAACAATTAAAGGAAATTCCTCTACCTTTTCAAACGTCGTAAAACGATATTGACATTCTTCACATTCTCGGCGGCGTCTAATTGATCTGCCTTCATCTACAGGTCTTGAGTCTAAAACCCTTGTACCATTATGCTGACACGAAGGACATTTCATTTAACCAGCTCCAATCAAACATCTAAAATTAATGAATTAGCTACTTTTTCCTGTTCCAACAAAATTTTCTTTTGCATCAAGCTTTTTATAAAGCTGAAGAATAATCTTTTTGCTATAGCCAAAGTCTGTTGGTAAAAATGTATTCGTTGTTGCCGTAAAATCAACAGCTGTTTCAAACGGGCGGACTGAAACGACCGTTACAATTAAAAAAGCTTTTCTGGGACTGTCAATCGTAACACTCATTTCACCACGGTCCTCTGACACCGAGGTGACCGTCATCCCAGGTGTTTGCTCAATTATTGATTTTACTGATTGCATCGCATTTTTATATGTAGTTTTATAATAATGGCTTTTTAATTCTGGATTATAATGATTTTCACGTGTTTCTTGGTGTGTGCTAAAGAAATCTTTTAGCTTATTCATAAAACTCATGCTCTTTTCCCCTTTATTGTATATTTTTTCGGAATGTACAAAAGTTATTCTTACTCTATCATACTGAAATTTTTCGAGAATAAAAAGAGGTGCAGATTAAATAATCAGCACCTCGGGAATTTTCTTTTAAAATTAAAGAGCTTTTGCTTGAGTTTGTTTTACTTGCACAGGTCCCATACCTCTAGGAATTTCAATATTTTCTCGAGTTTGAGCACCTAGAGATTCTGCAATATAATCTGCAGCAATGTTTGGGTCTAAATCACCGCAAGTGTATACATCAATGCTCGCATATCCATGCTCAGGAAAACTGTGGATTGTTAAATGTGATTCAGAGATGATGACAACACCGCTTACTCCCTGCGGAGCAAACTTGTGAAAAGCAACCTCTCTTATTTCTGCACCAGATTTTAACGCAGCATTTACAAATGTTTTTTCAATGTAATCCATATCATTCAGCTTATCAAAATCGCAACCCCATAATTCCTGGATTACGTGTCTACCCATTGTTTCCATATTCATGGATCCCCCTCTAACTATTTTTTCACATGAATTCTTCGCATAATGGCATATGTTAAACTACCACGGGGGAAAGTTAGTCCAAAGAGGTCCTAACCCTTTAAGTAGCCCTAATACCTTGGCTTTTATAAGAAGTTCACGAAAAATAGTATACTTTGTTTAGTTATGTTTTGCAACACACTTTTACAAAAAACTTTGTTAATAGTTACAGGGTGAAGAATGACGGCGGTGACACATTTGTTATCATACCTTATGCTGTCAGGATTATGCGCTCAAATGAAAAAGATTAAACCTCCATTAAATTTGCCATTTTCGCAGAAACAAATTTCACGAGATCAATCACTCTGCATGAATAACCCCATTCATTGTCATACCATGCTAACACCTTAATTTTATGGGAATCAATCACCATCGTCGATAAGCCATCAATAATGGCTGAATGTGGATTTGTATTAAAATCAATCGAGACTAGTGGTTCAATGGTATAATCAAGAATTCCTTTTAACGGTCCTCTCGCAGCTTCTTTAAATGCGGAATTTATTTCTTCAGCAGTAACCTTTCCTTTTACATCAACAACTAAATCCACTAAAGAGACATTTGGTGTAGGAACTCGTAATGCCATTCCGTGGAGTTTACCTTTTAGATGCGGAAGCACCAGAGAAAGAGCCTTTGCTGCACCAGTCGTTGTCGGAATAATCGATTGTGCGCAAGCTCTTGCTCTACGTAAATCCTTATGCGGATTATCAATGTTCTTTTGGTCATTTGTATAGGCATGAACAGTTGTCATTAAGCCATTTTCAATCTGAAATGAATCATCCAGCACCTTTATGACAGGTGCAAGGCAATTGGTTGTACAGGAGGCATTTGAAATAATCATGTGATGTTCTGGATCGTATTGATGCTCATTTACTCCCATCACAATTGTGACATCTTCATTTTTTCCTGGTGCAGTTAAGATGACCTTTTTCGCTCCGGCTTCAATATGCAGCATTGCTTTTTCTCTCGCATTAAATTTTCCTGTTGCTTCGATTACAATATCGATTCCTAAAGCTTTCCATGGTAAATGTTTCGGATCGCGCTCGTTTATAAGCAGAATTTTGTTACCGTTTACAAGCAAGTAGTCATCCATTGCGATGACATCGCCATCAAATCTACCGTGGTTTGTATCATACTTAATTAAATGTGCCAATGTATCAGCTGGGTAACTTGCATTTATTGCTATAATATTCATTTTTTCTTTCATCGCTTTACGGAATACCATTCTTCCTATACGACCAAAACCATTTATTGCAATTGTGGCTCTCATCATATTTCCCCTCTCATATATGTCATACTAATTATCATTTTTATAAATATAGTATAACACATATAAAAGAAAAAGCGATATTTATTATTGCCTTTTTTAAAATTAGGCTATTTTTATTCAAAAAAAAAGAAGACTTGACCTAGTCTTCGCATATTCCCCATTTCATCAATAATTTATTTATTTGTATGGTGGTTTCTTCGATCGAACCATTATTATCAATTATTTCATCAGATAATTTAACCTTATCCTTCAGAGGCATTTGTGAATTTATTCGCATCATCGCCTCTTCTTCGCTAAAACCATTTCTCTCCATTAGCCGTTTTAATTGTGTTTCCTCATTGACATAAACTAAGACTGTTTTATCCACCATATAGGTCAAACTGCTTTCAAACAATAACGGGATATCCAATATTACCGCTTTTGCCTGACGTTCTTTTTCTTCCTGGGTCTGCTTTAGCATTTCTTGACGAACAGCAGGATGAACAATTTCATTTAATTGCTTGCGTTTCGTTTCATCTGAAAAAATCAGCGCGCCAAGCTTTTCACGATGAAGTGTTAAGTCTTCATGCAAAATTTCTTCGCCAAATGTTTCAATGATTTGTTTATAAGCGGGCTGGCCAACTTCAACTACCTCTCTGGAAATTTTATCAGCATCTATTACTCGAATTCCTGCTTTTTTAATAATATTTGATACTGTGCTTTTCCCGCTTGCAATACCACCGGTTAATCCAATTACTATTGTCACATTGACTTGCCCCCATCATCTTTATAATTTCCATATTCCTATCATAATTAGAATGATCCCCGGCAGGCAAGAAAATTTATCCATCCAAGTGAACTTCGAAAAAATATGGCCTGATTTTATTCCAATTGATACAAACAATGAACTCATACATGCTACTAAAATACTCATAATCGCAGGAGAATAGCCTAATAAAGCCGCACCAATCCCAGCCCCAAAGGCATCAAGTGATAATGCCGCACCGAGCAGAAAAGCTTCCACACCTGTTATTGTTCCCGACTTATCAATATCAGCAGACATCGGTTTTCTAAGTATATTGATCACAATTCCCAGGGTTTTGATTTCAAAATTAATGAGTGTTTTTTCCGTTTCTGATTCATTCTCCTGCCCTTCTTTTGCCGGTCTAAAAAATTGGTACAATACCCATGCACCAATTAGAAGCAGAATAAATCCACCAAGCTTTTCTGTAACATAAACGGGAAAAATCCTTGTCATAAGATCGCCTACTATCATAGCAAGTAGCAGTGTGCCTGCAGAACAGCATGCAATGATTAAAATGGATTTAAAAGGAATTCTCATCTTGCGCATGCCATAAGTAAAGCCCACCGAAAAGCTATCTAAGCTTACTGCGAATGCTAATAATAAAAGTGATGCAAACTGAACCATATAAGCCTAGCCCCTTCCTTCTGATTGCTAACATAGTGTATGATAATCGCCTAGATAGTGTTAAAAGAAGGGATAAAAAAAAGGATGTCTTAAAGCAAAAGAGCCAGCTCCCCTAAAACACATTTGCTTATTAAGAGGGAGCCTTTTGAGACATCCAAATTTTTTCTTTATTTTTGGCAGTTTTCACAATAATGTGTTCCTCTTCCGCCAACAACTGTTTTTGTTAAAATGGTCCCGCATTGCTTACAAGGCTCATTTGTTCTCCCATAAACAAATAATTGCAGTTGGAACATGCCGATTTCACCTTGTGTATTAACATAAGAGCGAACCGTACTTCCTCCTTTGGCGACTGCTTCTTCAAGTGTTGCGATGATTTCTCGATGTAAGAGTTTATACTCTGCAGATGTAAGCTGATTCGCAATCCGTTCAGGGCGGATCCCCGCCCGGAAAAGTGCTTCATCCACATAGATGTTGCCAAGTCCGACAACAACGGTTTGATCCAATAATGCTGCTTTAATTTTTCTTGTTGTTTTCTTCAAACGGTCTTGAAGATATGCTTCAGTAAATTCCTTAGAAAAAGGTTCTGGTCCAAGTAGGGAAAGAGGAGGTTCATTTTCTTCCTCCCCTATTTTAAATAAATGCATGGTTCCAAATTTCCGGACATCTCGATAGCGCAGCTGAGTTCCATCCTCAAAAGAAAAAAATACATGTGTATGATGATCATACTCTTCATCAGGTTTGTATAAACCGTAACGCCCCTCCATTCGTAAATGAGAGACTAGGACATAGTCATCGAGGATAAATTTTAAAAACTTCCCTCTCCGCTTCACATCATGAATGGTTTGTCCAACCAATGCATCCCTAAACTGGTCGATGTCATCTGGCTTTTTAATGATTTTTGGCCAATAAATAGTAATCTGTTTAATTGTTTTCCCTTTTACAAGCTGAAGCAATGTTCGACGAACCGTTTCGACCTCAGGCAGTTCTGGCATCCTATCACTTCCTTGCCATTTTAAAGTTTACTCATCATTTTGCGTCATACCATGAGTCGCCATAGGAATAATCCACCTTTAACGGAACAGCTAACTCAACTGCATTTTCCATTACATCAGGGACAATTTTTTCAAGAATAGAAATTTCTTCTCTTGGGCATTCAAAGATTAATTCATCATGTACCTGTAATAATAATTTTGCTTGTACCTTTTCCTGCTTCAAACGTGCCGCCATATCAATCATAGCCTTTTTTATAATATCTGCGGCACTTCCTTGGATTGGAGTATTCATTGCTGTCCTTTCGGCAAAGCTCCGAAGATTAAAATTTCTGCTTGTGATTTCAGGGATATATCTTCTTCTGTGAAGCAGTGTTTTCACATAGCCTTTTTCTCTAGCATCCGCGACAATGTCGTCCATATACTCCTGGACACCTACAAAGGTTTCCAAATAGCGTTTAATAAACTCTCCTGCTTCCTTACGGGTGATTCCAAGGCTTTGTGAGAGACCATAATCACTAATACCATAGACAATACCGAAATTTACAGCTTTAGCTTGTCTTCTCATATTTGAGGTTACATCCTCTTTGGCAACATGAAAAACATCCATTGCTGTTTTAGTATGAATATCTAAATCATTCCGGAATGCTTCAACTAAATTTTTATCATTTGCAATATGTGCCAATACCCTTAATTCAATTTGCGAGTAATCTGCTGCAAAAATGACCCAATCCTTTTTCGAAGGAACAAAGGCTTGGCGAATTTTCCGGCCTTCTTCAAGTCTGATTGGGATATTTTGCAGGTTGGGATCGATAGAGCTAAGGCGGCCTGTTGTTGTTAACACTTGGTTAAACCTGGTATGAATCTTACAAGTGTCTTTGTGAACAACCTTTAATAAACCTTCAATATAAGTTGATTGCAATTTTCCAAGCTGGCGATAATGGAGAATTTCTCTGACAATTTCATGTTTTTCTTCAAGCTTCTCTAACACGTCTGCTGAAGTTGAGTAACCAGTCTTTGTCTTTTTAATCACCGGCAAGCCAAGCCTTTCAAATAAAATAACACCTAATTGTTTGGGAGAATTAATATTAAAAGCTTCACCGGCAAGTTCATATATTCTTTCTTCTATCGCTGTTAATTGCTCCGCTAAATTGGTTCCCATATCCTTTAACCGATCCACATCCACCTTCACACCTGTTGCTTCCATTTCTGTAAGAATAACGGAAAGAGGAAGCTCTAAATCATAAAACAAGGAAGATTGATCATTTTTTTCAAGCTGATCTGCCAGCTTATCCTTTAAAGCAAAAATCGCTTGTCCTTTACGAACAAGATGCTCACTAAGCTTTTCTTCATCTGGAATTGCCCGCTTTGCTCCTTTTCCATAAACGAGTTCATCAGATTGTACAATCGTTAATCCATTTGTTTTGGCAACAGCCGCAACATCATCGAAATTTTCAGAAGGATTTAATAAATAGGCTGCAATTAAGACATCAAAATCGATTCCTCTTAATGAAACACCTTTCCAGTTAAGGGCAACGCTTGTTTTTTTCCCATCATAAACAATTTTACGCTTTGTCTCATCTTCCGCCCACTTTTTAAAAGCCTCTGACGATAACGCCGCTTCAACTGGTATGTAATAGTTCCCGTTCTCGTTTATAATAGAGAATCCGATAATATCAGCGTTATGATAACTTTCATCAAGCACTTCTGCATATAATGCAGCTTCATCAGCTAATAATTCATTTGAAAAATCTGTTACTTTTTCAAATTTGATATCCTCTACAGCCTCTTCCTCAAGCTCAATCTCTTCTCCAAGCTTATCGAGTAAGGAATTAAAGCCAAGCTCTTTGAAGATATCGGTCACCTTTTTCACATCAAAGCCTTCATATTGTACATCTTCAACCGTTATCGCTATTGGAGCCTCACAATTTATAGTGGCAAGCTCTTTACTCATCAGTGCTTGCTCACGGTTTTCTTCAAGCTTTTCTTTCAGCTTTTTGCCGCTGACTTTGTCAATGGATGATAATACATTTTCAAGTGTTTGAAACTCTTTTAAAAGCTTAATCGCTGTTTTTTCTCCAATTCCAGGCACACCGGGTATATTATCTGATGTATCACCCATTAAGCCCTTCATATCAATGATTTGCTCTGGTGTTAAGCCGTATTTTTCATGTATGAAGCTTGGAGTATAGGAATCGACATCTGTTATTCCTTTACGAGTGATATCAACAGTTATCCCGTCTGTTACAAGCTGTGTTAAATCTTTGTCCCCTGAAATTACCTTTACCTCATATCCTTCCTTTTCAGCTTGGCGTGATAATGTTCCAATGATATCATCAGCTTCGTAATTCTCAAGCTCATAACGAGGTACCTGATAAGCATCAAGAAGCTCTCGAATAAACGGAAACTGTTCGGATAATTCTGGAGGAGTTTTTTGACGTCCCCCTTTATACTCTTGAAATGTTTCATGTCTAAATGTTGTTTTTCCTGCATCAAAGGCCACAAGCATATGTGAAGGTTTCTCATCTTCTAAAATTTTCATTAAGATCATTGTAAAGCCATAGATGGCATTTGTATGGATCCCTTTATCGTTATTCAATAAAGGAAGCGCAAAAAACGCCCGATAAGCAATACTATTTCCATCAATTAAGACAAGCTTTTTTGTCACTTTTTCGTACCTCCTGTAATACCTGGATTCTCCAGCCGTTCAGATTGGGGTGGGGTAAATCAGAAAAAAACCACGGTTTTCCACCTTCTATTCTATCATGACTGCAAATAGAAAGGAAAACTGTGGTTCTTTTGTTTTATCATCAGCCTCTATTGAGAGCTTCAAAGACAAAAAAGGGACGGGAGCATAATGCTCTCGTCCAAAAGATTGGCTCCTTGGATGAAGGGGTTTTCACTTAGTATATTACCAACTTTATATTAAGATAGAATAAATTGGATGTAAATTAATTGTAAAGGATAGTAAATATTATCATCTTTTCAGCAAATTTTTTATAAATTTTGGCCATCCTGATACTTTTTAAACAATTTCACCGTAAACGTTGTCCCTTCTCCAATTTTGCTCGTCACACTTAATTGTCCCTTATGCGCTTCAACTAAATGCTTAACAATTGCCAATCCTAACCCTGTTCCACCTGAATTACGGCTTCTTGCCCGATCAACTCGATAAAAACGTTCAAAAATCCTCGGAATCTCTTCCGCCTTTATCCCTATACCTGTATCGCTCACTTTAATAAGGATATAGTGATTGTATTTTTCTACCTTAACCTGGACAGAGCCGCCTTTTGGTGTATAGGTTAACGCATTGTTCATTAAGTTAATAAAGATTTGCTTTAAACGATATAAATCCCCTTCAATATAAAGGAGGCCGTCCGGTATTGAAAGAGATAAATCTACTTCTTTCTCCTGCGATTTCCCTTGTAAAATGATATAAATATCTTCTAATAGCTCTCTTATATCACAAGGCTGTATCGATAATTGAAAGCCTTGCTGTTCTATTTTTGATAAATCAAGGAGATCTTGTATAAGCGACTGCAAGCGGTCACTTTCCTTGAGAATAATCGATAAAAAATATTCAGCTGTTTGTTTATCATTAAGCGCACCATCTAATAAAGTTTCACTAAAACCTTTTATTGATGTTATTGGTGTTTTTAACTCATGTGAAACATTAGCGACAAAGTCTTTCCTCATTTGCTCCAATTTCTTAAGCTCTGTAATATCATGAAAAACCAGCACAATCCCTTTCCATTCATCATTCGTTCCGATTATTGGTGCACCATATACCTCAAAATGCTTACGTTCTATTTTCAGCGGGATATGCAGCTGCTTTCTAACCTTTACCTCAGTCATAAAGATTTCTTCAACAAGTTCAATGATTTCTTTATGATTAAAGGCATCATAATATAATTGATAGAGAAATTCAGCAGAATCTACCTCAAATAGCTCTTTATAGGCACGGTTTACTAAATTAATATAACCGCGTCCATCGATTAAGATGAGCCCGCTTCCCATGTTTTCAATCAAGGTTTGGAGACGATCCTGCTGCATTTCCTGAGCCCGGGTCATATCCTGGAGATTTCTAGCAAGAATATTAATAGACTGACTTAGCATCCCTGTCTCATCTAGATGATCCTCATATGTCCTAGCCTTATAATTTCCTTTTGCAAGCTCCATTGCTACCGTTGTAGCAGATTCAATCGGTTTAGTATATCGGGAGGTTATTTTAAATCCTAGAAATAAAATGATAAAAAAGGCTGATCCTAAACTTATCAATAAAATGGCCCACATTTGTTTATTAGCTTTATCTAATTCATTTATCGAAGACGTTACTAAAACAATTCCTTTATAGGACTCTTTTCCCATAACTGGAATCCCATAATAAGCCTGTTTTTCTTTTTGATCCATAAAAAAATAGCCATCTTGTTTATTTTTCATTAAGGGTAGAATATCAGTAATCATGCGCTGATGATTATGCTCGTTTGCTAATTCTCCCGCTTCATAAAGAACCTGATCTTTTTCATTTAATACCGTAAAATGGGAAGTAAACGATCTGCCCATTTCATAAACAAGATCATATGCCTCCTCATTGGTTAAGCCTTTTTCAAAAACAAGCTTTTTTGTTATTTTTGCTTCTCTTTCCAAGCTTTCTTTAAAATAATTCATATAATAGCTATTAAAAATTTGTCCAAGCAAGAGCCCTAATCCAATTAAAACCGTAATAACTAAAATAATTAAGGCAAATAACAGCCGTGAACGAAACTTATTCATTCATTTTGGGCTCCTCAAGCTTATAGCCAAGTCCTCGGATAGTTTTAATATAGAGAGGCTTTTTCGTATTTCTTTCTATCTTTTCACGTAAATGACTAATATGGACATCGACAATTCTCGTATCACCAGCAAAATCATAATTCCAAACAGCACTTAACAGTTGGTCACGTGTAAGGACACGGCCTTTATGTTTAGCCAAATACACAAGTAATTCAAACTCTTTAGGAGTTAAATCTAACCGTTCTTTGCCGTAATACGCCTCATAGTGTTCAGGAAGAACCTTCAAATCACCGATCATGACCTGTTCTGAATCGACTGTCTCTTTATAATCCGTTTCAATTTGATGTGATTGTGTTCGTCTTAAAATAGCCTTTATTCTTGCAACGACCTCTCTTGGACTGAATGGCTTTGTCATATAATCGTCAGCCCCAAGTTCAAGTCCTAACACTTTGTCAAATTCATCATCTTTTGCTGTTAACATTAAAATCGGTACCATGATCTTTCTTTGTCGAAGCTGCTTACATACTTCGATACCGTCCATTTTTGGTAACATTAAATCTAAAACAAGTAAATCTGGTTCTTCATTTATACAGCTATATAACCCTTCTTCCCCATCCATCGCTGTAGTTACACTATAACCAGCTTGTTCTAAATTGTACTTTAACAAAGTTGAAATTGATTGTTCATCATCTACTACAAGAATCTTCTTACTCATAACTGCCTCCAAGGATTGTATTTCCCTCCATCATAGCCAAGTTCTTTTTACCTTTATTATATAGGAAACTTCAATTTGCGGGGGGATTTTTTCAATTATGATCACAGAAAATTAAGGAGGACCCTGCTCCATTATTTGTTTTTTAATTATCCTGGCGAATTCTAGGTAAAAAGAACAAGGCTAAATCACCACATATGATTTCAGTATTTATTTACCATTAATGGTAATAATAGGAAACATAATGTGATTAGGAGAAGAATTATGCACTTACTATTTGTCATCCTCGTTCTTTACCTTTCATTTAAAAAGGGTGATTGGAAAAATTGGGAGACCTACTATCCAACCATGCTATATATATCTTTGGCCTCTTTTCTTTACGAGTATATTTCACATTCAAATTTTCATTTATGGGAACTAAAAGAAATGCACATACTGAATCCAATGAATGTTCATTTTGTTCATAATCTGATTATAAATCCTTTAATAGCATTTGTTTTTTTATCACTTATCCTAATAAACCAAAAAAACAAATCATCTATTTTCTAAAATGGGTTGTTTCCTTCTTAGTATTTGAGTGGATTGCAGAAAAATACGGGTTATTATTTTATGACAATGGATGGTCGTTCGGCTGGTCAGCTATTTTTGTGATCACCATGTTCCCGATGGTCAGACTTCATCACGTTAATAAACCTTTGGCATTAATACTTTCTGTCTTTTTTGCCGTATTTTATTTATCTGTTTTTGACTACCTATAGAAATATGTTACCAACTTGAACAGGAGCATTATACTATGGAAAAGGTTATACTATGGATACTCCTTATCCTTGGGATTGTCCTATTTCTTAATAGTCTAAGAAAACCCCCGATCAAGCATTGGATTCTTATTTACTTATTGGCCTCTTATTTTTCCATTTTTCTTGGTGTTCTAGTTGTTGAAGAAAAAATGCTTAAATATCCGGTGCAATTTTTTGATAAATATTTTTCTTCAAGCATTCTTTATGAATATCTCCTTTTTCCAGTTGTTTGTATATACTTTTACCAAACCACCTTTCATTCCAAGTTTTTGGGCATTATTAGGCAGGCCTTTCTCTATACCGCCGCCTTAACACTGACGGAAATTATGCTTGAAAAATATACAGATTTAATTGAATACTTAACCTGGACTTGGCTGCATACATTTATATCTATTTACTTACTTATGCTTACTCTCAGATTTGCTGCCCACTTAATCAATAAGGAGTGGTAAGAATCATAGTAATAAAAAAACTGACCTATTAGATCAGTTTTTTTTATTAATTAGAAATTGTCTAAAGCTTTTCCCTCAATAGGTGTTATTTTACAAGGCGGACAAACGGTAATGCTTCCTGCTAATATAACCTCCTCATCGCCATTAACAGCTTGAACTTCAACGACTATTTGATTTTCTGCTGCATGGATTTCACTGACTTCAAAAAGGAATTGAACAATACTATAATGATAAAGTGGTTTAAGGAAGTTTAATTCTTGTTTAACAATATGGCTACCTGGTCCAGGTAAATATTTTGATACGGCAGAAGTAATAATTCCAGTTAGCATTAAACTTGGAACGAGCGGTTTTTCATATGGAGTTTGCGAGGCATAATCATGCTGTATATAGAGCGGATTGGCGTCATTTGTTAAGCCTAAATAAAGCAATAAATCTTTATCTTCAATTTTTTCTGTTAATGATAATTTTTCTCCAACTGTTATCTCTTCAATATGTCTTCCGAGTTTTCGCTTTTTGCCAAGGAGCATCTTTGCACCACCTTACTATATTAGAAAAAACGCATCAATTTAACGAGATTAAAATGAAATTCTTATGATAAAAAAGAAAATTGAGGATGACCCCAACTTTCTTTTTTGATAAAGAATAAAATAGCTTAAGATAAAACTTTCATTACATTTTTAACAGATTCTGCGGATTTTTCTAATGCAGATTTTTCTTCTTCTGTTAATTCAAGTTCGATGATTTTTTCCAATCCATTTCCGCCTAGAACAGTTGGAACACCTAAATAAATACCATCAAACCCATATTCGCCTTCCAAATAAGCAATCGTTGGAAGGATACGACGTTGGTCCTTTAAAATCGCTTCAACCATTTCTACTAAAGATGCAGCTGGTGCATAGTAAGCACTTCCATTTCCAAGCAGATTAACGATCTCTCCGCCACCCTTACGCGTTCTTTCCACGATCGCATCTAAACGATCTTTTGGAATTAATGTTTGCAATGGAATTCCTCCAGCATATGAATAACGTACAAGAGGTACCATATCATCACCATGTCCGCCTAATACAAAACCTGTTACATCCTTAACAGAAAGATTAAGTTCTTGTGCAACAAATGTACGGAAACGAGCCGTATCCAATACACCTGATTGACCAATGACACGGTGTTTCGGGAATCCTGATTCTTTAAATACTGTATATGTCATGGCATCTACAGGATTCGTTAAAACGATAATTGTACATTCTGGTGAATATTTTACAACTTCCTTCGTTACACTTTTCATAATGCCAGCATTTGTCGAAACAAGATCATCACGGCTCATACCAGGTTTTCTGGCAATACCAGCCGTAATCACAACGATGTCTGAGTCAGCTGTATCTTCGTAATTTGATGTACCAATAATATTTGCGTCAAATCCTTGTACAGGACTTGCTTCCAGCATATCTAAAGCTTTTCCTTTTGTCGGATTTTCCATTTGTGGGATATCAACTAATACAACATCTGCAAGTTCTTTTTGGCCTAATAAAAATGCCGTTGTAGCACCAGTAAAACCACTGCCAATAACAGAAACCTTTTTACGCTTGATTGCCATTTGAACATCCCCTTTAATTATGTAAGTTAGGTAATTCAGGGCCGACCTTATTGTAAAGGCAGGCCCGTATAGTTACCTTATAAAATAATACTCAATTTATTAAGCAAAGTTTTTAATTAACTCATCAGCAAATTCAGAGCATTTTACTTCAGTAGCTCCATCCATTAAACGAGCAAAGTCATATGTTACAACTTTTGAAGCAATTGTTTTTTCAACTGAATTAATAACTAATTCAGCTGCTTCTGTCCAGCCTAAATGTTCAAGCATTAAAACACCTGAAAGAAGAACAGAAGATGGGTTTACTTTATCAAGTCCAGCATATTTTGGTGCTGTTCCGTGAGTTGCTTCAAAGATCGCATGTCCTGTTTCATAGTTGATGTTTGCACCTGGAGCAATACCGATACCACCAACTTGTGCTGCTAATGCATCAGAAATGTAATCACCATTTAAGTTCATTGTTGCCACAACATCAAACTCACGAGGACGAGTTAAAATTTGTTGTAAGAAGATATCTGCAATTGCATCTTTTACAATAATTTTTCCAGCAGCTTCAGCATCAGCTTGTGCTTTATTTGCAGCTTCTTTCCCTTCTTTTTCAACAATGCGGTCATATTCTGCCCAAGTAAACACTTTATCGCCGAACTCTTTTTCAGCAAGCTCATATCCCCAGTTTTTGAAGGCACCTTCAGTAAATTTCATAATGTTTCCTTTATGAACAAGTGTCACAGATTTACGTCCATGCTCAATTGCATAATTGATTGCAGCTCTTACCAGACGGCTTGTACCTTCTTCGGAGACAGGTTTAATACCGATACCAGAAGTTTCTGGGAAACGGATTTTATTTACGCCCATTTCATTTTTTAAGAAATCGATTAGCTTTTGAACTTCTTCACTACCTTTTGCATACTCAATACCAGCATAGATATCTTCAGTGTTTTCACGGAAAATAACCATATCTGTATCTTCTGGACGCTTAACTGGTGAAGGTACACCTTGGAAATAACGTACAGGACGCAAGCAAACAAATAAATCTAATTCTTGACGAAGTGCTACATTCAGAGAACGGATTCCTCCACCAATTGGTGTTGTTAAAGGTCCTTTAATCGCAATTAAGTACTCACGAATAACTTCAAGTGTTTCATTTGGTAACCATTCGCCAGTTTGATTAAATGCCTTTTCACCAGCAAGAACCTCTTTCCAAACGATTTCTTTTTCACCATTGTACGCTTTTTCAACAGCTGCTTCTAATACACGTGATGCAGCTGCCCAGATATCAGGACCGATTCCGTCACCTTCAATAAATGGGATAATTGGATTGTTTGGTACGTTTAATACGCCATTCGTTACTGTAATTTTTTCACCTTGTGTCAAAGAAATAACCTCCCAGATTATGTATTATATCTTAGCTATTATCCAAAGGATAGCTTGCACACTTTTTAGTATAGTAGTTTTTAAAGAATTTTGCAGAGAATTTAAAATAATTTTTTTGATTTTTATGAAGATAATGATTTCACACAGCAATCCTCCCAATCAAACAGGGAGGATGATGTGTTTGAGATCATAATCTATTCTTACCATTTAAATAGCAGGTTATTAACCACGCTGCTCTAATGGTATATAAGCTTGCTTGTCAGGACCAACATATTCAGCGCGCGGGCGAATTAAGCGATTGTTTTCATATTGCTCTAAAATATGAGCTAACCAGCCAGAAACACGGCTAACCGCAAAAATTGGCGTAAACAAGTCATGATCAATACCTAAGCTATGGTACATAGATGCTGAATAGAAATCAACGTTTGGCGGCAATGGTTTACGGGATCTAACAATTTCTTCAACTTTTGTTGAAATATCATACCATTTCGGTTCACCAGTTAATTTCGTCAGTTTCTCAGACATTTTCTTTAAATGTTTAGCTCTTGGGTCTCCTTGACGATATACACGATGACCAAAGCCCATAATTTTTTCTTTATTATCCAGCTTTTCATTGATATATCTTTCTACATTTTCCACTTCACCAATTTCAGTAAGCATCTTCATTACTGCTTCATTTGCTCCACCGTGTAATGGGCCTTTTAATGCTCCAATAGCTGAGGTAACACCTGAATATACGTCTGATAATGTTGCAACACAAACGCGAGCAGTAAAAGTTGACGCATTTAATTCATGGTCGGCATGTAAAACAAGTGCTTTATTAAACGCCTCAACTGCTACTTCATTAGGTTCCTCACCGGTTAGCGTATATAGGAAGTTTGCAGCCATTGATAAGTCTGTTCTAGGCTCAACTGGCTCTAAGCCTTTACGGATGCGAGCAAAAGATGTGACAACGATTGGAAGCTGTGCTTGTAAACGGATTGCTTTTCTATAGTTAGCTTCTGTATCCATCACATCAGCTTCCTCGTCAAATAAGCCTAGTAATGATACAGCTGTACGAAGAGCTGCCATTGGGTGCACACTATTGATAGGATATGTTCTGAAGTGTTCGATGACTTGCTGTGGAATTTTTGCATTTTCCGCAAGTTGTTTTTTGATTTCATTCAGCTGCTCAGCATTTGGCAGCTTTCTGTGCCAAAGTAGATATACCACTTCTTCAAAGCTTGCGTTTTCTGCTAAATCATCAATGTTATAGCCCGCATATGTTAGTGTGTCATCAATGATCGAGCTAACAGATGAAGTAGTCGCTACGATTCCTTCAAGACCGCGTGTTGCTGTCATATTAAACCTCTCCTTTACCTTTTATTCCCCATTTGATTCATCTTTAAAGTTTAAAAGTTTTACCCACAAAAATCCGTTTTCCATCTCATTTTTCCTATCAATGAATATGTAAGAAAAATATCTGTGGTAAGAGATATTTTTTATAGTATAAGCAAATTTATTTTATGCTTTTATACCAATTAAATACGTAATGCTCTTTCTTTTAAACTTTTTGACGATTGAGCGCTTGCTCAAATGCAAGCCCAAAAAAGAAAATGCTTACATTTTTTGTGATAAAAGAGTCAAAACGATCATTCTTGACTCATTATATACTATCTATATTTCATTCAAATGGTGATAGTATTTAGAAAACTTAATCATTTACCCAGTAGAGTCGGGAAAAGCAAGATTTTCTATTATGTAGGCATTTAAATGAACCTAACCCTATTATAAACAATTATCAGACTTTTGTGAATGAAAACAATTCAATAAGGTCAAAAAATTTGTTAGAAAAATTTTATTTTAGGGATTTTGCCACTTCATTCGACTACACATATATAACCATACCATAATTTTGTTATATTAGTGTACATTTTGCCTTAAATAATTTCCTGCTTTATTAACGATTGGAGCAACCCGAACTTTATGAGCTGAAAAGCTTCACGATTTGCATGGCGAGGTAGGCTATACCAGCTCCAATTAATGGACCTACAGCCACTCCATTAAATAGCGAAACCGCTAAAATTGTCCCAAAAACCAAGGCTGTCGTTATATGCGGATCTTCAGCCAAAAGTGTTAAGCCATTTTTGGCAATTAAGGCTACTGCAATACCTGCTCCTAATGCTATCCATGCATAGGCAGATTTCACTGCATCTAGCAGTTGTTTAAAACCAATATCCCCTGTTGCAATAGGCACAAGGACAGCAATTGTAATCACCGTTACTCCCCAATTGATTCCTTTTGAGCCGATGGCAGGGAGTATTTTTGAGTCTAAACCAAACAGTTTTATAATCATTAAAAAAGATACTGCAATAATTAATGACTGATTTTTTGCCAGCAGTCCGATCCCTAACAAAATAAGTAAAAATAACATCGGTTGGCTAAACATGATGGACCCTCCATACAGAAACTTTACTAACAACTTTAAACTTTATCCCAATCTTAACAGACAGTAAACCCATCTGATAAAAGTCTCACTTTTTCATATATTCCCTTTAAATATCTCCTTTTGTTTACATAAACGTGTCCACCTTGTAATAAATATGCTATAAGACGCGAAAATTCGGGAGGAAACAAACTTGAGTTTGGACTATCTATATAGCACGTTAAGACTTTTATTAATTGTTGGAATATTGGTTATCGGTCTTTCCTTTTTTTATTATTTATCAACTTTAACCTATCCTTTTATCATCGCTATTTTTATCGCTTTTCTTATAAATCCGCTCGTAAATTTATTGGAGCAAAAGGGAAAATTCCCAAGAGGCATAGCGGTTATTACAGCAATCTTACTTTTAATTTGTATTATTGCGGGAATCCTTATCCTATTAGTTGCTGAAATCGTGTCTGGTACTACATATTTGGCAAAGGTGATCCCCGGGCATTTAAAACTGCTTACCGTTTACCTTGAAACCTTTTTTGTTGAAAAGCTAATGCCAATATACAACCAGTTAACCTACCTTTTTAATAATTTAGAGTCTAATCAACAGCAATCCATCATCGCAAATATCCAAAACATAGGTGAGCAGGTGTCCTCAAGCGTTGGAAATTTCATCAAAAGCTTTTTAGAAAATATACCTGCCATGATTAGCTGGCTTCCCAATGCAGCAACTGTCATCATTTTTTCTTTGCTGGCTACTTTTTTCATCAGCAAGGACTGGTATAAGTTTAAACATACCTTAAGTACGATCTTGCCGGTTAAAGCCAGAAAAAGCGGCAGAACTATTTTTGAAGAATTAAAAAAGGCATTGATCGGTTTTATTCGTGCCCAAACAACCCTTATCTCGATTACAACAACAATCGTACTAATCGGACTACTTATCCTTCGGATTGATTATGCAATAACGATCGCTTTGCTGATAGGGTTAGTTGATATCCTTCCATATTTAGGTACAGGGCTGGTATTCTTTCCTTGGATTATTTATCTGGCTTTTAGTGGAAGTCTCCCACTTGCGATCGGAATCGGGATCCTTTATCTGATTGTATTAATCCAACGTCAGGTGATGGAACCAAAAGTTCTTTCCTCAAGTATAGGATTAGATCCACTTGCTACACTTGTTTCTCTTTTCATTGGGTATAAATTAATTGGGTTTTTAGGCCTTATTGCAGGTCCGGTTACTTTAGTCATTTTCAAGACAT
This sequence comes from uncultured Metabacillus sp., assembly GCF_947503125.1. GTDB lineage: Bacteria > Bacillota > Bacilli > Bacillales > Bacillaceae > Metabacillus. The sequence goes on from NZ_CANNCR010000007.1 coordinate 157,496, forward strand.
TGCATAGTGCTGGAATATACGAGGATTTATGGGCATTTGTTGTAGGCAAAGGAAAATAATGGAAAGGATGACTTTTTGTCATCCTTTCTCTATTAACGAATGATCGTTATTCGATTTCGATCAATCCACTTACGAATAAGTGTGATGAAGAAGGGTTTTATTTTTTTCCTGCTTAAAGGAAATAACAATAAAAAACCTGCTATATCTGTAATAAATCCAGGGGTAAGAAGCAATAATCCTCCAACTAATATACATAATCCATCAATGATCGCATCACTAGGTATTTGTCCATATTGCATTTGATGCTGTACTTTTCTTATCGCTTCGATTCCTTGTTTTTTAGCAAGCCAAGCCCCTATGACACCCGTGAGGATAATCAAGAGGACTGTTGGTATGACCCCAATGGTTTTACCAGATAAAAGGAGAAAACCTATTTCTAAAGCAGGTATGACAATGATGAATAGCATTAATAATCTCATCTTCTCACCTCTTAAATAAGAGACATGGTTAAGGACAAGCTCTTTTTATTCGTTTTTATATTCCTATTCTATTCGTTTTCTTAATAAAAGAGAAGTAATCTGTCCAATTGAAAAAGGAACCGGTAAAAACCGATTCCCCTACTTTTAACCAAAAACTATTTCTTAAAGTACACTTGCATGTCCTTGGTAGATTACGCCACGTACAGCGTCAACTGTTATATCCTGTCCGTCCTTTAGTAAGGTTGTAGCATCTTCGACTCCTACAATGACAGGAATTCCAAGGCTTAACCCTACAACAGCAGCATGGCTTGTTAACCCGCCTTCTTCTGTAATTAATGCAGAAGCTTTCTCAAGCGCCTCCATCATATCACGATCTGTACTTTGGGCAACAAGGATAGATCCTTTTGTCATCTTTTCCTTAGCATCTTTTGCTGTGCTTGCAACAACAACCTTACCGAAGGCTGATTTTCGTCCAATCCCTTGACCTTTTGCAAGAACATCTCCGATTACATGTACTTTCATTAAGTTTGTTGTTCCGGCTTCTCCAACTGGAACACCAGCAGTAATCACAATTAAGTCACCATGGGAAACAAAACCACTGTTTATTGCTTCAATAACTGAGTTATCAAGCATTTCATCTGTAGTTGTTGAATGGTTTCCGCTTCTTGGATATACTCCCCATACAAGCGCAAGCTTACGAGAAATTGAGTCAGAAACCGTTACCGCGATAATTGGTGCTTTAGGACGATATTTTGAGATCATTCTAGCCGTATGACCGCTTTCTGTTGGCGTAACAATTGCTGACACTCCAAGATTTAATGCTGTATATGCAGTTGATTGCCCAATTGCATCCGTAATTGTTGTGCCAACTTGAGCACTGCGTTTCGTTAAAATGGCTTTATAGTCTAAAGCTTGTTCAGCTCTTGAAGCAATGTTATGCATCGTTTTAACCGCTTCTACTGGATATGATCCCGCTGCCGTTTCACCTGAAAGCATAATCGCATCTGTACCATCAAAAATAGCATTTGCTACGTCACTTGCTTCTGCACGAGTAGGTCTAGGATTACGCTGCATGCTATCAAGCATTTGTGTTGCTGTGATAACAGGTTTTCCTAATGCATTACACTTTCTAATTAATTCCTTTTGGACCAATGGCACTTCTTCAGCAGGTATTTCCACACCTAAGTCGCCACGAGCAACCATAAGACCATCAGACACTTCAAGGATTTCATCGATATTGTCTACGCCCTCTTGATTCTCTATTTTAGGAATGATTTGAATATGACTTGCATTATGCTCTTCAAGTAATTCTCTAATTTCAAGTACATCTGAAGCACGACGAACAAATGAAGCTGCAATAAAGTCAACGTCCTGCTCGATTCCAAATACGATATCTTTTGCATCCTTTTCCGTAATACCTGGAAGCTTAACACTCACACCTGGTACATTTACACCTTTTTTGTTTTTTAATGTTCCGCTGTTTTTAATAAGTGTTTTTATTTCATTGTTAGCTTGATCTAAGCTAATAACTTCAAGTTCAATAAGACCATCATCTAAAAGGATTGTCGAGCCGATATGTACATCGTCAATTAAACCTTCATATGTAACAGAGAATTTTTCTGTGGTTCCGATAACCTCATTCATAGAGATGATAATTTCTTTCCCAGCCTCAAGCTCAATTGCACCATTTTCCATTGTATGAGTTCGAATTTCTGGACCTTTTGTATCCAATAAGATCGCAACCGTTTTATTTAGCTTTGCAGAAGCCTCTCTAATGTTTTTAATTCTTGCTCCATGTTCTTCAAAATCACCATGAGAAAAGTTTAAGCGTGCAACATTCATTCCTGCTTCCATTAACTCTGTTAATTTCTCAATCGATTCACTAGCTGGTCCGATTGTACATACAATCTTAGTTTTTCGCATTTATGTTCCTCCTACCAATTGTGTGGAAAGGAGGCAGCTCTATGTAAGAAGAGATTACCTCTAATTCCACTTATAATACGGTTTTATATATTTGTTCGATTTCCCCGCAATTAACTTAAGCTCTTTAAATCGGGATCTTTATGAAAACGATCCCACCCTTTATCTATTATATAGATAGTTCTTTAGATAAACGGTACATATCATTGTCAATTGTATGAGGTTGATCCAGTATTTCTAAAATATCATGATGGACCAATTCATTCTTCTGGATACCTACACAACGTCCGCCCTTACCTTCAAGTAGTAATTCAACAGCGTAAGCTCCTAATCTGCTAGCTAATACACGGTCAAAAGCAGTTGGTGATCCTCCGCGTTGAACATGTCCTAAAACAGAGACGCGTGTTTCATAAGAAGTAGCTGCTTCAATTTGTTTTGCAAATTCCACTCCGCTTCCAACACCTTCTGCTACAACGATAATACTATGCTTTTTACCACGATCATGGCCGCGCTTTAAACGAGTTATAATATCTTCCATATCATAGTCAGCTTCTGGAATCAAAATCGTTTCGGCTCCTCCTGCTAAACCAGACCATAATGCAATATCCCCAGCATGTCTTCCCATAACTTCAATAACATATGTACGTTCATGTGATGTAGCTGTATCACGAATTTTATCAATTGCATCGATTACCGTATTTAGTGCAGTATCAAAACCAATTGTATAGTCAGTTCCAGGGATATCGTTGTCGATAGTGCCAGGTACTCCAACACATGGGAATCCATGCTCAGTAAGCTTTTTAGCTCCCATATATGAGCCATCTCCGCCTATAACGACTAATCCTTCAATACCATGCTTTTTCAGCTGCTCAATACCCTTTTTTTGTCCTTCAATTGTCTTAAATTCAGGACATCTAGCAGAATACAATTTTGTACCGCCGCGGTGAATAATATCTCCAACAGAACCTAATTCTAATTTTTCAATACGACCTTCAATTAATCCGGTATATCCGTGATAAATACCGTATACTTCAATATTATGATAAATTGCCTTACGAACAACTGCCCTTACAGCAGCATTCATACCTGGAGAATCTCCTCCACTCGTTAAAACACCTATTTTCTTCAAACTCTTCACCCCACTATATAATATAGCATTATTCATTTAATTAAAAACTAACTTGCAATGAAAGTCAAAAACAACATAAGCTGTATGCAGCTTTTGTCGAATAACCTTTTTAAGAGCCTATCTCATTATACAATAAATTCATCTCTGTGTTTAATGAATTATGTAATTTTGCTAAATTATTGTCCTTGCTTGCATGCTTGGTTGATTGCACCAACGTCCATGAATATATCTATTACTCAAAAGAAACGTGGACCAATGGCCACACGTTCTTTATTTTACCCCAAGTAACTCATTTGTAAATGATACTTGCCCTATTCTTTTATACTTTTCGTATCGATGCTGAATCAACTCTTCGCCATTCATTGCTGAAAGAGCCTTTAAAGAGCTTGCTAATACTTCTTCTATATACCCTGCTTGTTTTGTGATATCTTTATGTGCTCCACCTTTAACTTCAGGGATAATTTCATCAACAACGCCCAGTTCCTTTAGGTCTGGTGCTGTTATCTTCATTGTTTCTGCTGCCTTTTTAGCTAATCCGGAATCCTTCCATAGCAAAGCTGCAGCACCTTCTGGTGAGATAACAGAATAAGTAGAGTTTTCTAACATATGAATGTGGTTGCCAACACCCAATGCTAAAGCACCTCCACTACCGCCTTCACCAATAACAACGCAAATAACTGGTACAGACAATCCAGCCATTTCAAACAAGTTTTTAGCAATTGCTTCGCTTTGACCGCGCTCTTCCGCTGCTTTTCCTGGATAAGCGCCTTTTGTATCAATAAAGCAAATAATAGGACGGTTAAATTTATCAGCTTGCTTCATTAATCTTAATGCTTTACGATACCCTTCAGGATGCGGCATACCAAAATTCCTTCTGATATTTTCCTTCGTATCCTTCCCACGTTGATGACCAATAACGGTAACAGGAAGCCCCTTAAACTTAGCAATCCCGCTTACAATGGCTTCATCGTCGCCAAAATAGCGGTCACCATGACATTCAAAGAAATTAGTAAAAATATGTTCGATATAATCTAATGTTGTCGGTCTATTTGGATGCCTTGCAATTTGGACTCTGTCCCAAGGCTTAATATTCGTATAAATCTCATTTTCGAGTTTTTCCAATCTAGCTTCAAGTTTCTCAATTTCAGAGGTTAAATCAACATCTGATTGGCTAGTAAATTCTTTCAGTTCACTGATTTTTTTCCTAAGCTCGACAACGGGCTTTTCAAATTCCAGTTCGCCTACCATGTTATTTCACCTCCTGCTTGATGGATATCTAGAATATTCTCAAGCGTATCCTTTAACTCTCGACGATCAATAACGGCGTCAAGCTGTCCATGCTTTAATAAAAATTCAGCAGTTTGGAAATCTTCAGGAAGCTCTTCCCTTATCGTTTGCTCAATAATTCTTCTTCCTGCAAATCCGATTAATGCGCCAGGCTCTGCAAAATTATAATCACCAAGAGAAGCAAAGCTTGCAGATACACCGCCTGTTGTCGGATGTGTCATAACAGAAATAATTAAACCGCCATTATCGCTATAAAGCTTTAATGCAGAGCTCGTTTTTGCCATTTGCATTAAGCTTAGGACACCTTCCTGCATTCTGGCACCACCAGAAGCAGTTAAAATAATAAAAGGCAGGCCTTTTTCATTTGCTTTTTCAATTGCACGAGTAATCTTTTCTCCAACCACTGAACCCATGCTTCCCATTCTGAAGCTGGCATCCATAATGGCAACAGTCGTTTTATAACCGTTTATCGTGCCTTCTCCTGTAACAACCGCCTCATTTTGCTTCGTTTTTTGACGGTCCTTTTCAAGCTTTTCCTCATAACCTGGAAATTGCAATGGATTTTCTGAAATCATGTCTTTATCATATTCAACAAAGCTATTCTCATCAAATAAACTCTGAATTCGTTCTCTTGCATTCATTTGATAGTGATAGCCGCAATTTAAACAAATCTTATGGTTTTTTACTAGTTCTTTTGAATAGATAATTTTTTTGCAGCTTGGACACTTGCTAACTATTCCTTCTGGAACATCTTGTTTTGTTTGCTCGGATGGAACCTGCGCATATTTTTTTTTCTTCGGTTTCGGTTTCGTAAATAAATCTTTTAACAAAACGGTACCTCCCCTTTTCTAAAGCTGTTTCATCGTTTCTCTACAAATCTTTTTCACTAACGTGGCACCTCATAATGTTTACTATAGATATCATAGCTGTGTTAGGAAAGCAATAGTACATGACCCTCGTTATTACTTTAACGAAAGTTGAACAAGCATGTTGTTGAAGTATGTCAGTAACTATTCGACATTTTCCTCAAGTGATATGGCCTCATATGCTTCAAAAACTTTTTCTCGTTCTTTATTTAATAAGCCTTTTATAAGCATTTCTAATTTTTCATCCGGATAAACCATCCCCACATCCCGTTTGCAGACATACGTAACATACTCATTTAATACAGACCATATTCGAAAAAGGAGATGGTTATTAGATAATTGCATAAGTTCTTTCATTACTTCATATCTTGTCATTGTATGGTTTGTAAGCTTTTCTATTAAAAGAATAAGTTCTTTTTCACAATTATTTTGTAATAGTAAATTAAGTGCATTGTTTTCCAGAAGAACATTCATTTCTATAATATCATCAACCACTTTTGAATCTTCTAAAATGAATGTTCCCAGCAATTCGATAAGATGATGTTCCCTGAAGTCTTTAAGAAATGTTCCTTCTCCCCTTCTTGTTTCAATCATCCCTAATAGCTCAAGTGCACGTAATGCCTCCCTTACAGAGGATCTACCTACCTTAAGCTTGTCAGCAAATTCTCGTTCAGAAGGGATCTTATCACCATAAGAAAGCTGATTTTCAGCGATATAAGCTCTAATATGACGAAGAATTCCTATATAAACTTTTGATTGTTCAGTCGTCAAAGACAAATCACTCACTTCTACTCAATAATCGCAAGCCTTCTTGTTTTTTCAGCAACTTCCTCTGGATCTACTTTTATTCTCGCTACCCCTGTCTCCATCGCGGTTTTTGCCACGGCAGAAGCTACTGCTGGAGCAACGCGAGGATCAAAAGGAGCAGGAATAACATAATCTGGCCTTAATTCATTTTCAGTAACAAGTGAGGCAATAGCTTCAACTGCTGCTATTTTCATTTTCTCATTAATATGGGTAGCGCGAACATCTAATGCACCTCTAAAAATTCCCGGGAATGCCAGCACATTGTTGACTTGATTTGGAAAATCAGAGCGTCCCGTACCAATAACCATAGCTCCAGCTGCTTTTGCATCCTCCGGCATAATTTCCGGAACTGGGTTTGCCATTGCAAAAATGATTGGCTGATCGCTCATTGATTGAACCATTTCTTTTGTTAACGCACCCTCAACAGATACACCAATAAAGACATCGGCATCTTTTATTACATCAGCAAGGGATCCGGCAATTTGATCTCGGTTCGTAAATTTTGCCACCTGCGCTTTTACTTCATTCATCCCAGTCGGACGATTCTCATAAATAGCACCTTTTGAATCACACATAATAATATCTCTAACTCCATAAGTATATAGAAGTTTAATGATTGCAATCCCTGCTGCCCCGGCGCCATTTGCAACTACTCGTATATTCGACATGCTTTTATCAACTAATTTCAAAGCATTTACAAGACCTGCAACCGTTACGATTGCTGTTCCGTGCTGATCATCATGGAATATCGGAATATTCGTTTCCTTTTTTAAACGCTCTTCAATCACAAAGCAGTTTGGTGCAGCGATATCTTCAAGATTGACCCCGCCAAAGGTTGGCTCAAGAAGTTTAACCGTATTAACGATTTCATCAACATCTGTAGTATTTAGACATATTGGAAAAGCATCTACCCCCGCAAAGCTTTTAAATAATACGGCTTTTCCCTCCATGACAGGCAAAGCAGCCTCCGGTCCAATATTCCCTAGTCCCAGCACTGCTGTTCCATCTGATACAACTGCAACCATATTCCCCTTCATGGTATAGTCATATACTTTATTTTGATCATCATAAATATCTTTACAAGGCTCCGCGACTCCTGGTGAATAAGCAAGACTTAAGTCATGTGCATTTCTAACAGGTATTTTAGACTTCGATTCAAGCTTTCCTTTGTTTACACGGTGAATATGTAATGCTTCTTCTCTCAATGACATCATGAACATCCCCTTTGTACCTTGTAAAGTTGCAAGAACAGACTATTGTTCAAGAACTTCTCGTAATTTTATCCTATCTCATAAGTGGTCTGACCACCTATAATCCTATTAAATGATAACATAATTCATTTGTTTGTAAAGAAGGTTTTATATCCAATCGTTTAGAAAAGCCCCATATGATCTAGGAAAGCTGTCCTTCTATTTCCTATAACATAGGTTTAGAAGAAATGATTATTATTGACTAATTAGATGATTATTTCTTTAACACCACATTACTTTTCCCTAATAATTTTATCAATTCATTCAAGCATTCTTCTGTTGGCGAAATAAAATACTCTTTACCTAGCTGTACCGTACGTTTATCCGTTTCATAATAAAGAAAAACCGGTGTATCGCCATGAAAAGCTTTAAGAAGTTTTTTTACACTTAAGAGTCTTTCTGATTCCATTTGCCGATCAATTTTTATAAAAAGCTTGCCAAACCCGTCTTGGCTAGGCAGCTCCTCTGGTAATATGACCTGTTGGATGATAAACTGAACTTTTTCTTGACGTCTTTCTACTTTCCCCTCTAAAAGAAAAATGTTCCCAGAAGACATTTTTTCGCTAAATTTTGTATAGAATTGCGGGAACATGACCGCATCCATCTCACCAGTCTCATCACCAACTTTTAAAAATGCCATTACCTCGCCTTTTTTGGTGCGAATGGTTCGGATACTTGAAACCATGATCCCAATTGAAGCTCGTTTATTTAGTTTGACCTGTACTTCATCTATCAGGTCTGCACCGGCCAGCTCAAATTTCTTTCGATGCAATTCTGCAGGATGACTTGAAAAATAAAAGCCGAGCGACTCTTTTTCAAACTTTAATTTTTCTTCTATTTTAAATGGTTCAACTTCGATGTATTTAGGCTTTAGAGTAAATTCCTCTTCATTAAATAAGTCAAATTGCTGATCATCTGCCGGTTTTAACAGCTCCGCATGCTCAATGGCAACATCTAAACTGGCAAGCAAGGTTGCACGGTCTACCCCAAAATCATCCATTGCCCCTGAAAAGATTAATTGTTCGATTGTACGCCGATTTACAATTTTCATTGATACCCGGATGCAAAAATCAAATAAGTCGATGAATGGTTTCTTTTGCCGAGCATGAAAAATTTCCTTTATCGCTGTAATACCAACATTTTTTATCGCCATTAAACTAAAGCGCACCATACCATTTTCAACTAAAAAAGGATATGCGCTATTATTTACTGAAGGAGGTAAGATCGTCACTCCTTTTTGCTGGGCTTCACGAATATACTGTGAGACCTTCTCATCATTTCCAATGACACTTGTTAATAAAGCTGTTGTAAAATACAGTGGATAATTTGCTTTCAGAAAAGCAAGCTGATAAGCAATCATACTGTAAGCAACTGCATGGCTTCGATTGAAGCCGTAATTAGCGAATTTGACGATCAAATCATAAGTTTTCATCGCTACTTCTCGGTCATAACCATTTGCCAAACAGCCTTTTACGAAATGCTCTCTTTCCTCATCAAGGACTTCCTTCTTTTTCTTACTAACTGCACGTCTTAATAAATCAGCTTCACCTAAAGAAAAGCCAGCAATCGTTGAGGCAATTTCGATAATTTGTTCTTGATAGACAATAACTCCATAAGTTGAATGCAAAATGGGTTCAAGAGCAGGATGCAAATAATGCACTGGTTTTTTGTTATGCTTTCTTTCAATGTACAGAGGGATATTTTCCATTGGCCCCGGACGATATAAGGCATTTACCGCGACAATATCTTCTAGACTTGTTGGCTTTAAACGCTTTAATACATTTCTCATTCCTTCCGATTCCAGTTGAAAAATCCCAGTTGTATCTCCGCTTGAAAGAAGAGCAAATGTTTTTTTATCTTGATAAGAAATGTTCGTTAAGTTAACTGAAACTCCTTCTTCACGCCGAATTAATTTTGTTATATTTTCTATCAAGGATAAATTTCTTAGACCTAAAAAATCCATTTTTAATAAGCCTAAATCCTCTAAATAATCCATTGTAAACTGAGTTAAATAAACATCCTGTGCCCCATTTTGTATGGGGACAATGTTTGTAAGAGGCTGGTCGCTTAGCACAACACCTGCAGCATGTGTAGATGCGTGCCTTGGAAGTCCTTCAATTTTTAACGCTGTATCTATTATTCTTTTATATAAATTGTTTTCTTGTATCGCTTTTTGTAAATTTTTAGATTCTGATATGGCTTTTGAAAGGCTGACACCAGGTCGGGATGAAATTTGTCTGGATAGGTAATCCATTTCTTTTGTCGAGGCTCCCATGACTCTCCCGACGTCACGGATTGCAGCCTTTGCTGCCAATGTACCGAATGTAATAATTTGTGCGACATGGATTTTTCCATATTTCTTCGCAACATATTCAATAACTTCGTCACGTCTTGTATCTGGAAAGTCAATATCGATATCAGGCATCGATATTCGCTCAGGATTTAAAAACCGTTCAAACAATAGACGATGCTTTATTGGATCAACATCCGTTATTTTTAAGACATAGGATACAAGCGAGCCTGCCGCAGAACCCCGGCCGGGACCAGTAAGAATACCATTTTCATGAGCATATTTCATAAAGTCCCATACAATGAGAAAATAATCACTAAAATTCATTCTTTTGATGACACTTAATTCGTACGCTAGCCGATCTTGATAAACCTTATCTATTTTCTTAATCCGTACAGGCAATGCTTTTCGGCAGAGCATTTCGAGATAATCATCCGCACTTTCCTGATTGGGTGTTGGGAATTTGGGCAGGTGAGTTACCCCCAGTTCAAGATTCACATTACAACGATTCGCTATTATTAATGAATTTTCCAACGCTTCTGGATGATCATCAAATAATGTAATCATCTCCTGCGGCGATTTTAAATAATATTCATTTGGTGTTTCCAGATCCACATGTTCATCTGAAAGCTTCTTACCATTTTTAATAGCGACTAAACATTTTTGAGCAAAAAAATCTTCTTTCTCTATATAAGAAACATTGTTTGTTGCAACAATCGGTATTTGTGTTTTTTCACTTAATAAGATGATTTCTTCCATAAGCTGTTTATCTTGATGTAAGAAGTGATTTTGAATGCCAAAATAAAAGGATTCCTGTCCAAAAATCGCTTGATATTTCATTGAAAGCTCTTTCGCTTTCACACGATTACCTTCCATAAGCATTTGTTCAATTTCCCCATCCGAACCGGGGGTAATTGCAATTAAACCATGGCTATAACTCTTTAACCATCTTACAGGCAGCCCATCTGGAGTTTTCGTTTGCAACGCACTGCTGATCTTGATTAAATTTTGATACCCGCTATTATTTTCAGCAAGTAATACAAGCGGAGCAGCTTCTCTTTCCTCTTGATCATCGATCACTTTTATCGTTAATCCAATAATTGGCTTAATATCATGTTGCTTGCATAATTTATAAAATGCAATTGCTCCGTACATAACATGGTCATCTGTTAAAGCAAGGGCTTGAAAATGAAGCGATTTTGCTTTACTTACCAGCCTGTCCAGCTTTGCTGCACTTGTTAAGAGACTGTAAGCACTTTTTACTTGAAGGTGAACGAAAGGCAAAATAATCCCTCCTTTCTTAATGCTATTGATCTGTATAGTGCTTTCTTAACTATATCCTCCATTATATTCTTAGATTTTTATTGAGACAAATAGTAAGTACAAGAGTTTGGTTGTCTACAAAACTATAATCTACATCTAAATCACTAGCTTTGCATAAAAATCTTAGCATTTAGTCAACCATCTCATAAAATGGGAAATAATCCAAAATAATTACATT
>NZ_CANNCR010000008.1 GCF_947503125.1 uncultured Metabacillus sp.
AAACCATTGGTGTGTTTGTCAAGAGCGATTGCGGCGGTCAACAAGTTCACTTCGGTGTTAATTAAAACTAAAACGTTGTTTTTTCATAGAACTTTTGACACTACCAACTTCTACTAAAAAACCTATGTCGAAATGGACAAGGATAGACCAAAATAATGAATGCGAGTGAAGTTTTTTTCAAATCCAAAAAAGCCTAGCAATTAAGAGCTAGACTGTGGCAACGATAATTTATAAGAATCTTTTTTTATTACTAAAAAATAAGCAATAAATAATGAAATAATACTCAACCAAAATGTAAAGTAACCAATTTGAGTCATATAATCCATTAAGTCACTGTACCTAGGCATCATTCCAAAAACATAATCTATCACATCATTATGTAATGTCCAAACAGCCACAACAATTATATGCCAAGTTTTAAAGCGATAATACGGTGAATATAGCAACCCTTGCACAGCCATTCCAAAATGTGATGCTATGAGCATGTAACCTTCCCAAGGTAAACTCCCATTACTTATCAAAACGAGAATGTTCATTATAACAGCCCATATGCCATATTTAAAAAGAGTGACAATGGCCAGTGCCTCAATAAGGGGAAAATTAGTTCTCAGTAAGAATCCTAGTAAAACAATAACAAAGAAAAGGCTTGCTGTCGGGCTATCTGGAACAAAAATATAAAATTGTGCAGGGGTATCAGCTAATTGAAACCTATACCAATAATACCCATATACTGTTCCTAAAAAGTTAATTAAAAACATGATAGAAAGAATAGATTTTTGCCCTAATATATGCTGTATCATTTTCATTTTTTATATACCAGTCCTAAAGATTTTTATAACTTACTAATAAGGGGTTCCTGCAATAAGAGACTCAGGATAAAGAAAACATCCTCCTTATCCTATTTATATTGCAGATCTTTACGTATAAAAAAAGCTGACAAATGTCAGCTTTTTATTTTGACTTAACACTAGAGATAAACTCTGATAATACTTTTAACTCTTCATCTGTCCCTTTAAAGACACCAGCTGGCATGGCACCTTGACCATTTTTAGCGATATCTGCAATTTTATCAGGTTCTAATCCATTATCAACAAGTGCTTTACCAGCAGCTCCGCCTTCTAAATTGTCACCATGACATGATATACAGCCTTGCTCCTGATAAAGTTTATAACCTTCTGATTCTTTATCGATATCTGCTTCAGCTTTAATCTTACCTTGTTCAGCAGCAGCTTCCCAGTCATGGGTAGCAACAGATTCCCAAGTTAAGTAAAATGTAGCAGCAATTCCTAGAAGCATCATACCGACAGCAATTGGGCGTTTAGCAGGACGACGGTGCGGTCCGCGATCTAGGAATGGGGCAAGCATTAAAGCACCAAAAGCTAGACCAGGAATAACAATTGCTCCGATAACCGTATATGGACCAGATGCATAAGAATATTTTAACAATTGGTATAAGAATAAGAAGTACCAGTCTGGCAGTGGAATATAACCAGCATCAGTAGGGTCAGCCACACGCTCAAGCGGCGATGGATGAGCTACTGTTAAACATAAAAATCCAATTAAGAAAACAGCACCTACAAGCCATTCCTTTAATAGAAAGTTTGGCCAGAATGCTTCTGTTTTCCCTGGATATTCCGAGTAGTCCTTCGGAATATTAGGCTTCTTCTCTGCAGGAATACGAGAATCACCTACAAATTTCATACCTTTTCCGCGATGCATGATTTCCCCTCCTTACTAAGGTGGTATCCGATATCAAATGTTTGTATCGTTAGTAAATTTCTTTATGAAACTAGTTCTTATAGTGGACCAGAAATACCTTGTTTACGAATCATTATAAAGTGAGCGGCCATTAATCCGAAAAGTGCAGCAGGTAAAAAGAATACATGGATTGCAAAGAAACGTGTTAGTGTTTGAGCACCTACGATTTCTGGATGGCCAGATAATAATGTTTTAACAGTTGGTCCAATTAAAGGCACGGATTCAGCAATTTGCAAAGTAACCTTTGTTGCAAACAACGCTTTCATATCCCATGGCAATAAATAACCAGTTAAACCAAGACCAAGCATTACAAAGAAAATAAGTACGCCTACGATCCAGTTTAACTCTCTCGGTTTTTTATAAGCACCTTGGAAAAATACGCGCAATGTATGTAGGAACATCATAACAATAACGAGGCTAGCTCCCCAGTGGTGCATACCACGTACAATTTGACCAAAAGCAACTTCATTTTGTAAATAAAAAACTGATTCCCAAGCATTCTTAATATCTGGTACATAATACATTGTTAAGAACATACCAGAAAGAACTTGAATAACGGTTACAAAGAATGTCAATCCGCCAAAGCAATATACAAAGGCAGAAAAATGGTGTGCTGGGTTTACGTGTTCAGGAACTTCATGGTCAGCAATATCGCGCCACATCGGCGTAATATCTAGACGTTCGTCAACCCAATCATAAATTTTGTTAAGCAATCATTACGCCTCCCCTCGTGGTTTTGCTTTACCTAAGAATAAATAGCCGTCCTTAACTGCGCTTTCATAAACATCAAGCGGAGCAATTGGCGGTGTTCCCGGAACATTTGTACCATCTTTTTCATATCGGCCATAATGACATGGACAGAAAAATTGGTTCGGGTTAGCCGGATCGTTATTCCAACCAACTGTACAGCCTAAATGTTTACAGATAGGTGATAAAGCGGTAATTTTTTCACCCTCTTTAAAAACCCAAGCTGATCTCGTTTCTTCAGATTCATACCAAGCATCTTTTTGCTTGATTTTAAAGTCAAAGCGTTGAGGTTCTTCCGTTATTTCGTCAACTTTTACAACTTGTACTAAATCTGTCTCTTCTGCTGGTCGGAGCACAGGGTCAAGTGCGAAGCGAACCATTGGCATAAGCATACCTGCAGCCATGAAACCGCCTACACCAGTAAGCGTATAGTTTAAGAATTGACGTCTAGAAACTCGATGTTTTTTCTCGCTCATCATTTTCCCCCCTCTATCTTAAGCTAAAGTCCGTTTAGGACATACGGAAATGACATATAAAACTAGGACATACTCATGATATATCAATCTTTCCATGAGGTCAATAAAATCCTGAGTTGTAATCTTGGAAATGAAAAGGTTTTTATCAATTATTCCAAGATTGTAATAAAATGTTCAAAATTTGTTCGATTTGATCTTGTAAAAGCTTTCTCATCAGTTTTTCATCCATATGTTCAAACGGGACTGCCGGCAACCAAATAAGATTTTCCTTTAGCGGTTCACTGCTTGCGTTTTTTAACACTTCATCACTAGTCAAGAAAAAAACATGTTTAAATTCCTGCTTTATTTCAGTTTTCCATTCTAGTACATTTTCAATCACATTTGTTGAATTTTTTAAATAAGAAAATGAAGGAAACAAGAAAACTCTTCCTTTTAATTGTCTCTCAAGTTCATTGCAAACATACGTGATAAACTCACCTTTTGAAACAGTTCCTTTAAATTCAGATTCTAAGGCGACAGGAATTAAAGGAATGATTGCCGTATCTACATACTCTTTTGATTGATTGTACACATCAACATCATTTAAAACCCACTTCATGTTTTCCACTCCTATCTTTAATTAACAATAGATCTATTATAATGCTTGTTCTACAAATTGTTAAACTTAAAAATGAAAGGAGCTGATAATCTTCATCAGCCCCTTTCACGAAACAGTATTATTTTTTTAGTTCTAATAATCGCTGGGTTAATCTTTGGAATTCGTCTTTGTCCTGACGGTCAAGTGCTTCATCAATTAATTGCAAAAGCTTTTCTTTTTGGAATGTTTGCAATGAGTGTTCAAGCACCTGTTCAGCAACTTCCCGATCCTTCTCATTTCCATGGAGGTGTTCCGGCATAAACGGATTTGATTCTAAAACAGCTGCGTAGTGCGGTGATTGATAAGCAGATCTAAAATTAAGTTGAATAAAAAGCTCTTCGTCTTTATTTAAACGTATATCATGGAAAGATTTTTCCGCATCTGTTGTCATCACATTTTCTTTATAAAAGCGAAAAGGAACTTCTTCAACACAATGCGTTGACATGATTATTCCCCGCGGGCAGTATTGTGCTTGTTCCACAAAGTGAACTTTTTCCATTAGGGTATCATGACTCATTAAATAATTTAAAATCCAGACACATTCTCTTCTTTTCAGTTGATAATGGTTTAAAAACCACCTGATAAAATCTTTCTTTTCGTGGACAGATACAGGGGCCACCATAGAATTCCCTCCTCTGCAGTACAGTTTATTCTTACTTTGATAATTCCACAAAATAAAAATAAAATCCTTCTTTTCTCACTTAAAACTCATCTTCTAATTGTAGCAATATCTCACCAATTTCGACATTAGAAGGATCCTGCCTTAAAATTCGTCCAAAAACTTCCTTTGCTTCCTTTCTGCGACTTTCCTCCATTAAAAAGTACCCATATTCATATAGAAAATCTCGTTGATCCTTGAAAGAATTATATGCTAGTTGATAATGGTTTAATGCCTGTGTATACTCTTCTTTTTGGTGATATGCTCGGGCTAAATTCCATTCAAATTGAGGATCTTCTTCTCCATATTTTTTACATTCACTTATGACATCAATCACATCATCAAATTCCTCTTCCTGAAGAAAGATATTAGTTAATGTAAGTGCAGCCTCTATATGACCAGGATCTATCGCAAGTGATTCCCTTAACAATTGTTTAGCATCATTCATATACCCCGATTTAATCGCCACCTTCGCGCCATACAGGTATAATTCCTTGTTGTATTCATCAAACTTAATACCCTCTTGAACGGTTTTAATACTCTCTTGTAATAGGCCTTCCTGTTCATAAGCCTTTGCTAAATATAAATATAGTGATGAATAGTGGGGATCTGCTTCTTTTAGCTTAAGAAATTGTTGAATCGCTGTTTTTGAAAATCCCCCTTGGTAAGCCGTAAATGCATATCCAAATAATGTAGTAAGATCTTCATGTTTGTCTGCTGCTTGTTTGTAATAATCTAATGCCTCTTCAAATTCCCCAATTGAACTCAAACACTCCGCTAACCGTTGATCAATAAAAACGCCTGAAAAGGAATTACTCACCATAATGATCGTTTCATAATAAGGAATTGCGTGTTTATATTGTCCCTGGTGAAAGTAAAACTCTCCTAATGCAAAATCAATGACTGGCTCATCAGGTAATAACAATTTTACCTCCTGCAATTTTTGCTCACTTACTTCTGCCAGACCTTGCATTTGGTATAAATCAGCCAATAATAACAGTGCTTGAGGATATGCCTCATCTTCTATTGGAATTTGATTTAATAATTCAATCGCTTGCTCTTCCTTTTCTAGATCTAAATATAGCTCTGCTAAAAACAACGTAATTTGGGTTTCCTCAGGATAAAGAAAATGAAGTTCTTCGATAATGTCATGTGCTTTATCAATGATTCCCCATTGAAAATACTGATCAGCAAGTTGGAGTTTTTCTTCGTCATGCAATGTCGGCAAAATATTTGCCAATAAATTTAATCCTTCTTCAGTTTCACCTTTATTTACAAGATTTATTGCTTCGTTTAGTACTTGATTAAACATAGTTCTTCCTTTCTTCTGAACAATGGTAAATACATGGTTGTTATCTTTAAAATCTATATTGTATAATGTATATCTTTATCATACATCAAAAGGATACTGATTGTGGTATGAAACGACCTGAAATCGGAATAAAACATTCTACCCCTATTCCAGGAATAAAAGAAGTTTCTCCATCTACATTCATTATTCTTCCTTGATGTACAGTTATCGTAGGATGTTGTTCTATAGCATTAATAACTGGTTTACCATCGGTATGATACCTTATTTCACCTAGTTTGTACAAATTATAGTTTACTTGGCCGCCAACGCGAATATCACCTTTTTCAGGATAAATGCCTAACCTCATCAACACATCTTTTGACAATGGTACTCCTTCTTCTAAAGGAGATACAATTGAAGAAAGGCGATGCTCTTTCATGATTCGTTCCCAATGAAGAAGTTGTTTTGGCTTTTTATTAACGAATTCATTCTTTTCCTTAAGAAAAGGAATAAGTGTAATCGGGTTTGAAAACATTGCATCTCTAATCCATCCCCATGATTTTGAGGATAGCTTGTCAGTCTCATCAATTTCAACAAAAACCACTGCTATTTGTTGTTGCTTGCATTTTCTAATCATTGAAGGAGAAAGTAATTTTAATGGAATTTTAATACCGATATAATAATCAATTGGAGAATTAATCATTTGATGTCTCTTTTGTTTTAATGTTGCACCTAATTCGTGCTCAAAATGAATATCTACAACTGTTAAAAGTGATGTACAACCTTTTTTCATGTAGTGATGAATCAAATTCTGTTTGAATTGTTGAAAATGAAGTAATGAGTGAAGAGAAAAATCAAGCATGACATATCCTGGGGTTAATAAATATGAACTCATATCCATTCGCATAAATCGAATATTATCCATTGACTGCCGCATAAACTCAATTTTGTTTTTATTAATTAATATAGAGGTTTTTTCTAATCCATTTGCCTTTACAATTGTTGCGTTGTCTATAATATACCTCATCAGACACCCCACCTTCCATCCTCTTAAGACAAGCTATGAAAAAAGGGGCATATTTATTACAATCATTGGAGATTTTTTTATAAGAAGTAAGGGAAGTGTTATAAAGAAAGAGACAGCTTATCTATTTGAAAATCATAACGATTCATAAAATAAATAAAGCTATTCTCTTTCTTTGTAAGTAAAAAAGAATGTACGATTATTTTGTTAACAAGGATAGATGCTCAAAAAACGATGGATATGATACACCAATCGCATTAGCATCATGTAATTCAATTGGTTCATCAGTAATACATGAAGCAATCGCAAGCATCATACCTATTCGATGGTCACCATGACTAGAAACAGCTGCATTACCTGTTAATTTGGTTTTACCGGTTATCACCATACCATCATCCGTTGCTTTAATCGTTGCTCCTATTTTTGATAATTCACCGACTACAGTATCGATTCGATTCGTTTCCTTCACTTTTAACTCACTTGCGTCCTTAATGATCGTCTCACCTTCTGCTTGTGTAGCTAGTAAGGCAATGACCGGGATCTCATCAATTAATTTAGGAATTAAATCACCGCTGATCGTTGTTCCCTTTAAAGTGGACGTTTTTATCAAAATATCTGCAATTGGTTCAAACGTCTGATCTTGTTGCGGAATAATTTCAATGGTTGCACCCATCATTTTTAATACATCAAGTATTCCTGTTCTTGTAGGATTAATTCCAACATTTTTTAGGAGAATTTCACTATTTGGTACGATTGCCCCTGCCACAAGGAAAAAAGCAGCAGATGAAATATCACCAGGGACAAAGATATTAGTCGCTTTTAAGCTTTGTCCTCCCTTTACTGTTGCTGATCTTTCATCTTCATTAACTTCTACACCAAACGCTCTAAGCATACGCTCTGTATGGTCTCGTGATTTGTGTGGCTCTGTTACCGTTGTTTCTTCTAGGTTTGTCTGTAAGCCTGCCAAAAGGACTGCTGACTTAACCTGTGCACTTGCAACAGGTGATTCATAATGAATACCCTTTAAACTCGTACCGCGGATTGCTAAAGGCGTATATTGGCCATCTTCTCTCCCATCAATTTTTGCACCCATCATTCTTAATGGTTTTGTTACACGTGACATAGGTCTTCTCGCTATAGACTCATCCCCAATAATGCATGAATGGAAATTTGTCCCTGCCAAAATCCCCATCATTAATCGGGTAGTGGTACCTGAGTTTCCTACGTCTAAAATCTCAGAAGGTTCTTTTAATCCTTCCAAGCCTTTCCCTTCTACTGTTACAAGTCCTTCCTGAATGTCGATTGATACACCCATTTTACGGAAACATGAGACAGTGCTGAGACAATCAGCGCCCATTAAGAAATTTGTAATTTCGGTTTTTCCATTTGCCATAGCACCAAACATGACAGCTCGGTGTGAGATTGATTTATCTCCTGGTACTTCAATCGTACCTGCTAAGCTAGTAACCTTTGATAACTTTAATACATCTGTCATTTACTCCACCTCTATTTATTACATATCAACTAAGACCGCAAATTCAAATGATAAATGTATCATAATTTGAATATTTATTAATGCAGTCTATTGCCCGTTCTCGATCACGTTCTGTTTGGAAGCTGAGCCTTAATACACCATATATCTCTTCTCGCGTTTCAATGATTCGTATATTGGTTAAACTAATCTCTTCCTTCGCTAAATATCCAGTAATTTCAGAAATAATACCCGGATAGTCAGGTACATCAACAAATAAATCATAAAACGACGGGATAGCACCTTTTTGTTTTTCCGGCAAACCGTCACGATATTGCTTTGCATGTTCAAAATATGAATACAGTTGATCCGCTTCTTCATTTGCAACAAGACTTTTTACACGGTTCATCTCGGCAATCCACTCATCAAAAAGTTCTAACAATGGCCTTTTGTTTTGTAATAAGATGTCTCGCCACATTGCTGGGTTACTAGAAGCTATTCTCGTTATATCACGGAATCCGCCAGCTGCTAGTCTTTTTACTAGAGGAAATTCTTCTTCATGGTATTCTGCTTGGCATACCAAGCTTGCGGCAACAATATGCGGAAAATGGCTGATTATCCCTGTTACCTTATCATGTTCTTCAGGAGTCATTTCTATGAAATTTGCTTTTGTCCCCTCAAGAACATCGGTTAAACGAGCGAGGTCTTGCGGAGTTACATATTCAGACGGAGTTAATATGTAAAAAGCATTTTCAAACAAATGGGGTTTTGCGGCTAAAATTCCCGACTTATGTGAACCAGCCATTGGATGGCCGCCGATGAATTTAATTCTACCATTTAGATACTTGTTTGCACATTCTACGATCTGAGCTTTTGTACTGCCAACATCGGTAATAATTACGCCTTGCTTCAATTCAGCGGAATGCAGCTGCTCAATGATTTTGATCGTTTGCTCAACCGGTGTAGAAATAAAAATGATATCAACATCCGTTAAATCCGGAATAAGCGCAGCTGAAATTTCGTCAATTGCTCCAATTTTTTTGGCAAGTGAAGCTTGGTCTTCATTTATATCAAACCCAATGATATGAATAGCAGGGTTTTTTCGTTTAATAGCTAATGCAATAGACCCTCCTATTAAACCAAGTCCTATTAAATAAATTTTTTTCACCATCAAAATCACCTTTTTTGCCTATCAATCTAAGAGGCTATTCATCGAATAAGTACGGGTTAAAAAGTTTTGGGGTCTGACCCTGGATTGAGACAGCCCCTTAAAATGAACAATAGGAAATTAATTAAGAACAAATTCCTTTAAAATCTCAATGATTTCTGCATTTTGCTCTTCAGATCCCACAGTTATGCGTAAATGGGTTGGAAATCCTAATGCATTACCGGACCGAACTATATATCCTTTTTTAAGCAGTGCGCCAAACACTTCATCCGAATCACGTTTAAAGTCAATCAGGATAAAATTCCCTTCCGATGGATAATAATCAAGGTCCTGTTCTTCACAAAATTTGTAGAACTGTTGCAGCCCTTTTTTGTTTTTTTCCTTACATTTAGAAATAAAATCAAAATCATCTAGTGCGGCAATTGCAGCAGCTTGTGCAACACGGCTTGTATTAAATGGTTCTCTTGCCGGTTCTATTTTTCGAATCAAGTCAGCATTGCCAATTCCATAACCGATACGTAATGCAGCTAATCCATATGCTTTTGAAAATGTGCGCAAAATCATTACATTTGAATAATCCTTTAACAATGGCACAGTTTCCGGATAATCTTCAGCAGCTACATACTCATAGTAAGCCTCATCAACGACAACCAGCACATGTTTTGGTACCTTATCTAAAAATTCAAGCAGAGCTTGTTTTTTTACATATGTACCAGTCGGGTTATTTGGCGTACATACCCATGTCACTGTAGTGTTTTCGTCAATATGATTAAGCATTGCATCAAGGTCATGATCACCATCTACCAGTGGAACTTCACGAATTTCTGTTCCCTCGATTATGGCATTATGCTTATATTGAGGAAATGTCGGTGTTGCCATAACCGTATTCGTTTCTGGGCTTAATAAAGCTCGACAAATAATTTGCACAACTTCATCTGACCCATTCCCAAAAATTAATTCATCCTCATTAACGCCTAAATGATTAGCTACCTTTGTACGTAGAAGGGCACTGTATCCGTCAGGATAAATCGCTAACTGATCAAGTTCATCGAGTATCGCTTGTTTTGCCTTCTGTGAGCATCCGTACGGATTTTCATTAGATGCTAGTTTTACTACCTTTGTTAAATTGAACTCCTTTTTTACTTCCTCAATCGGTTTTCCTGGTTGATATGGTTTTAAACTTAGTAACTGCTTTTTTACTTGCAATGCCTAACACCTCTCCTACTTTACATGAAACTTGAGATCAGAGGGGTTAACTCCCTCTGACCATGCTGATTCTTATCTTAATGAGAAACTTTGGATAATGCAATAAAATCATAAAAATAGACTTTTTGAATTTTCATTTCTTTCGTTTTATGATGCGAATATTTTAGCGTATTCTCTGAATTCATCAATTGCCTTACTTCGAGTTGTGTCGTCTGTTAATTCCTGCTGCAATCGTTCGATCTCTCTCACTAATGCACTTCCTACGACAACACCATCACAAATAGTTGCCAGTTCCTTTACCTGTTCTCTTGTGGAAACTCCGAAACCTACAACAACAGGCACATGGCTGTATTGTTTTACTTCTTCTAAGAATGACGTTATCGCACGATCAAAGTTGTTTCTGACCCCTGTAACACCTAAAGAAGATACGCAATAAATAAAGCCTTCTGCATTTTCCGTTATCATTTTTATTCTGCTTGATGAGGTTGGAGCAACAAGTTGAATAAATGAAATAGAATGCTCTTTACATTTTTGGCGAAGTTCTTCACTTTCTTCAAAAGGTATATCAGGTACGAGTAAACCATCAATGGTATTTTCTCGCAGTAAAGCGAAAAAGGATTCCTGTTCTAATTGTAACACAGGATTGTAATACGTAAATAGAATAATCGGAATATTTACTCCCTTTTTTCTCATTTCAGGAACAAGCTTAATTGCTTTTACGATATTCATCCCGTTCTTTAATGCTCTTGTAGAAGCCTTCTGAATAACTGGACCATCAGCAACCGGATCCGAATAAGGGATTCCCAACTCAATTGCTGCCGCTCCTGCTTCTTGCAGTGCAACGGCTAAATCAATTGTCGCTTCACTATGAGGGTCACCAGCAGTAATAAACGGAATAAATAGTTTATTTTGCAGTGGCTGCTTGAAGAGTGTTTTCATGCTTTTTCTCCTCCTTATAATGATTCATTAAGGTGTGGACATCTTTATCTCCTCTGCCTGATAGACAAATAAGAATGCTTTCATGAGGTGCCATTTGTTTTGCATGTTTAAAAGCAGATGATAGGGCGTGTGCCGATTCAATCGCTGCAAGGATGCCTTCTTCTTTTGCCAGTAATTCAAGAGCTTGTAATGCCTCTTTGTCTGTTATACTTTCATATTTCACTCTACCCGTGCTTGCAAGATGAGCATGCTCAGGTCCGATACCAGGATAATCTAAACCTGCTGAAATTGAATAAGGTTCGATAACTTGTCCATATTCGTCTTGTAATAAATAAGTTAACGATCCGTGTAGAACACCCTTCGTACCTTTCGTAATGGTTGCAGCATGCATGTCAGTTTCAACTCCCATGCCGGCTGCTTCTGCTGCGACAAGTTCAACCTTTTCATCTAAGAAAGCAGCAAACATCCCGATTGCATTACTTCCACCGCCAACACATGCCACTACTTTTGATGGATGCTCACCTTCTAAATCGAGAAATTGCTGTTTCGCTTCGTCACCGATAACACGCTGAAACTCTCGTACAATGTAAGGGTATGGATGCGGACCAACGACAGAGCCAATAATATAAAAATGGTCTTCACAATGTTGAACCCAATACCGCATTGCCTCATTTGTCGCATCCTTTAATGTCTTATTACCACTAGTAACAGGAATAACTTCTGCTCCGAGCAGCTGCATGCGGAAAACATTTAATTGTTGACGTTTCACATCTTCTTCTCCCATAAACACTTTACATTCCATCCCGAACTTTGCTGCCACCGTTGCCGTTGCAACTCCATGCTGTCCTGCACCTGTTTCAGCAATAACCTTTGTTTTGCCCATTCTTTTTGCGAGCAGTGCTTGACCAATTGCGTTATTAATTTTATGTGCACCTGTATGATTTAAATCCTCTCTTTTAAGATAGATTTTTGCACCGCCAAGTTTTTCTGTCACATTCCTTGCATACGTAACGGTTGTCGGTCTGCCAGAGTATTCCTTTAATAAATAATGATACTCCTCTAAAAATGCCGGATCTCTCATTGCTTCAATATGGGCTTGCTCTATTTCAGCTAATGGGCTCATTAATGTTTCAGGTACGAATCGCCCGCCAAAATCACCGTATCTTCCATTTTTATCTGGATAAATTGACATACTTTAACACCCTTTCTTCAACTTGCTTGATCTTATCCTTGCTTTTTTGTTCATCAACTTCAATACCGCTAGATAGATCTATCCCTTGTGGGTTATAGGTTAATAGCTTTTCTATATTATTCTCATTGACTCCGCCGGCAATAAAACAAAGCTTGTTATTAGTCTTAGTGAACGTTATATAGTGTGGAACTGCTGACCAGTCAAAGCTTACACCAGTACCACCCCACTGACCTTTCAACCTGGAATCAATAATAAATCCATCAACAATGTCTTGATATTCCTTCATCTCCTCCAAGGTTTTTGGATGATGATGAAGCGCCTTCCACACTGTACCTTTAAATGTATCTCTTACTTTCTTAATCTCTTCAACTGACTCATTACCATGAAATTGAATAACATCAATCGGAACTTCTGTGAGTACTTGATTGATTTCTGCTTCAGATGGATTTACAAATACCGCAACTAGTTTTTTCCCTGAAAGATTCATTTCACTAATCCAGGCCTTTACTGCTTTAGGATCTACTTTTCGTTTGCTCTCAGCAAAAATAAATCCAATATAATCAGCTTTTGATTGGGAAACAAGTTTTAAATCCTTTAAAGAACGCACTCCGCAAAATTTCAATAACGGTTTAGACATTGATTTCTTCTCCAAATAATTCTTTAATCGCTAATGTCTGATCATCTTTTCTCATAAGCGATTCTCCAACTAACAATGCCTTTGCCCCAAATTGCTTAACAAGATCAATATCATCTTTAGTATAAATGCCGCTCTCACTAACAAGCAATGTATCTTTAGGAATGATTGATACCATATGTTCCAACTGGTCAATATTCGTTTCGAACGTTTTTAAATTACGATTATTGACGCCTAAGATTTTCGGAGTGATAACACTTAATACTTGCTCAAGCGTTTGACTGTCGTGAACCTCTACAAGTATATCTAATTGTAGTTCTGACGCATATTGATAAAGCTCTTTTAATAATGACGGTTCAAGTGCTTCACCAATCAATAAAACTGCATCAGCACCAATCCGTTTTGCTTCATCCACCTGAATAGAATCAATGATAAAGTCTTTTCTTAATATTGGCAGGTTTACAGCTTTTTTTACCGCTGTTAAATATTCTCGTGCTCCTTGAAAGTAGGGAGCATCTGTTAAAACGGATAAACAGTCTGCCCCACCTTTTTCATAGGCCAAAGCAATCTCAACCGGGTGAAAATTCTCCTTTATTAATCCTTTTGAAGGTGATGCCTTCTTTACTTCAGCTATAAGAGCTAGTTCCCGTTTAGGGTTCTTTAGCGCTTGATAAAATGAACGATGAGGCAGCTTCTCATCATCTGGTAAGATAAGATTTTTGATTTCTTCCTTTTTGGTTTCAATGATTTTATCAAGCATAATGTTCCTCCCTTTGATGGCGCAATGTTTTTAATTGCTGAAGTGCAAGACCGCCCCGAATCGCTTCCTTTGCAAAAATGACCCCATCGGCTATTGATGGTACATAGTTTGCTACATATAAAGCAGCAGCTGCATTGACCGCCACAATATTCTCGGCACTTTTTGGTCCGGTGCCCCTAAAAATCGCTTCGATCAGCTCCGCACTTTCCTTAGCATTATTCACCTTTAATTCTTCTATATCTCCAATAAATAACCCAACATCATTTGGGTGTAAAACATATCTAGTGATTTCACCGTTCTTAAGTTCTACAACATCTGTTTCAGCTGAAATAGAGATTTCGTCAAGTCCATCACGTCCAGTCACAAGTAAGACATGCTCAGAACCTAGACGCTTTAATGCTTCAGCCATTTTCTCAGCATATTCCGTAGAAAATACACCAATTACCTGCCTTTTAGCATTAGCAGGATTAGCTAACGGTCCTAGCAAGTTAAAGACTGTTCTAAATCCGATTTCTTTTCTTGGATTCACAGCATGTTTCATCGAAGAGTGGAACATTGGTGCAAATAAGAAGCTCATGTTTTGATCATTTAGGCTTTTAATGGCTTCTTCATGAGATGTTTGGATATTAATTCCCAATGTTTCAAGAACATCCGCACTACCGCTCTTAGACGAAAATGCGCGGTTTCCATGTTTCGCAACCTTTACTTTTAAAGCTGAGACAACGATTGCTGCAGCTGTTGAAATATTAAATGTTGAGGCGCCGTCTCCACCAGTACCACATGTATCTATCACATCATTGTCATAGTAGATCGATGTCATATGGTTTTTCATCGATTTTGTAAACCCGACGATTTCATCGACAGTCTCACCTCTAAGTCTCAAAATGGAAACGAGGCTGGCAATTTGACTTGGTGTAGCATCACCTGCCATGATTGAATTCATTACTTCTTCAGCCTGTGTTTCCGACAATGTTTTTCCTTCAATACATTTTGCTAGCAGCTCTCTCATCATGCATGACCTCCTCATTAAACACCTTTTCAGCTAATTGGATTGCTTTTAACATAGCACTTGCTTTATTACAAGTTTCCTTCCATTCAAGCTCAGGAACACTGTCAACAACTATTCCTGCTCCAGCTTGTACATAAGCAGTGTTATTTTTTACAGTTATCGTTCGTATTGTTATACAGGAATCAATATTCCCATCAAAACCAACGTAGGCAACACAGCCTGCATAGCTTCCTCTTGCAGTAGGTTCCAATTCCTGAATAATTTGCATTGCCCGAATTTTTGGAGCACCTGAAACAGTACCTGCCGGGAAAGAAGAAAGCAATGCATCTATTGGGTGAACATCATCTCTTAATGTTGCTGTTACTTTTGATATTAGGTGCATGACATGGGAAAAGCGTCCAACTTCCATTAATGTTGGTGTCGTTACCGAACCGTATTCTGCGACTCTTCCAAGGTCATTACGAGCAAGGTCAACCAGCATATAATGTTCCGCTTTTTCTTTTTCATCATTTTTTAATTCCTCTTCAAAATATTGATCTTCTTCAAATGTTTTGCCGCGTCTTCGTGTCCCTGCTATTGGATGAATTTCAAGATGTTTATTTTGAATATAAATTAACCGTTCAGGCGAGCTGCCGACTAGCTCTGTATCGTTAAAGCGAATATAAAATAAATAAGGAGATGGATTCACAATTCGTAAGATCCGATAAAGAGAAAAGCCGTCTGTTGAAATAGGAATCTCAAACCGTTGTGATAAAACGCCTTGAAAAATGTCACCAGCACGGATGTATTCCTTCACCTTTTCGACATCTTCTAAAAACTTGCTCTTCTCATAATTTGATTTGATTTCATCAAAATTTACATCAAATTGATCTGAAACAGGTAATGGCAAATGCTCAGGCTGTTCCTTCTGCTTTAGCTTGCTAATATACTTATTCATTTTTGCTTCAGCGAGCTGAAAAGCTGCCTGGAGATGTACTTCATCTTCATCACCATTTACCCGCTCATAATGGATGAAATAGAGCTTCTTCTCATGATGATCAAATGCGATCACGGTTTCACATACAAAAAACATACAATTTTGCTGTTTTAGGTCATCAGTTTCATGCTTTTCAACCTTTTCCAAAATTGATACCGTATCATAGCCGATATAGCCTACAGCACCACCGACAAATGGAATATCTAATTCCGGTAATTTAATAGCCAAATGGTTTTGAAGATGTTCAAATGTTTTTGTTAGAGATGTTGATTTCGATAACGTTTTTCTCTGTTCATTTAAAATTGAAAATTCTCCATGGTTTTCTTCAACAAATAAAAACGGGTTTAATCCAATAAATGAATAGCGTGACCAGCTTGATTCAGCATCCTTGCTCTCTAACAAGTAAACAGCCTCATCCTTAAAAAGCTGAAACAATTGGATGGGTGTAAATGTATCAACGATATATTGCTTTACAATGGGGATTGTTCGATAATGTTTGCTATCTTCACAGAAAGCAGAATAAGAAGAAATTTTCAAGGTTACTCACTCCTCCAATCAATATGGAGAATGAGCATTTAGGAGGTTATAAAATTGAAGATGTTCAGCACTATGTCAATTCTTTCCATCTATACATCAAATCAACGTTTTTTGTGGTCATTCATAATAAAAAATATGACAAAACGATTAGAAGAAAGAAAAACCCAAAAACCAGCTCGATTTTTGGGTAGACTTGTGCCGTGAAAAATAAAACCTCAGCTAAACTAACTCATTCTCTGCTACCCTATACTAAACTACTCAACTCTTCTACTAACAATCTTCCTTATTATGTTATTATAGTACACTAATAAATGTCAAGTTCAATGTGAGATTGTTCAGAATCTTCCCACTTATTCATTGCCTGTTATTTTTCTTTACTTACAGAGAGGTTTTTTATTTAGTAATTGATAGATCAGGTCTAAGCTTTACAGCTTCTTCCAAATATACATGATTTATATTCTCTTGTTTTTCACTTGTTTCAACTGTCATCATAATCCTGATACACTTTGGTAAGCTATTAGGAACAGGAATTTCCTGCATACACATGACTGGTACGTATTTCCATCCTTCAAGTGATCTAAGCGCTTTTGCAGGAAATGTTGCTGTAAGATCCTCTGTTACCGTCATAATAACCTGTGCAACATTTTCTGGCTCGATTTTATTTTTTTGAATCATTTCGTGAATTAACTCTTCAGTAGCTTTTAACATAACGGTTTCTTCGTTTTCGTTTACAGTTGTTGCTCCGCGAATTCCCCTAATCAACCCTTGTCACCTCGTTTTTCCTCTCTCCACTCATTAAGCAGAGAATACAGCTCACCTTCAGAAAATATCTCAGAAGTTGTTACACCGATTTCCTTTAGTAAGATCATTGTCAATTGATTTGATTTTGTCTTTTTATCTTTTTTCATTTTGTTTATCAATTGCTCAGTAGTTTGCGATTCAGGAACTTCTATTGGAAAACCAATTTCTTTAAACCATGAAGATAATTCTTCATACGGAAGAGATGCACCAAGGGTTTTATTGCTTAACCACGTAGCAAACAGCATTCCGATTGCCACACAATCTCCATGTGAAAGCTTACCATAGCCTGCCTCAGCTTCTATAGCATGACCAAGTGTGTGTCCAAAGTTTAAAATCGCACGAAGTCCTAATTCCTTTTCATCTTTAGATACAACATCTGCTTTTATTTGAATGCCTTCAAGAATCATCTTTTGCAGCTTTTCGGTTGTAATGTCATCTAAACGCCTTACTTCAGTAAACAAAAAATGAAAGAGCGGTTCACTTCGAATGAGGGAATGCTTGATCACCTCAGCAAATCCAGATCTCATTTCGCTTTCTGGAAGGCTTTGTAAAAAGCTGCTGTCGTAAACAACTGCTTTTGGCTGATAAAAAGCTCCGATCATATTTTTCCCTTCAGGGTGATTGATCGCCACTTTACCACCTACAGCACTATCATGAGCTAAAAGTGTAGTTGGTACTTGTATAAAAGGGACACCCCTCATATAAGTGGCAGCAACAAAACCAGTTAAGTCGCCAACCACTCCTCCGCCAAAAGCGATGATCACAGATTTTCGATCGAGTTCCTGTTTTAAAGCATAGGAATGAAGCTCATAAAACATCTCAAATGATTTTGCTGCTTCACCGCTTTTGATCACATACTTGTAAGTCGCCCATTCACGGCCAATATGGTCTTCGAGCACATTTTCGTAAAGTGCATCGACATTTGTGTCGGTTATAATCAAAACTTTAGACGGATTAAGGTTTCTTAAAAGATTGGGCAGTTCCTTGATTGCGCCATTGCCAACAATAACCGGATATGTTTCATCAGTCGTGTTGATCAAAATAGATTCCATTAGAATTCCCTCGTATGTTCACGCATTTTTTTGATATTTTCTTTAATTAGATCCATTCGATCAACACCAAACTGCTCGACAATGGCATTGGCAATTTCCCATGCTACAACGGCTTCTGCCACAACACTTGCCGCAGGAACTGCACAACTATCAGAACGTTCAATACTTGCTGTGAATGGTTCCTTTGTATCAATATCTACACTTTGCAATGGCTTATACAATGTTGGGATTGGTTTCATTACACCTCTTACAACAACTGGCATACCTGTTGTCATACCACCCTCAAAGCCGCCTAAACGATTTGTTTTACGTGTGTAGCCTGATTCTTCTGACCATATAATCTCATCATGCACTTGGCTGCCAAATTTGCGGGCAGCTTCAAAACCGATGCCAAATTCTACCCCCTTGAAGGCATTAATACTGACAATTGCACCAGCAATCTTACTATCAAGCTTACGGTCATAATGTACATAGCTGCCGATACCTGCAGGCAGACCTTCGACAACAACCTCAACGATCCCTCCGATTGAGTCGCCATTTGCTTTTGCCTGATCAATAGCTTCCATCATTTTTGTTTCAGCTTGACGATCATAGCATCTTACCGGAGATTCTTCTGTAACAGCTAATAGATCGTCAATATCACGATATTCCGTATTTTCTGCTCTTACACCTCCAATTTCCAGGACATGTCCAACAACTTTTATATCTAATTCAGATAAAAGTTGTTTTGCTAAAGAGCCAACAGCAACTCGAACAGTTGTTTCACGTGCTGACGAACGTTCAAGTACGTTTCTCATATCACGATGGCCATATTTCATCGCACCTACTAAGTCAGCATGTCCAGGTCGAGGGCGGGTAATTTGACGCTTAACCTCTTGCTCTTCTTCAGAAGTAATCGGCTCTGCCCCCATTATTTTTGTCCAATGCTTCCAATCCCTGTTTTCCACTACCATGGCAATTGGCGAACCTAATGCTTTACCATGTCTTACTCCGCCTAATAGTTGAACTTGATCCTTTTCAATCTGCATTCTTCGACCACGGCCATATCCTTTTTGTCTTCTTGCCAAATCCTTATTTATATCTTCTGCCGTTAAATTTAATCCAGACGGAACACCTTCAACAATTGCCGTTAATTGAGGTCCGTGAGATTCTCCAGCTGTTAAATACCTCATATCGTTCTCTCTCCCTTCAACGCACTAACGCTTTTAAGTACAAATATATCATACCTATCATGAAAAAAATAGCAGATTTTTAACACTTTTGATAAAAAAACGTATCCACAGACGAAAGTTGATAACGCTCTGCGTGAAAAATTTGCTCGGTACTGCCAACAAAAAAAATTCCTCCACGCTTTAAAGCATTGCTAAATTTTCTAAATAGAATTTCTTTTGCTTCTTCCGTAAAATAAATTAATACATTGCGGCACACAATTAAATCAAATTGTTTGTCAAATGAATCGGCTAAAAGATTTTGCCTTTTAAATTGGACAGAATTTATGATTTGATCACTAATTTTATATTTTGTCCCTTCTTGTTTAAAAAATTTTCTTTTCATTTCGTTAGGAACTTCATTTAGCGACCGTTCAGGGTAAATTCCAAGCTTGGCTCTTGCAAGGACATTTTTATCAATATCTGTTGCTACTATTTTCACACTTGAAAGTGGTACGATTTTCGACAAAATCATCGCAATGGTATAAGGCTCTTCACCTGTAGAACAAGCAGCACTCCATATTTTTAAGCGGCTATTTTTTTCTAACAGGCGAGGAAGTATTTTTTCTTCGAGCACTTGCCAACGTTTAAAATTCCGATAAAACTCAGAGACATTAATTGTCATCCGGTCCAAAAATTCATAATATAATTCATTCTCCTTACTTATTCCGTTATAAAAATCTCGAAAAGATGTAAAGCCCTTTTTCTCATACAAAGATATTAACCGTCTCTTCATTTGAGCTTCCTTGTAGAGGGATAAATCGATTCCAGATTTTTGTTTTATTTTGCCTATAAACTGTTCATAATCATGATCAACCATTGATAACTCTCCTACCATATAACAATCCGATAATCACTCTAGAATAATTTATAGTATATCTTAATTTTGCAAGAATTTGCGCAATTTTTAAAAAGAAATTAAATTCTTGATTTTTCAAATAAGAAAAGCGCAACACCCTGGAGGGGCTAGGCGCTCGCTGGAGATGGATGTCAAAGCGCTATCCACAGTCCAAGAATTTTTTAATTTCGCTAAGCAATAAAAAAAGCTAGCAAATGCCAGCTCTTAGTATATCCAACCATTTATTAATTTGTCATATTCAACAAGCTCATTTTCATTAAAAAACAGCGCTATTTCTCGGGCTGCGCTTTCAATAGAGTCAGACCCATGAATAATATTCTTGCTCACAAACATACTGTAATCACCGCGGATTGTTCCTGGTTCAGCATCTTTAGGATTTGTTTTACCCATCATTTTACGAGTTAATTCAACTGCATTCTCACCCTGCCAAACCATAGCAAAAACAGGTCCAGAGGTAATAAAGCTTACTAGATCTTCATAGAAAGGTTTTCCCTTATGCTCTCCATAGTGCTTCTCGGCTAGTTCAACTGGAATTATCATCAATTTTGCACCAACCAGCTGCAAACCCTTTCTTTCAAATCTACTAACAATTTCACCGATGAGCTGACGTTGAACACCATCAGGTTTCACCATTAAAAATGTTTTTTCCATATTATATTCTCCATCCCTTTGATTTTTATGTATAGGCTTTCACAACCCCAAGAAAATGATAACATGTATAAAAGGGATTATCAATAAAAGGATGGAGAAAAATGCTGAGACAATTAAAATTTTCTTTTTCCAATATACTTTGCAATGCTATAAAGTGTTGATCTAGCACGATTTTTTGGTAAAGTCTCAAGAATCGCAAACGCTTTTTGAAGATATTTATCACTTACACTTGCAGATCTTTTTATAACATCCGATTCTAAAATTCTTTTTATTAACGATTGTATTTCATCAGGTCTGGTTTCATTTGTTATCTTTTCAATTTCTGCTTTCATAGATGGATCCTGCAATCCAAATAAAACAGGGAGAGTAATATTTCCTTGGAGAAGATCACTGCCAACCGGCTTTCCCAATTCTTTTTCAGTTGAAGTGAAATCAAGAATATCATCTGTTATCTGAAAGGACATCCCAACATAATAACCAAACCAATAGAGTTTTTTATGTATTTCTTCAGAGGCGCCTGTTGAAATGGCACCTAATTGACAGCTCACTGCAATTAATAAAGCTGTCTTTCTTTTTATTCGTTTTAAGTATGTTCGCAATGATTGATCATATCGGTATTTATCTTTAATTTGTTCTATCTCGCCTAAGCAAACTTCTACAATGGTTCGGGATAAAATCTGATGGGCTAAAGGATCATCAATATTTGTGATGACCTCTAAGGACCTGGCTAACAAGTAATCTCCAGTATACATCGCAATACGATTATCCCATTTCGATTTAACAGTCGGCTTCCCTCTGCGAAGCTCTGCATCATCAATAACATCATCATGAACAAGTGATGCCATGTGAATCGTTTCCAGAGCAACTGCAACATATTTAACCCGCTGAATATCATAGTTTCCAAACATAGAAGAAAGAAGGACAAAAACTGGCCTAATTCGCTTACCTCCTGCCTGAAGAAGCTCTAAATTCGCTTCTCTAAGTAAAGGATGCTGGGAAATAGCTGTTTTTTCAAGCTCTTGTTCAATTATTGTAAGGTCTGTATTCAAAAACGAATACAATGCTTTAAATTTCATACTCTTCACCTAAATACATCTTATTGTTAACATGTTAACCATTTTTTTGAAAAATCGGCAGGAAGATCAGGCCAGATTTATTGAAGGAACAAAAGCGCAAGACGCTAAGCATTCGGAGACTGACTATAATTTATTCGGCTTAACCCCTAAATGCATAGCTGCAACGCCACCTGTAAATGGCTTAATTTGGATTTGGTCAAAGCCTGCTTCCTTAAACATTTGAGCAAGCTCTTCCATCCCTGGAAACTCACGAGCAGATTCCTGTAACCATGAATACTCCTTATAACTCTTTGCAAAGATCTTTCCAAATAAAGGCATTATGTAACGGAAATAAAAAAAGTAACCTTGCTTAAACAGCGGTGCTGTAGGTTGCGAGGTTTCTAAACATACCGCCTTGCCGCCTGGTTTCAATACACGATTCATTTCTTTTAATACCTGCATATAATCAGGGACATTTCTCAAGCCAAAGCCAATGGTCACAAAATCAAAAGTTTGATCCTCAAATGGAAGGTTCATTGCATTTCCATGTACTAATTCAACGTTTGATAACCCAAGCTCATCTACTTTTTGCTTGCCGACTTTAAGCATATTTTTACTAAAATCAACCCCGATAACATGTCCATTAGGACCAACCTCATCAGCCAGAGCAATGCTCCAATCAGCAGTTCCACAGCATACATCAAGCGCTTTTTGTCCCGGCTTAACTTGCATCCGTCTCATTGTTTCTTTTCTCCACGCTTTATGACGTTGAAAGCTGATTACTGAATTCATTTGGTCATAGTTTTTATAAATTTTTTCAAATACTCCATGGACTCTTTCTTCTTTTGATTGATCCATTTTTACAACCCTTCTTCCACTGTCTTTTTTAAATGTAATGTTTCATGAAAATGAATGGATTGCAATCGTTTAAACAGTAGATCTTTCATTTCCGGAGTAAAAAAACCTGACTCTAAAAGAGAAATTGTCTCCTCAAAATAGTTTTTGCAAGCATTATTCAAAAACGTGAGGGAAAATGGACTTTTATAAAATTGGTTTTCTGGTAGCTTTCCTTCATTCTCTAAATGAAATTTTTCATGAGATAGTCTTTTATAGGTTAAAAAATTAGTTGATAGCAATTTCCAGTGATTTAGTTTCAAAAGATCAGCAACCCTATTGAATAAAGTTGTTTCAACGATCAAGAGACTATCTAAAATAGATTGCATATTTGCATGGTTATCGTGATAAAGACTTATTTTATGTTCATTGATTTCCCTAATGGCCATTGCTAAAGCACGAACCATTTTAAAATCTTTCACTTCCGAAAGCATAAAATAATATAGACCACTATAATAATCTCCAGCTAATACCGTTAATTGCCTTTGAACAAATTCTGCAGTATCAATATCGTGTTCTACGGTAACATTGTCATGAGTATCAAGAGCAATTTGCACAAGCATTACCGTTATAATATAACTTTCTTTTATATCATCTGAAAGGTCTATCTCATCAAAAATTGCATAAAATAGCAACAGTTTATCCTCATCTAGTTTTGGTAAAGATACATACTTTTCCAAATAAGGATGTGCGAGTTTCTCCCTTAACGCTATTTTCATTTCCGCTAATTTTACATAGATGTCCTGCAAATATATCACCCTTGTCCCCAATTTAACATTCTCTCTATTGATTATTATACTGTTTCATTTCAAGTAAAAGAGACATTGATCAAAGTTCCTGTAACCTAGCAGTTAACGTGGAAAAGGGAGCTGCTCCTCTACCATTTGTTCACAAAACCTATATTCCACATTAATTTATGTAATAATCTGGTCATTTATAAAATTCGTTAGTTAATTGTGTATGTAAATGAAATTTCGATCCAAAAAAAGATAAAAGCACAATCAATTATAACACACTCTTTTAGATTTGTTCTTATTTAATCTTCATTCAGCAGATTACACTATTAATAAACGCAAATAAAAGCAGGATACCCTGCTTATTTTCTAGACTCACTTTCTAATTCCCCAATACTTGTTTGAATTAGTGCTTTACCTCTTATTTTAATGGCAGAGGTGTGTTCCGTAAACTGAGCGATCATTACTTCCCCTTTATCCAGTTTTTCAGAGTGATGAAATCGTGTATCCGAACCTCTCGTAAGACCAATTACATTTACGCCATCTTCAATAGCTTTTATCACAACAAAGTCATTTTTTTGATTCATGCTAACACCTGCCCGTTACAGTTTATCTTTTTACATAAAATACTTACACGCTGCAGCTAATAGAAAAAATTCTATATCCTATCATACCATTTAATAATTAAGAAAGACTATCCTAATGTTTTTAAACCCGTTAATTCATTAAAAATATGTATGTAAATGTTTTATAAATGTTATACTATTCCTATTTTTGATAGCATAGCGGGCTTGGTATTCTTCATTATTTATCCTTTTATTAGGGATAATACTTCTGCTCTGGCAGCTTCATCTTTTCTGAAGATTCCTCTTACGGCGGAAGTTACTGTTTGGGAGCCTGGCTTTTTTACGCCTCTCATCGTCATACACATATGCTCTGCCTCAACCACAACCATCACTCCATGTGGATCAAGAGATTTATTTATGCTATCAGCGATGGTAGATGTAATTCTTTCTTGTAATTGGGGTCTCTTTGCAACTGCCTCTACTGCTCGGGCAAGCTTACTTAAACCAGTCACCTTGCCGCCTTTAGGAATATATGCTACATGTGCCTTTCCATAAAACGGCACTAAATGATGTTCACACATTGAATAAAAAGGGATGTCTTTTACTAAAACAAGTTCCTCATGATCCTCACCGAAAATGGTTTTAAATTGTTCAGCAGGATCCTCATTCAACCCGCTAAAGACTTCAGCGTACATTTTTGCCACTCGTTTTGGAGTATCTAGTAAACCCTCACGTTCAGGGTTCTCTCCTATCGCTTCAAGAATCATTTTTACAGCCAGTTCTATTTTTTCAAAGTCCACTTGTCCCATTTCAATCCTCCTAATCAATTGGATTTGATTCAGATTCTAGCACAAATATGGAGATAAAAGCAAAATATAGAAAGTAATTATCTATGTTTTTCGTCTTTACCACCTGATATATAGAAAAACTGAATGCACCAAGATTTTATTTTAAAAAGTTGAACAATCTTTATGATACAAAAAGCAAATGAAAAGCCCCTTTAAAAGGGGCTTCTGTGAAGAATGGTTGTATGTAATGTGTATTACATGACAAGTAATAACTTATTTTCCTGCTACAGCATCTTTAAGTGCTTTACCTGGTTTGAAAGCAGGCACCTTGCTTGCAGCAATTTCAATTTCCTCTCCAGTTTGTGGATTACGACCTTTACGAGCCGCGCGCTCACGAACTTCGAAGTTACCGAAACCGATAAGTTGTACTTTATCACCATCTTTTAGTGCATCTAAAATTGTATCGAAAACAGCATCAACTGCTTTAGTTGCGTCTTTTTTAGATAATTCACTAGCTTCTGCTACTGCGTTGATAAGTTCTGTTTTATTCATGCCTTTCACCTCCTCCCAAAGGGATGGAATTCTTTAGTCTCATTTCTTCACAGTTTTGTTCATTTCTATACATGATAGAGCGTGAAATTACTATCAACACGCTTATCTTATACGATTTTTTTACATAATTCAATGATTTTCATCATGAATATTGGTGTTTTAGGAAGAATCGACCAAAAGAGAAAATAATTTCTGTAAAAAGATTAACACAATCAAACTGGCGAATCAAGTTTTATCCTAATAAAAATCCAATTATATCAACGTTTCTTTGTCAGATCAGGAACATACATTCTCTTTTTGTGTTGAAATCATCAAATTATGTTACATTTATGTAAATGCTATCTCAATATATGACATTTACCGCTGTACTTTTTTCAACTTTATTTCAAATTTTAAAAATTATTTTTTTAAAATAATAACTTTAAATATTTCCTTAAATTAACACATAAAAAAAGACCTCAAACAGAGGTCAACATGTTATAGGATGATGGCAATTAATCCACCTGAGCCTTCGTTTATAATTCTCTCTAATGTTTCTTTTAACTTATATCGTGCATTTTCTGGCATTAAAGAAAGCTTAGCTTGAATTCCTTCACGTACGATTGAGCTTAGGCTGCGTCCAAAAATATCAGAATTCCAAATGGATAAAGGATTATCTTCAAAATCCTGCATTAAGTAACGAACTAATTCTTCTGATTGCTTTTCAGTTCCAATAATTGGTGCGAATTCGGACTCAACATCAACTTTTATCATATGGATCGAAGGTGCTACAGCTTTTAAACGTACTCCAAACCTAGAACCTTGGCGAATAATCTCAGGCTCATCAAGACTCATATCAGACAATGCTGGTGCTGCGATTCCATATCCGGTCTGTTTGACCATTTTCAGGGCATCTGCCACTTGATCATACTCCGCTTTAGCATAAGCAAAGTCTTGCATTAATTGGAGCAAATGATCCTTTCCGCGAATTTCTACTCCGACAACTTCTTTTAAGATCTGATCGTATAAATCATCAGGAGCATATAAATCAATCTCGGCAATCCCTTGCCCCATTTCAATTCCCGCTAAGCTTGCTTTGTTAATAAAATCATATTCACTAAACTGCCCAACCACGCGGTCAACATCACGAAGCCGCTTAATATCCTTCACTGTGTCTTTTACAGCTTCCTGATAGCTCTCACGGAGCCAATGATTCTCTCTTAATACCATTACCCAGCTTGGCAGGTTAACATTTACTTCTAACACAGGGAATTCATATAATGACTCTCGTAACACATTGATAACGTCTGACTCCCTCATGCTCTCTACACTCATTGCCAGCACTGGAATATCATATTTCTCATAAAGCTGTTGACGAAGGGCTTCTGTTTCAGGATGATGAGGACGAACCGTATTAATAATCATAATAAACGGTTTACCCACTTCTTTTAATTCTTCAATGACTCTTTCTTCCGCTTCTAAATAATCCTGACGCGGAATATCACCAATTGAACCATCAGTTGTTATCACACAACCTAATGTAGAATGCTCTTGAATCACCTTACGTGTACCAATTTCTGCTGCCTCATGAAAAGGTATCGGTTCTTCATACCACGGAGTATTAATCATACGAGGACCATTTTCATCCTCATAGCCTTTTGCCCCTGGAACAGTATAACCTACACAATCTACTAATCTAATATTAACATCAAGTCCCTCATCAACATGGATGCACACTGCTTGATTTGGAACAAATTTCGGTTCAGTTGTCATGATTGTTTTACCAGCTGCACTTTGAGGCAATTCATCTTGAGCTCTAGCTTTATCAGATTCATTTTCAATATTAGGCAGTACAACTAACTCCATAAATTTCTTTATAAAAGTAGATTTACCTGTTCTAACTGCCCCAACTACTCCTAAATATATATCGCCACCAGTTCGTTCAGCGATATCCTTGAAAATATCTACTTTTTCCAAGTGATCCCCTCCCGATCATACATTATTGGGATAAAGCTTATCCGTCTTCTAATAGGACACTATATATGTATGACGTTGTCCTATTTATTTATGACTTCGCCAGCAAATTTTTTTCCAATATCGATTTTTCATCTATCCGTAAAAGTGAAAAAAGAAACCCCTTCTTTTAGAGAGTATTCTCTTGAAGAAGGGTTCATGACTTTTTTATAAGATTTTTTTACATCCATGCGAAGGAGATTAAACTATAACAACCAAACCTGCTACTCATCCTCTTTAAAAACCGGTTCTCCTTGATCATCAATCGTATATGGCAACGAATATGCAGGAACGAAGTATGTATCCTTTACTAACAAGTCACGGATGTCATCGCCTGGTTTATATGAATGATCTTTTTCTTGAAGTGCCTTAAATAAGTCAATTCGATAATCTACATATATTTCTGCTTGATTATTAATTACTAATGGTAAATGTTCACCCGAATATGGACTTTCAATTGTTGGCGCTTTATCATAACCTAGCTTTTTATAGTCTAATGTATAAATATCCTTCGTAATAAGCTCTTTCATCGGAGGATAGCCATTAGATTGTCGATAAACATCTATTCTGATTGCCAGCTCATGTATGGCTTCAGAAATACGCAAATCAATTAATTTGACGGTTGGATTTTCTTCCACATCTACAAGTACATATGAATAAACGCCACCATTTTCATAGGCTGTACCAGGTGGTTCTGCCATATATTTTGGTGAAAGTGTGGTAAAATCAATCGGATACTTTTGATAGATAGGTGTTGACATATCCCTTGTCTTGATCGGAAGCAAGCCGCCGGACTCCTCTCGAAAACGATCGACTGCATTTTGAACCGCAGCAATTTGGTCTTCATAAGGAATCGTATTTTTTTCTAATTTTTCATCTGGATATAAACAGCCAGCTAAAAGAATACAACATAAAATCCCTATCATTATTTTCAAAAAATTCATCTGCCATAACTTCCTTTTATTTTCCTTATTCATTAACGGGTCCGCTTAATACAACAAATAAAATGATAATTCCTGCTAGAATCATAAACAAATAGGCTAAAATTGTAATGATAATCTTTAGAAATCCCTTTAATTTAAAGCGACTTAAATAAATGAACAAAATAGAAATAAACATAAACCCCATAGATGCAAAAGAAATCCACATTTTCATAAGGGCTGCACTCATTTTTACTGATTCCTCCTTAGAACAAAACCGCAAGCGCCATGCTCAGCCTTGGGCAAATAAGACGATTTAGAATAGAAGGCGTTCTTTGCCTTTAATTCTAAATTGGCTAGACCCTAGAGGCAGTCAATAACGCGACGTCCTGTCGCACTGACTGCACTTGCACGTCCTGTGCTTCGGGGCTAGGCGCTGGAGCTGGATGTCAAAGCGCTTTCCACAGTTCAAGAATTTTATAATTTACGCTAAGCAATAAGAAAAGCGGAAGCGCCTTGTTCTATTTAATTATTAATTCAATCCATGGTCGATTATAATACACAATGATTAGCTTGTCCAAACCAAGGAGGTGCTGCTCCGGGCTTGCCAGTCCCTGTTAAGTGAAAGCGTAATGATCTAAAAAAGTAAAAAAACTGAAGTAAAGAGGGGACGATCTTTACTTCAGCAGCAAGGTGAACGACTAAATAGTACCCAACAATAAGAACAACTCTTATTTGACTACGTTGCATTTTATGCGAATATAAATGGTTTTGTATCCTCTAATGCCTAGATATGCCGTGTAAACTTTACAAGTTAGGTTTAATTAATGTTCAGGCAACCAAGGAAGGGATCATATAGCTAGTCATCCGCGGGATTTGCTCGCAGCTTTTATACCTTATAGGATATTGTTCCCTTTTCATAATTCTTGGTATTATATGCTGGAAAATTTTGATTGTCACCGTTGGGTTCACATAACAGACTAAAATTTTTTTGTCATTCCCCTTTTTTCTTCCAACAGTCTCTTTAAATGGCAATCGATATGGTTCATAGAATATTAGCGATTTTCCATAATGTTAACAAGGTCTTCCATTTCGTGCGTTTTTACTCGTGTCATTAAGGAATCAACCGCAAGTTTAGGCTCTTGACCATTAAATAAGACATTATATAGCGCCTCCGTTATCGGCATTTTAACTTCATATTTTTGAGCAAGCTGATAGGCTGCTTTTGTTGTACGTACACCTTCTACGACCATTCCCATATTTTCTAAAACTTCTTCTAGCTTTTGACCTTTACCAAGCAAGTTTCCGGCTCTCCAATTTCGTGAATGAACACTTGTACATGTAACGATTAGATCGCCAATTCCAGTCAATCCCGAGAATGTTAATGGATTGCCTCCCATCATACTTCCTAAACGAGCAATTTCAGCCAATCCGCGTGTAATAAGAGCAGCTTTAGCATTATCTCCATAACCTAGGCCATCAGATATACCTGCAGCCAAAGCAATAATGTTTTTTAAGGCACCACCAATTTCAACACCAATAACATCGGGGTTGGTATAAACTCGAAAATTTGAATTAATGAACAAATCTTGTATGTATTCTGCTGCTTCCATATTTTTAGAAGAGGATGTAACAGTAGTAATATGTCTTTGGCTAACCTCTTCAGCATGACTTGGCCCTGATAAAACAACAACATCTTTTAATAAATGACTGGGCATTTCAGCTTCGATAATTTCTGAAATGCGCATTAGTGTATCCGGCTCAATCCCTTTACTTACGTGAACAATGGTTATTTCGTCATTAAGTACCTTAGAAATGTCGTTTAAAACACCACGAATGGCTTTCGTTGGAACAGCCAGCACTACAGTACGCGCCCCTTCAAGGCTTTGTTTCAAATTAGAAACCCCTTTGATGTTTTCTGGCAATTCAACTCCTGGGAGATATTTTTCATTTTTTCTTTTTTCATTAATTTCATTTATTAATTCGGGACGGTGTCCCCAAAGTTTAACTTGATGTCCATTATCAGCGAGTACAATAGCTAAAGCCGTTCCCCAGCTACCTGCTCCTAAAACAGTAATCTTTTCCATATGATCACGCTCTTTTCTTCGAAAATGAGTTACAATGCTTTAACAGTTGTTGGGCGA
Source organism: uncultured Metabacillus sp. (assembly GCF_947503125.1). GTDB lineage: Bacteria > Bacillota > Bacilli > Bacillales > Bacillaceae > Metabacillus. The sequence goes on from NZ_CANNCR010000008.1 coordinate 30,700, forward strand.
TTATTTTCTTTCTCTGGAAAATATTTTAATCGGTGTTCCTTCAAATTCAAAAGCTGATCTGATTCGATTTTCTAAAAAACGTTCATAAGAAAAATGCATTAACTCAGGGTCATTTACAAAAACGACAAAGGTAGGCGGCTTAACAGCAACCTGGGTTGTATAGAATATTTTTAATCGTTTACCTTTATGTGTCGGTGTTGGATTCATTGCCACAGCATCCATCACAACATCATTTAAGACATTTGTTTCAACTCTTCGTGCATGATTTTCACTCGCAAGGATGATTTTAGGCATTAGCGTGTGAATACGTTTTGTGGTTTTTGCTGATAAAAAAACAATTGGGGCATAATTTAGAAACTTAAAATGATCACGGATGTTTTCTTCGAACTCCTTCATTGTTCGTTCATCCTTATCAACTGCATCCCATTTATTGACAACGATCACTACTGACTTTCCGGCTTCATGTGCATACCCGGCAATATGCTTGTCTTGTTCGATGATTCCTTCTTCCCCATTTAAAACGACTAAAATAACATCAGATCTCTCGATTGCTTTTAGTGCACGAAGTACACTGTATTTTTCAGTCGTTTCATAAACCTTCCCTTTTTTTCGCATCCCTGCTGTATCAATGATAACAAACTCCTGACCTTCATATTTGTAAACAGTATCGATTGCATCACGAGTTGTACCTGCAATATCGCTTACAATAACGCGTTCTTCTCCTAAAATGGCATTAACTAGAGATGATTTCCCTACATTAGGCCGGCCAATTAATGAAAATTTAATCGTTGTATCATCATAGTCTTCTATCCCTGTATTTTTAAAGTGTTTTGCCACTTCATCCAACAAATCGCCAAGCCCCAGACCATGAGAGCCTGATATTGGGAAAGGATCGCCGAAGCCTAGAGAATAGAAGTCGTAGATGTTTGCTCGCATTTCAGGATTATCTACTTTATTTACCGCAAGCACTACAGGTTTATTTGAACGGTAGAGGATTTTTGCTACCTCTTCATCTGCTGCGGTTACACCTTCACGGACATTTGTTAAAAAAATTATAACATCTGCCTCGTCAATAGCGATTTCAGCTTGTTGGCGAATCTGTTCGATAAATGGTTCATCACCGATATCGATACCACCCGTATCAATGATGTTGAATTGATAGTTCAACCATTCTCCAGAACTATATATACGGTCTCTCGTCACACCCGGAATATCTTCAACGATGGATACCCGTTCCCCTACAATTCGATTAAATATAGTAGATTTCCCTACATTAGGCCGTCCTACAATGGCAACAATTGGTTTTGACATTTCCTTACACCCTTCCTATTTATCCTAAACAACTTAATTATCAGAGAGAAGCAGTCACTACTCGTTAAAAAACAAGGTGGTGAGTGGTTGTACATCTTATATTAAAAGCACGTCGTATTCTTTTATTTAGTATGTAATAGATCAAGCTGAAAATGTATTATCGGTACAATCTTTAATCCCTCTACAAAAGAAACCCTTCTATTTAATTAAGAAGGGCTTGACTTTTATATAGTAGCAAACAATTCATAAATACTCAACTTAGTGTTTCACGACGATATATAAATCATCACCAATTCCGTGAGCGATTCCATCTAATATCGCCTCAAGGTTTTTAGCAAAAAAATGCATTTCTTCTTGAGTTTTACAGATAAATATGGCTGTTCCACCTGCTGCCTTCGTTTCATCTGTTGTAATAATAGCCAATATATATTTTTCTATGGAGTTACTCATTTTATTCCTCCTCGTTGGTTTGCCCTCGCTTCAGATGGCATTCTTATCGCATTTTCAAGCGTAGGTACCTCACCAATTATATGAATCGCTTTATCTATGTCACGATTTTGCGGAAGAACAAATACACCTAACCTTCCATCATTAAGGTCTCTTTTGGCTAATGGCACTAATGAAGGTTCCCCTGAATCACGAACAACTCCAAGTGCTGTAGAGACGTCATGCAGAATGGCTTGTCTTTGACCTAAATTTGCAATTGTTGTGATTGAATTGAAATTTTTAGGTGTTAGAACAAAACCCATTCCATATTTTAAAATCGCCTCCTGCTTATCAGGTATCCCAATGTTCATAATATAGATATTATCTACATATAAACCTGCCCCTTCAAAATGTGGTTCAACATATTGGATATCAACTAAATCCTTCATTCGACTCCCTGTCATCAATTTTTTACAAATGATAAAACAGAGAATAGCAACAACAATAGCAGCATAGAAATTTATAACCAAATAAGCTAAGGTTGTTAATAAAGAGGTAAAAATCACAAGATAATTTCTGCTTTCAAAAGCAATCGCTATTCCTTCAATATAGGTCTTTCCACGGGGGACAAGTTCATAACCATCTAATTCCGTAAGTGTATTCCTCTCCATATTCCGAACATCACGGAATTGAGAGGCCGCTAATGTAAGAAAGGTGATTGCTGTGAAATCCTCCTCCATTAAAGATGGAACAGCAACTGTTCCTAACCCCGCGGCAATAAATCCAAGCGCAATATGGATGACTTTTCCATGAAGATATGTAGGGTATTGTCTATAGTCTGTTCTGAGCATATGAAGCCTTGTAACGACTCCTACTATTACGCCAAAAAGGACTGGCATTGTGTATTCATTCATATTAGCCTTGTTTCTCCTTTGCCGGTTTTTGAAGCATTTGTTCGATGGCTAAAATAACAGTTTGAGACATATTCCACAAATAAATAATTGAACAACCGATGACCAACATATCTAAAAAGGCAGCAGTACCGATTGTTAAGCCATCATGAAATTCCCCTAAAATAAACCAATATAAACATTCACCTTGGCATACCGAAATGATAAAAAGTGCATATATTTGAACAGAATGTTTCCCTAAATAGATCGCTAGCACACTGATCGCTACACTGACAATGATACGATAATCAAAAAGAAACCAAACAGGATCATAAATTCTAAAAAGCATAATTCCAGCATAAGCAAACATCAATGTAAATGTTATCATATAAAAAAGAACTGGTTTTCTTTTCTTCTGCTTGGCAGCAAGATAATAGCCAAGAATCATAAATAATATAAGGGAGACTCTTACATTAAAATCCCCTACAATAATATACAGCTCGCTAAGAATGATGGTAATTAAAATAAAAATTGTTAACTTTAATCGTATCTTTCCTTTTTTCATTAAAAAGGTTGTAATAATCCAAGCAAGCCACATAAACCAGTAAAAAAAGATTCCTTCCACTATCTACCCCTCCCTACTTTATTCATTATGTCTGTTTCCTCTTAGCTTTAATCTAAAAATTTAACAAAAAATAACACTAATGAATAAAAGAAACGTAGTAAAAAATGATAATACAAAGATAGGAGGAGTGAAAAATGGGTAAAGATCGTCAAGAAAAAAAATTAAGAAAGAGTGGAAGAGTTGAATCTGATCGTGACCAGTCACTTAATTACCCTGGTGCTACTACTTTAGAGGGACCTGATTCTGCAAGAAAACGAAATAAATAACGTGTGGTACGATCACTTCGTTATCACACAAAAATAGGGCTAATTGGTTAAACCAATTAGCCCTATTTTCCATTTCTCATGCTAAAGCGCCTCGTATCAATGCACCGTTCAGTCAACCAATGATGCGTATTTCCGCTAATCACGATTGGTGCATTCTGAAGCTCCCTAATACTGCTTGTACCAAGTGCTGTCATAATAAATGTTAACTCTTCTAACATTTGATGAATTTCCTGTACTAATGAGTCATATCCTTTTTCAACAAACACTTTTAGTAAATATCCAGCTGTTCCTGCGGCAGACGCTCCTAATGCAATGGATTTCGCTATATCAAGTGCATGTTGAATTCCTCCAGTGCCGATTACAGAAATATGATCGACACTTGCTGCCTCAGCTATTGAAGCTGTGGTAGAGATTCCCCATTCATTAAAGAATTGCAGCATTTGCTGCCGTCTCATATTTTCGATCTTTGAAAAATTCGTTCCGCCATAGCCGCCAACATCCACAATCGTTACCCCTACATCTCTTAATTTTGCCGCAGCTTCACGATTCATTCCGAATCCTACTTCCTTTACAATGACTGGAACTTCAATTTCCTTTACAATTTGCTCAATTCTTTTCAATGCACCGCAAAAATCTCGATCCCCTTCAGGCATGACAAGCTCTTGGATAACGTTTAAATGAATTTGCAGAGCATTTGCTTCAATCATATCAACGGCTATTTTTGCTTGTTCAACGGTTGCTTCGCTGCCCAAATTTCCAAAGATAAGTCCTGTTTTATTAACCTTGCGCATAATTTCATATGAATGCCGCTCACTCTCATCTTTAATAGCTGACATTTGCGAACCAGTAGCGACAGCAATATTTGTTTCACTTGCAGCTCTCGATAATGCTTCATTAATTACTGCTGTTTCTTCGCCGCCGCCACCGGTCATAGCATTTATAAAAAGAGGCGAACTTAAAGTAAGTTCGCCAACTTTTGTTGATAAATCTATTTTTTGAACAGACAGGTTTGGTAAGCTTTGGTGAACAAAGGTAATATCGTTAAATCCATTTGTACGTTGTTGACCTGTTGTAAGTGCATGTTGGATATGTTCAATTTTTCGTTGTGCTCTTTTGCTCACCTATATCACCATTATTTTAATTTTTTTAGTTGTTCTCCAATCATTTCTCCTAATTGGAAACCAGAGGATGAATCTTCCTGTGCCTGATAATGACGGAAGTCCTCATCTGCAGGCTTTGAAGTCTCTTCTAGTTCACGAATACTTAAGGAAATACGTTGTTCTGATTCGTTCACATCTAAAACCTTAACTTTAACCGTTTGATTTTCTTTTAATACTTCATGAGGTGTTCCAATATGTTTATTTGAGATTTGTGAAATGTGTACTAATCCTTCAACACCAGGTAAAATTTCAACGAATGCACCGAACGATACAAGCCGTTTTACGACACCTTCAACCACATCGCCTACTTTTACTTTTTCAGAAATATTTGCCCAAGGACCTGGAAGTGTTTCTTTTATTGATAAAGAAATTCTTTCGTTATCACGGTCTACTCCTAAAACTTTAACTGTTACTTTTTGTCCCTCTTCAACAACATCTGATGGTTTGTCAATATGTGAATGTGAAAGCTGGGAGATATGTACAAGCCCATCAATTCCACCAATATCAACAAAAGCACCGAAATCTGTTAAGCGCTGAACTGTTCCTTCAATTGTTGCTCCAACTTTGATTGAATCCAATAGTTCAGATTTCTTTTCATTTTGTTCTTTTTCAATAACAGCTCTGTGAGATAAAATGACTCTGTTTTTCTCTCGGTCCAGCTCAACCACGATTAATGATAAAGTTTTTCCCATGTATTCAGAAAAATCCTCTACGAAGTGGGCTTCCACTAATGATGCTGGAATAAAGCCGCGAACTCCTAAATCTACGACAAGCCCGCCTTTTACAACATCCTTTACTTCAGCTTCAAAAACTTCTTTTGATTCGAATTTTTGTTGTAAGGAATCCCATGCTTTTTCAGCATCAACAGCTCTTTTTGAAAGAACTAATGCTTCATCCTCCACTTTTATAACTTTAAGTTCTAATTCATCTTGTTCATTCGCTACATCAGATGCCTTTTCGATATGAAGACTTGAAAGCTCGCTGATTGGAATAATTCCAATATGCTTGCAGTTTTCTATTTCGACAATAACCTGTTTTTCCTCTACCTTTGTCACGATACCTTTCACAATATCGCCTACCTCTGGTGTCTCAACATGTACACTATTTAATTCTTCTGCCATCTCAATTACCCTCCTTGGTCAAAACCAGCGCGACTTTTGATTAAATATATGTAAGATTTCATTTTATAAAAGAACAATTTTTATTCTTTTAAAATAAAATGAAAAATTCCTCTTTTATTAAACTTCTAATAAATGCTACTTTTTGTCAAGTAGTAAGTCTTCATCTTAGCTTTATTTTTTAAGGAGTTTTGCAATTTCCTTCATAATGATTTCTGTCATTTCATCTGTAGAAACTTTTTTTGAGCGGTATTCATCCATGTTAATCGGTTTACCATAAACAACCCTTAGTGTACTAAAAGGTTTATATGGTCCTATTATCGCACATGGTACAACTGCCGCAGTTGACCTGAGTGCAAAGAATCCTGCACCAGGAAGCCCTTTACCTAATTCACCGGTTTTACTTCGTGTTCCTTCCGGGAAGAAACCCAGTACATTTCCATCTTTTAAAATCTTTAAACCTGTCCTTAATGCCTCGCGGTCACTCCCACCCCGATTAACCGGAAATGTTCCGAAGTTTTTTAACAAATCTTTTAATACTGGCACTTTGAAAAGTTCAGCTTTAGCCATAAAAAATACTTTTCTTGGTGCAGTAATACCGACAACAGGCGGGTCAAAATTGCTAATATGATTCGTACATAGTAGGACACCGCCTTCTTTTGGGAAATTTTCCAAGCCTTCAACTTTTATTCGATAAGTTGGCTTTAAAATGCCAGCTACAACTGATCTTGCAAATGGATATAATGACACATCTATCAAAGCCTTTCTTCTATATAGTCTTCTATTTTTTTTACGACATCATGTATAGACAAAGATGTAGTGTCAATTTCAATTGCATCCTTTGCTTTTCTTAACGGCGCAACCGATCTTTCAGAGTCAAGCTTATCCCGATAGGCAATCTCATGTTTAAGCTGCTCTAGATCTGATGCATAACCCTTTTTTTCATTTTCCTCATGACGCCTTTTTGCTCTTTCTTCAACAGAAGCTTTTAAAAAGAATTTCAATTCAGCATTTGGCAAAACATGTGTACCGATGTCACGTCCATCCATGACAACACCACCTGAATTAGCCAAATTCCTTTGACGTTTTAACATTTCTTCTCTAACTTTTGGATGCATTGCAACAATTGAAACATTATTTGTTACTTCATTTGTGCGAATAATATCTGTTACATCTTCTTGATTTACAAGGACGATTTGTCCATTTTCTGACGGTTGAAGTTCGATACTAATCGATGCCAAAATATCTGCAACCATTTCTTCATCGTTTAGATCAATGTTTTCTTTTAGCGCTTTGTAAGTTAATGCGCGATACATTGCACCAGTATCGATATAAATATATGAATAATGCTCTGCAATTATTTTTGCAACCGTGCTTTTACCAGCAGCAGCTGGGCCATCAATTGCAATTGAAAGTTTTTGTTTCATAATTCCTCCAAATAGGTTTTTAGTCTAGTAGTTTAATCGAGCGAGAACATATTTGGGTGATGGCTAAAATTTTTTGTGATTTCATGCCAAACAAATGAAGCAGGTTTTCTGTTTCACCTGCCGCATTTCTCTTGACTAAACGTTTCAAGCCATTCCGAAATCGTAATTTTATTAACTCCCTCATATTGAACAACTCGGGAAAGGTATGGTTGAATAGTAGATTGTTGAATTAACAGCTGCGCACAGAGTAAGACAATAAACTGAATGATAATTAATTTGATTAAAATACGTTCAAGCCGTTTCATTACATTCAACTCCGGTATTTTTTGTTTCACATTGTTCCTAGTATGCATAAAAATACCAAAATTTATTCTGCCATAAGTCCTTTTCTCCGCATTATTATTTGCTGTTGGAAACAAAACCGGATTAATTTTTGTCGAGTAAGTTCATCAATATTAAAAAACTGTAAGGGAACTTTATAAAATCGTTCATTTTCTACTTGAATAAAACGGAGTATTTTTCCTCTTACCTTTATGTAATCAATCTCTTCATCATGAAAAGGCAGTGAAAACCATACAACAACTTCTTGACCCTGATTTAATATAGTTGATTTCGGAATAAGAAGCGCTGCACCCCCTGCACTAATATCTGTTGTGACGGCTTTAAAAGGTAGAAATTCATTCTCTAACGGGTGGACAGCAACATCTAATGTAGTTTCAACTCGTACATATTCTCTTCTTTGAATACGATTTAACTTATGGTCACCAGGATATGTTATAGAAAGCAATGGAATCTTTTCTTTCACACGCACTGTAACCACTGTCTGAAAACTGTATGCATGCTGTTCTTTATTAATAAAAGAAGCAGTAAGCTCTGTGCCAATCATTAAATAGGCTAAACGTCCTGTATCCGTATTAATGGGATAATCAATATAAAGTTGATTTTCTTTTTTTCCATCAGCTTACATTTTAGTCGTTCACCATTTTTATCTTTTGTTTCTAATAGTATGACATCCCCAATTTTCAGCACAAAATCACTCTTTCTTAATACTCTCCTTCTTATTAAATCATGGTCCATTCGGTTGTGCAAGAGGACAAAATTTTTAACAATTAAAAAGGATATCCCATGAAGAAAATTAACAGGGATATCCTTCAAACAATACAGAATAAGTTTGTTAATATTTTTTAAATCTCTTGAAAAATCGGTTCAGGATTCTTTAACTTTTCAATCTTCTCTTCCATTCCTGTTTCTGCATTAATATAAATTCTGAAAGTGTCTTGATCGATTGTACCTAAAAACTCAAAGCAAAGGATTTCTTCCCCAAGCTCATTCGTGATAATGGCTAATCTGTCCTCTTGTACTTCTAAACTTGGGTTTAATCTTTTTACTGCCTCTTGTTTTGTAATTTTAGGCTTTGGTATTTCCCTTTGCTTATGTGCTGCCAAATAATCCCTAGCAGAGAAGCCTATGACTTTACCGTCATCTAAAGCAACTTTTATTCGGACTGTATCCGGGTAAACTCTCACACCATCTAATATTGAAACGAATGAAAAGACCCCGGTATTATCATATTGTGCACTTTCAAAAAGATCTAAATCTTTAAAACCATGCTCTTTTAAAAAGTCTCGAGCATTATTGGATGCTTCGTTTAAGCTGATTGCCTGCTTCTTTATTTCCCGATTTTGAACAAGGAAAATCGGATGACCGCCTTTTTTGGTAATATCCATATTAATTTCAGTCTTATTCTTTTTATCATTCATAGAAACACTATAAAAACCAAAAGACGAACCTTCACCATTTTCTGTTACCTTAATATCTGTTACACTTTTTTCAACAAATGTCTTGGCAATCTTTTTCGCTTCTTCCTCATTTATTTCTTTCCCCTCAAGTTGATTAAAGCCTTTCTCCTTGCTTTTCTTCATTGCAGTGAAGCTTGCTCCGAAATCAGATTCAGAATATGCTTCTACATTCTCTTCAACTGTTTTAAAGCCATCAATGATCGTGTTATCCATTTGCTTTTGTCCAGAAGCAAGGGCTAATTCAACATCCATCCATCTTAAGTTATTCTCAATAACTAAATGCTGTACATTACGGAGTTCATTTTGGATATCAGCTGACTTTGTATACAATGATTTCAGCTTATTATACTCCTCATCTGAAAGAGGTTCTTTTTCTAAATCTCTTATAGCAGTTCGATAACTAAAATCACTAATTCCTGCTAAGAATTCTTCCGTTTTATTAAAAGGGAGCAATGTTAAAGGTAATTGTCCAACATCCGATTGTGCTTCAGATGTAATTCTCCATACATCTGCAAGTGCAGGAGACAATGATTGTTTGGAATTCATTGCTAATGTTCCGCCTATTTGATCATGTAGTTGATCGATTCGATATGTTAAATCATGAAAAGCGCGCTGGTAGTTATTTTCAGCTTGAATTAACACAGCATTCTTTTCCTGGTGTTCTTTGTACCCCCAATAACTTGTTCCAATAACTGCAACTGTTAAAATACCAATCAGGATTCCACGTATCATGCCTTTTCACCCTTTCTATTCACAGAAAATATGCTTTCCGATACGTTTTATTTGTGGTCTTCCCCAGATCCATGAACTTGTCGCGGTATTTGGATTGAAATAATAAATGGCCCCTTCCGTTGGATCCCAACCATTAATTGCATCCATCACAGCTTTTTTAGCTTGTTCATTAGGTGTGAGCCAAATTTGGCCATCTGCCACTGCTGTAAATGCACGAGGTTCAAAGATAACACCTGCTACCGTATTTGGGAATGTCGGACTATTGACACGGTTTAAAATGACCGCTGCGACCGCTACTTGACCAATATAAGGCTCACCTCTTGCTTCCCCGTAAACTGCATTGGCCATTAATTGAATATCGTTTTGTGAATAGCCGCCAGGCAAATTAACTGCTGTTGATTCATTTTCTTGCTGTTGTTGCTGCTGTTGCTGTTGTCGCTGCTGCTGTTGTTGTTGCTGTTGCTGCTGTTGTCGCTGCTGTTGCTGCTGTTGCTGTTGTCGCTGCTGCTGTTGTTGTTGCTGTTGCTGCTGTTGTCGCTGCTGTTGCTGTTGCTGCTGTTGTCGCTGCTGCTGTTGCTGCTGTTGTCGCTGCTGTTGCTGCTGTTGTCGCTGCTGTTGCTGTTGCTGTTGTTGTTGTTGCTGCTGTTGCTGTTGCTGTTGCTGTTGCTGTTGCTGTTGCTGTTGCTGTTGCTGTTGTTGCTGCTGTTGTTGCTGCTGTTGTTGCTGCTGTTGCTGTTGTTGCTGTTGTTGCTGTTGTTGCTGCTGTTGCTGTTGTTGCTGCTGTTGCTGTTGAGCGATCTTTGCCTTATAACTTTGCTCTTGCTGCTGTCTTCTTTGCTCAGCTATCTGCCTTGCTTTTTGAATTTGCTGCTCACTAGGTGCTGACTGCAGCGCTAATGGAATTCCCCCATAATGGGTAAAACGTTTCCCGCTATGAATTTGACGATAAACAAAATCCTTATAGAATTTTGTAGAATCCCGTAACATTTGTTTTGTTTTAGGTCCCACCAGTCCATCTACTTCGTCTAATCCAAACATATGTTGAAAGTTTCTTACCGCCCAATACGTGCTCCAACCGTATACACCATCAATTGTTCCATGATAATAGCCGTTATATTGTAATCTTGCCTGCAATTCAATCACATCTCTACCCGTTGCACCTCTTTGAATGGTTTGCTCTGAAAAAGCATGTGTTGTAGAGATATTTATTGAAAAAAATTGACATGTGACGGATGTAAAAGTTACTACTGCAACCATCAACATTATGCGCATATTACTCATGTTGCTGCCTCCTCATGTAGATGTAAATGCTTAAACGTATTTTTTGTAGTCTTTGGCATTTTATTCATCCTAAATGACAAAGCAGCCATTTCAAACAATTCATCCCATTATAAACCCTACTTGTGATTGTGTCGGTTGCATGAGGAAATAGACGAAAAAAAGCTGCACTAAGGCAGCTTTGAGTCAATCATTTTCACTCTTGCTTTTTTTGCTTTATGAAGGGCGAACCACCAGAGAAATAACATAAATGGGAGCATGATGTACCGCCAATTTAAATAACTTAATAAAATGGAGTCATAAATTGAATGGAGCATTATCGGCAGGATACAGGAAAGCAGGATCCACTTTATCCGATTTTCACCGCTTGAGAATTTTCCTTTTCCTAAATAATATCCCATAATGACTCCAAATAGAGCATGGCTGGAAACTGGTAAAATCGCCCTACCTAAAGCATATTCAACACCATTTGCAAACAAATAAACTATATTTTCTAAAGTAGCAAATCCTAACGAAACAGACACACCATAGACAATTCCATCATAATGCTCATTAAAATGCACATGTTGATAGATAGTAAAAAATAAAATAAACCATTTAAAAAATTCTTCAAGAAATCCTACTGCAACAAATGTATAAAGCACTTTAGAATGGAAAACCATCTCAACATCCAGCACATATTGGATAAACATTATAGGAAAAACAAGCAATGCCCCAAAAATAAACGAACGCAGGACCATATAAATCGGCTCTGTTTCATACTGATCTTTTAAATAAAAATAACATAATAAAGCAAGACCTGGGGCAATGCCCGCAGAAATAATCGAAATCATTCACAGGCCTCTTTTCCTTGTATTCTCGTTAAATCTTTCTAGTATTTTTATACCACCATAACATACTAAGTAAAAATGATTATTTTTACTAAACTTTAATGAATTTATAGGGAGAAATAATCATAACCACTAGACGTATTACCTTTTTAATCGTATCATGTTATCGATAAATTGAAAATGACTTAACATAGATAAACGTATAATTATTCTTGCAAACATGGAGGTTCTCATGATGAAAAATATCCTATTAATTCATACAGGCGGAACAATTTCAATGAAGGAAGATGAAACAACCGGTGAAGTAAAGCCTGGAGAAAAAAACCCTATTGTTGATCTTATAAAAGATGTTCCTGATATCAATATTATTTCAACAGAATTATTTTACTTACCATCTCCACATATTACTCCTAAAGAAATGCTGCAAATCAAAACTTATATTGAGGAAATGATGGAGAAACAAACTCTTGATGGAATTGTTATTACACACGGTACAGATACATTGGAGGAAACGGCATTCTTTCTTGACGTAACCTTAACCTTGCCAATCCCTATTGTGATAACAGGGGCGATGAGATCAAGCAATGAACTTGGTGCTGATGGTTTGTATAATTTATTATCAGCTCTTAAAGTTGCCACTTCTACGAATGCAAAGGATATGGGTGTACTTGTTGTAATGAATGATGAAATTCATACTGCAAAAAACGTAACGAAAACCCATACAAGCAATATTGCTACATTTCAAAGTCCACAATATGGACCTATCGGCATCGTCAATAGAGGTGGTGCCTTTTTCCATCATAAACCAGTAATAAACCAGCCTTTACATGTTGCTGCACTTAATAAAAATGTTCTCTTGCTTAAAGCCTTTGCAGGAATGGACGATACGCTTTTACAAAAGATTGGCAACCACCAACTTGACGGTTTAGTCATTGAAGCATTAGGACAAGGCAATTTACCGCCAATGATGCTGCCAAGTTTGAAAAAATTATTAAATAAAGGAGTTCCTATCGTTCTAGTATCACGCTGCTTTAATGGAATTGTTCAAGATGTTTATGGCTATGAAGGTGGTGGAAGGCATCTAAAAGAACTAGGCATGATCTTTAGTAATGGATTAAATGGCCAAAAAGCAAGACTTAAACTGATGATCGCCCTTGAAACAACAACCGATCGAAAAAAACTTGAAGAGATATTCTCAACCTAAGCAGATCATGATAATAGTGAGAGGTATACATCCACCTCTCACTTCTCCTTTGTATTTCTCTCTTTAATTGCCTCATAAATAAGCTGACCATGGAAACGTCCATTTTCAATAAATATTTCATTTGCATTATTCCCTGCTGCGATAACCCCTGCAATAAATATTCCTTCAACATTTGTTTCCATTGTTTCAGGGTTAAAGGTTGGCCTGCCCGTTTCGGGATCAATTGTTACACCCATTTTCGTTAAGAACTGATGATCAGGGTGATAGCCTGTCATGGCAAAAACAAAGTCATTTTTTATTTCTTTTGATTGTCCATTTACTTCATAGATAACAGTTTCTTCACTAATTTTAAGAACGTTTGCTTGAAATTCCATGGTAATCAGCCCATTACGAACAAGAGCTTCGAACTCTGGCAAGATCCATGGTTTAATACTAGGAGAATAATCTTTCCCCCGATAAAGCACCGTTACCCTTGCACCTGCTTTTACTAGCTCTAACGCTGCATCCACACTCGAATTTTTCCCGCCAATCACAACGACATCTTTATTAAAGTAAGGATGTCCTTCCTTGAAATAATGAAAAACCTTTGGTAAATCCTCTCCAGGTATATCCATATAATTAGGATGATCATAGTATCCTGTAGCAATAACAACTTGTTTTGCTTCATATATCTCTTTATCCGTAAATACATAAAACATTTTGCCTTGCTTTTCGACTTTTTCAACTTTCTCAAATGAATGAATGCGGATGTCTTTTCTTCGTACGACTTCGCGATAATAGGCTAAAGCCTGGTTGCGATATGGCTTGCGATTTTCCGTTATAAAGGGGACCTCTCCGATTTCTAGTTTCTCACTTGAACTAAAAAATGTTTGATGTGTTGGATAATGATAGATCGCATTGACAATATTCCCTTTTTCAATGACTAAAGGTTTAATCCCAATTTTCTCGATTGCGATTGCAGCTGATAGACCACAGGGTCCACCGCCAACAATGATTGTTTCTTCCCTAATCACGAAATCTCCACTCCTGTTGTTCATTTTACGTCAACAAAAAATCTCCTATCCATCATGATAGGAGATTTTATCATTTGTTGCAAATAGAAATGCTTAAATCCAGCCTCTAAACCTTGAAGCTTCCGCCATTTTACGGACCCCTACCATGTAGGCAGCTAAACGCATGTCAACTCGTCGGTTTTGGCTTGTTTCATAGATATTATTAAATGATTTTACCATTACCTTCTCAAGTTTCTCTTCCACTTCTTCTTCTGTCCAATAGTAACCTTGGTTATTTTGAACCCATTCAAAATATGAAACCGTCACACCGCCTGCACTTGCTAATACGTCTGGAACTAATAAAATACCTCGCTCAGAAAGAATCCTTGTACCTTCAAGAGTAGTTGGTCCGTTTGCTGCCTCAACAACAATGCTGGCTCTTATATTTGCGGCATTTTCTTCAGTAATTTGATTTTCAATGGCTGCCGGTACAAGAATATCACAATCAAGCTCAAGTAATTCTTTATTTGTTATTGTATCATTAAACAGTTTCGTAACTGTACCGAAACTATCACGTCGATCAAGTAAATAATCAATATCTAAACCATTAGGATCATGGAGTCCGCCATATGCGTCGGAAATACCAACAATTTTCGCACCAGCATCATGCATGAATTTTGACAGATAACTACCCGCATTTCCGAAGCCTTGTACAACAACTCTGGCTCCTTCAAGCTTTATGCCCTTTTTCTTAGCAGCTTCACGAATACAAATTGTAACTCCCTTAGCAGTAGCAGATTCACGTCCATGAGAACCGCCTAAAACCAATGGTTTTCCTGTAATAAAACCAGGGGAGTTAAATTCATCAATTCGACTGTACTCATCCATCATCCATGCCATAATTTGTGAATTTGTAAAAACATCGGGTGCTGGTATATCCTTTGTAGGCCCTACAATTTGACTTATTGCACGGACATAGCCTCTACTTAGTCGCTCTAGCTCTCTAAAAGACATATCCCTTGGGTCACAGACAATGCCGCCCTTACCGCCGCCATATGGAAGGTCAACAATACCGCACTTCAAGCTCATCCAAATTGAAAGAGCCTTTACTTCTTTTTCGGTAACATTTGGGTGAAATCTAATTCCACCTTTTGTTGGACCAACTGCATCATTATGTTGGGCACGATATCCAGTAAATACCTTTACTGACCCATCATCCATACGAACAGGAATTTTAACTGTCATTAATCTGAGCGGTTCCTTCAATAGTTCATATACTTCTTCGGGATATCCAAGTTTTTCTAGCGCATTATGTATCACCGTTTGTGTAGATTTCAACACATCAAGTTTATCATTTTTATCACCGGTGCTTTTCTCGGCTACCATTTAAGCTAACCTCCTAAATCTTATCAGTAAATGAAAGAATGTCCACCTTTCATGACATAGTATACACTTTAAAAATGCTTATGCAAAGAAGAAAAAACATATTTATTATAATTTCATTTTTCTACCGTAAACGATTTCAAATTCAGAACTTTCCCTTACATGGAATGAAAACTAACCTCTCATTAGCTGTATTTTGTCCTACTTTTTTCAAGTTATCACTTAAAAGAAAAATGAAAAAAGAAGATCACTCAGCTGTCTCTTGGTTCAGCCATTTTATGGCATCTACCTTTCTGAGTCATCTTCTTTTTAGCAATTAAAACGATTCATCTTTGTTCTTACAGAAATGTTGATAAATTTCTTCGATCGCATTTTCTTCTAATATGGTTTTACCATATTCTTTTAATCTATGGACAGTTAATGTTGATGGATTCCCATATTCAGCCAATATCGCCACTAAATCGTCAACTTCCATTTGTTGATCGTCACTTAAAAGCAGGTAATATCGTTGTTGAAAGAAAATGACCATACCTTCAGTAACATTTAATTGATAGAGACAATTTGAGAGTTGAATAATATCTTCAAAAGAATCATATTCATAAATAACGTCAAAACTCTCATCCAGTTTCACTTGCATCTCTATATAATCATCAGTAAAATCGTCATCAATCTCATCTGTTTCCGGACTATTAGTGACAATGACAACCATCCCTTGAGCATGAAGTGAATACACTTCGACAGCGATCGGACCATGCGCCTCAAAGCCCAATTCTACACTTGCTTCATTCATCATATCTCTAAATAATTGGTGAACTTTTAATGAATCTTTCCAGAGATCTTCCTTGGTAAGGCCTCGATCTCGCAAATCATCTGTTGTTAAGAAAATTTTTATTTTATCATAGTTCAGTCGCTCTAGCCGCATCCCATACCCTCCTGCCGTCAGAACGCTCTATATATCATCATAGTATGATTTTTATATAAGATGGTTCTAATATTTTTTACAGTTTACACTCTGTGCACATTTTAGACAAGTACTTACTCTTGTTTTTTTTGTGGCAGATTTTCCTTTAGCCATTTTTCCCATTTTTGTAATTGAAATTCAAGTATTTCATAATTTAAATGCGAATATTTCACCTTACTTTTTGCACTTTCAATCACACAAATTTGAATTTCTTTTGTTTTAGATGACAGTTCATCCAACATAGCTAATGTTTTCTTATTATGAGGATCTAGATCACATGAAAAAAAAAGAAATTGTGGCTTTATTTTTTCCAAAACGCTATCTATTTTACCAGCATCTATACTTCCGCCTATGTAAATCACCTCAAAGCCTTTTCTTCGTAAAAATACCGAAAAGATTAGCAATCCAAGCTCATTGGATTCTTCTGGACCACAAACAGTCACTGCCTTCGGAAGAATTCCAGCTACTGGTAAGCTATGCAAAATCATTCCGATTCGCGATCGAAAATAAGAAAAAATAAATTGTTTCTCTGCAGCTGTCACACTTCCCGCTTTTACCTCCTCCTGTAATTTTAAGAGTAAATGAGGAAGCAGCTCAAAAACAACTTTATCAACAGTATAAAGACTAAACGCTTTATTTAAACAATCATTTGCAAGACTTTCATCAAAATGACGGAGGGCATTAAGTAGCTTGTCCATTAACTCAAAAGACAGGTCAGGTTTACCTGTGTCATCGATATCCTTATTATTGTTAACTGGTGATTGGTTACTGTCCAAAAGATTAATTGCTTGGCTGATTGTAAACCCGTTATCTACCTTATTAATTAACCATTTTAATGTTTGGATATGTTCTTCCGTATAAAGTCGGTGACCGGATTCATTCCTTTTAGGCGCAATGACTTTATACCTTCGTTCCCATGCTCTTAAAGTTCCCGACTGAATTCCTAGAAGCTTGGAAGCAGCTTTAATATTATATTTGCCTTCATGATTAGCCATTTCGATCCCCCGTAAGTCACCCGAAAAAAGGATGATGCTGTTTATCATCCTTTTTACTTAATATTTATGATTTTCAACTAGGATGCTTAAGCTGGAGAATATGTGCCTCTGCAGGGGCTCCCAGCCTCAGCGGTACACCAGATGTACCATATCCATTACTTATTAGTAATGTTGCATTCGTTAGTTTATGAAGTTTTCCCTTTTTGTACAAACCTAAACCAAACAAGCGTATTTGGCCGCCATGGGTATGACCGCTTATGATTAAGGATATTCTGTCTGATTTTTTTACCTGTTCATAGATCTCCGGGTTATGACTTATTAACAAGCGAAAATCGCCTTTGGGAGAGTGTTTTAACGCTAAATCCAATCGATCTCTCTCCATACTCATATCCTCTACTCCTAGCAAAACCATTTTTTCGCCGTTTTTTGCAGATATCGTTGAAGTTGAATTATTAAGAATCGTCACGCCATGCTTAATAAGCAGCTGTTCAAGTCTATCCTTGCCGACTTCATAGTCATTATTGCCGAAAACAAAATAAATGGGCGCAATCTTTTTTAAAATATTTAAATTTTGCTCAACTCTTTGAAAAGGAACACCTTTTTCCGTTAAATCTCCTCCAATAATAACTAAATCAATTGAGGATGGGAGCTGCTCTAATAATTTAATAGAAATCTTTCTTCTATGAATATCTGAAATGAAAAAGATCGTAAATGCGCCAAAGCTTTTTGGAAATTCATTAAAGTGTAATATATGTTTTGTTAAATGATTTTCCTTTGCTTTTATAAGCATGACAATCATCAAAATTAACATTAAAAACAGTACACAAAAAATAGTTATGATAAGCAAGGAAAACACCTCTGGAAATTAAATACACTTAGCCAGTATATGAAATGTTTATTATTGGTAAAAAGGAATTATACCATACTTCATAATAAAGATCCCTTCTTAATCAAAGATTTGAAAAGAAGGGGAAATGTAGAAATTTTATCATTTATTTACTTTCATGGAACAAATTAATGTCATATTCATTCTTCATCATTGTAAACACTTCATGACGATTTTTCCATTGTGTTGGCTGCGGCCATAAATCTGCACTTTTTCTGATTACTTCACATCTTAAATTATGATATTCAGATTCAGCTTTTTCTTCTTTCTTTTTATAAAATTGTGCAGTTGCATAGCCTGCAACAATTAGTAATACAACTAGAATATGATACGTTCCATCAAACAGCTTATGAAAAATAACCCCTACCTGATTACCAGCAGGTTTAATAATAAAAGCATATAGGTAAACAATAAAACCCATTACCAGCACAAAGGTGAAAAACTGTGCATGAAAGCATTTGTTTTTATACTTCTCCAATTTTCTTTTCCGCTCAACTAAATGATGTAGCATTTTTTTGGTTGGTTCGTCAGTATGATCTTTAAGCAGTTGAATTCGCGTTTCTATAATGGCCACTTCCCCTCGTTCAACGATTCTACTTCTACTGTTACTACATTGTATGAAGTCGTCCACATAGATATGAGTATTCGCCTTAAGATGTATGAAACAAGCTATTTTAGAGGGATTTTTAAGATTTGACCCTCATAAACCGTATCACCCTGTAACTTGTTATATTCACGAATAATGTCTTCGCCTGAGCGACTGTTATAATACTTAATCGCAATTTTAAAGAGCGTTTCATTTGCAGCTACTTTATGGGTTATCACCTCTCGATAATTAGTACTATCCGTTTCCGCACTTTCCTTTGCTTCTGCATCTACTTCGACAGTATCTTCCGTTTTTTGTTCGTTCCCATCATCTATTATTGTTTCCTCTTTATTAGCATTGCTCGTTTCATCGGTTTGAACAGGCTCCACTTCTTCTGTTTCTTCAATAGATTCGGTTGCTTCCAATGAGGCTGTATCTTGTTCTTCATCTTCGGGGGCTCCTGTTGACACAAAAACAGTTTCATTCCCAGAAAGACTTTCTCCATCGGCAGACTGGTGATGACGGCTGCTGTAATAAGTGGTGATGGATAAAAATAGGATCGGGAGCATGACAAAAAATATGGCTAATATGCTAATGATCGGATATTTCATTTTTGGCTTTTTCTTTTTCTCTTTATCCTTATGGACTTCAGAGCGTGGCGGAAAATCACCATGCCGTTCTTTATAGTCATCAATCATCCGAGATCGTAAGTTTCCCGCTTGGTCAGAGCGTTTTTCAAATTCACTCATTTCCTTTTTTCACCTCTTTTAAATAGTGCAACCTAATTTGAATTGCAAACACTAAATCAATTAAAAAATGAGCAATAATAGTTGTATATAAAGTTTCTGTCCAGTCGTATACGATACCTAACAAGAAACTGATTGCCACGACCATTGTAAATAATACCGATTTAGATAAATAGCGAAAATGTAAAACGGCAAAAATTAAACTTGCAACCCATATACCAAAATGTGTTTGCAGCACACCGCGGAACAACATTTCTTCTGAAATGGCAATTATCAATGTTAAAATAACAATGTGTGGGAAACTCCTTTTAGCAAAGAGCTTTTCATTAATTCCTCCATCATCAATGAAATGTTTCGGAACTAGCTTCATGATGATAAAATCAATCAAAATAACGATCATTGCCGCTCCAATTCCATATAAGAGATATGAATGATTTGTAACCATCCAAAGAGCTAGAAAGTCTTCAACTGAATCGAATAAAAAAAAGCCTAAAATTCCTGAGATCACCAATAGTAAAAATTGTGTAAAATATAAATTTTGAATAATTTGTTTATCTGTTAGTTGTTTAATTAAATCATTTTGCTTTTTAAACAAACACTAATCACTCGCCTTATGAAATATTGCATATAATTCCCTCTCCCATTCTATATCTGCAGTTTGTGTTTGGTAGTGACTTTCCCCTTCAAAGTCCTTATAGGCCATTCCACAGAAATCACAACAATTTTCAATTGTGTGAACAGGAGGTTGTTCATTAAAATAAGCTAGGAGCTTTTGTCGTTTACATCCGTCTGTGTTAAGCCAATCTGTCATTTTAAGTAATTTTTTATGTTTAACCATTATCCTTTTTTCAATCTCAGTCCATATGCGGGTGATTAGAGTATCCGGATCTAGATAACGGCCTCGTAATGCGCTTAAATGATATTCAAGATATCGCCATTGAATGTCTGTTAAGCCGCTTTGCTCTTGGATCTCATTAAAAGAAACCGATTGTTGTTTTCCATGTATATAATAGATCGTACGGTAGAGCTTTTCATATGAAGGAAATTCTGATTCAACTAATACCTTTGGCACTTCATAATCACTTTCAGTTAACAGTGTTATCGCTAAACTAGGAAGTCCATCACGACCTGCCCTGCCAATTTCCTGCATGTAAGATTCTAGCTGGGAGGGGAAATGAAAATGAATGACAAAACGGATATTTTGTTTATTAATACCCATTCCAAATGCGTTCGTACAACAAACAACCTGAAGCTGATTATATAAAAACTGTTGTTGAATTAAAATTCGCTGCTCCTGATCCATTCCTCCATGATAATAGCCAACTTCATTGAAACCAGTATCAATAAGGATTTGTGCGAGACGTTCAGCCCATAACCTACTGGAACAATATATGACACCAGGCCCCTTTAATGACCGAACTAAAGAAAGAATCCGACCAATTTTTTCGTCAATTGAAGCATGTTTTTCTACAGCTAATGCAATATTAGGTCTATTGATAGAATAAATAAACGTTTTGCTGTGTGAACGGAATTGCAGTGTATTTTTAATATCTTCTACCACTTCCTTTGTTGCAGTGGCAGTTAATGCTAAACACGGAGGGTGGTCTAATTCTTTAATAATTGACCCTAGTTTGGAATAGTCCGGTCTGAAATCATGACCCCATTGTGAAATACAATGTGCCTCATCCACAACAAACAATGATATCTTTGCATCTTTTAAAGCTCGAAGCACATAATCTGATTGCAGGATTTCTGGAGATGCATAAATATATCGATAATGTTTTAGTGATGTTAAATATCTTTTTCTTTCGTTTATTGAGATGGTACTGTTTAACGCAATAACCCTTTTTTCTCCTCTGAGTTTGATTTGTTCCACCTGATCCTCCATTAGTGATAATAATGGGGAAATAATTAAGATAGGGGCTTCCAGTATGTAGGCAGGAAGCTGATAACAAAGCGACTTTCCCCCACCAGTCGGAAGCATTGCCAACACATCATGTTTTTGTAAAACTGCTTCAATAATCTCTATTTGCCCTGTTCGAAAGTGATCAAGCTGGAAGTAGGTTTTTAAAATGTTTTTCATTTGTTTGTTCATCCGTTCCTCCCATTGATCGCAAAAGCAAGTCTAATTTGAAAGTAGCTGTACTTATGATTTAAGTACTCCTTTATTTTTTTTAATTGGTGTGTATGAAGAGATTTTATCGCCTCGCTAATCTCTTCAAAATCTTCTGTTGATAAAAAAGCAGAAGGAATAAAAGACTGATCATGTAACGTGATTTCGACTATATGGTCCTCAATTGTACTTATTTTTAACTTTCGAATCGCAGCGATATCTTGCAATGTAATTCCTTGCAATAAATAGGCGCGTGTTTTTGCAGATGAAGATGTAAGGGAATTATTTTGCCGCTTATCTTTAATGATTGCATAAAAGATGCTGTCTTGCTTTTCTGTTTTCTGAAAATCTACCATTGAATGAATAACATCCCAAAATAATAAATAAACAAAAGTCGGATCCTCGTTATGTTTTCTGGCAATTTGTTCAAACGTTAGTCCAATTGTTTGACTTGATGTCAGTCTCTGGGTGAAAATGGCTGCTCTGTTCGTTGTTTGGAGTAATAAAAAATCTTTAATTTCTTTATAAAGTTCTTCAGCGAGATCCGATTTTGAAATAGGAATCTGATTTAAAAATGATTTTACCCAAAGTAAGTCCTCTTGATTTTTAGTTAAAGGGAGGTACTGCTTTCTCTCATAAACAAAATTGGATAAAACCTGAACTAGAAGCGACAGCCTTCTCCAAAAAATTCTTCCAAGATCACCATATTCCCATCCATTTAATTTAGCAGGTAACGGTCTTTTGGCAAGTCTTTCATTTAACATGAATTTACCTTTATCTGTTACGAAATAATGTTGATTAGGTAATAATTCCAGCAAATCTTCCTGTAGCAATTCTTCACATGCTTCATTTAAGTATTGTCGTGACAGCCTTGGGAAAAGACTAAACATATGAGATAAATTAAAAAGTTTGCCATCTTGAATTGTTTGTGAAGATTTTTTCCCATTAAGCAAATGATAAATAGCGGAGAGAGATCTTTCTCCATTAAATTGCTTAATACAATAAAGTAAGACAAGATGGAAATATCCATGTTTCATTTTATCACCTAACATCGTTTGACAATATTCGATCATCTTCTTTATTTTAACAAATTTTTTGTCCTTCGTTCACAAAATAGGTTTATTTTACCCAATGTTTTCGCTGTGATAAGTATTATCAGCAGAGTTTTTTATTGAAATGTCTAAAAAACAGATTTACAATACTAAATAGGAACAGCAAGAAGTTGATATTTATTAAAAAAGAATTGACTCAAGCATTTAAGTTCTACCATATAGTGATAATATGGTATTAATTTTTTCAGGAGGTTTCGTTTTAATGGCAAAATATACGATCGTTGACAAAGACACATGTATCGCTTGCGGAGCATGTGGCGCTGCAGCACCAGACATTTATGATTATGATGATGAAGGTATCGCATACGTTACCTTAGATGATAACCAAGGCATTGTCGAAGTTCCAGAAGAGCTAGAAGAAGATATGATGGATGCTTTTGAAGGATGCCCAACAGATTCAATTAAAATTGCAGATGAAAAATTTGACGGTGATGCGTTAAAATTTGAATAGTTTAAAAAACCCTCCGCATATATTGCAGAGGGTTTTTTATTTTTACTTTTAGTTATCCACTTTACTTTTTTCACCTTCTAAAAATGCTTAAACACTAAACTAATTTAGCGTTGACCTGATGCGTTACCCGATTGAGTTGCATAATTGGTTTCGTTATTCACATATACTATTAGCTTTTGCCCCGGGTAGATGAGATCAGTTTCAAGCTTATTCCATTTCTGGAGTGAAGGAATCGTGACCTTATAGATTTGAGACACTTTCCATAAAGTGTCTCCCTTCATGATTGTGATCACCTTTTTAGGCAGTTCCTGCTCTTTTCCATGTTTTCCTTGTGGCTTTACAATTGTAGTTGACTGCAGCTCTGTTTCAGCAGATTTTTCTTTAAACACATTTGATTCAGTATTTTGCTTAGAAGTCTTAGAACTTTGTTTATCTTCTGAATGAACCGTTTCATTTGGCAAGTCAAAAACAAAGATTGGGTCTAATGCATGTTCTTTTTCATATGTCCATTCGCCTTTATGCAATTCGAAATGTAAATGTGTTCCTGTTGAAACCCCTGTATTCCCAATAATGCCAAGTGTTTGTCCTTTTTGAAGTATGTCTCCTTCGCTAACCAGTCTTTTACTTAAATGAGCATATACCGTTTCATAGCCTTCTGGATGTTCAACAAAAACAACATGTCCATATGTATCGGAATGATACGATTTCGTTACGTTTCCAGCAGATACGGAGACGATTTTTTCTCCTTCAGGTGCGGCAATGTCGATTCCTTTATGGTTTCCATTCCTTGTTCCAAATGTATCTGTAATAACGCCGTCAACTGGCTGAACCCAGTTTTCTTCTAATTCATCTATGTAAGATTGTGCCTCCACCTGATTATGTATACATAAGGTAATTCCAATAAATAGTCCAAACATGTTGATCAACCTTACTTTTTTTACATTTACTAGCATTTTTCTCCCCCTACATTTTTTAAAGCAATTTCCATACATCTACAAATATTACTCCTAAATGAACTCCGAATTCGTGTAAAGCTACAGGGATATTACATGTAAGCTTGTCTTGGAAAAGAACAACAGTTAGTATATAACATTTTTTTCCTTTCTATACATTAAAAATAGGGAAGCGATTTCCATCCCTCGGGGAAAAGTCGTTCCAGAATAATAAAAGGCGTTCTTTACCTTTAATTCTGAAATAGCTTGACTTTCAGTGGCAGGCGCTGGCAGTCTATATTGCGGCGTCCTGTGCTTCAGAGCTAACATCAAAAAAAGAGACTCTAAAATAGAGCCTCTCTAATTCGCTTTAACCGGGTTCGGCGAAAAAGGTACTTCAATCGGTTTTGTCACATCCATTTCACCAATCCTATCGGTTGTGATTCCTTTAAATTGAACAGTATCATATCCAAATTCCTTTGCAGTCATTAACATAGCTTCTAACATAATTATGGACGCTTCACTATTCTCTACACCTGCATCTTGATTAATTTCAATTTCAATCTGGTCACCTTTTGGTGTTGTAGTAATGTTGGTAACTGTATTTAATATTGTTGGTTTTAAGTCATTCTCCTCGATCCCTTGCTTCATCGCTTTTAGAGCTCCATCAATTGAATCATATGAAATAGGTGATGGCACGAGGAGCTTTAATGTATTTTCATCAAATTGATAGAGAAAATAGGCTTTTTTCGTTTCTTTGCTCACATCTAAATCATTTTTAGGGCCTGATTGGCCGAATTCAATGCCTTCTTTTTGATTTGTATAAAGATTTGCTTTTTTATAATTAAGCCATTTAAAAGTTTCAATAATTGCATTTTGATATAATACATCATTTGTAGAAGAAGACAAATTCGGTACACCCTTATAATCGATGGTAATTTCCTCAGATTTTTCTGACTCAGAAAATTCAGTTTCACTTAATTCATAAGTAATCGGTCCAATCTCCTCCTTATATACATCTGGATTTACCTTCTCAATTTGTTCAAGCTTTTCTTGCTTTTTATTTGCTTCAAGACTTACAGGAAGAATGTTTTTAGCTTCAGAATCAGTAAAACCAACTGTAATAACGTCTTCTGCCTCACTTGCTGCCGTTACAAAAGTTTGTTGTTTATCATTTAGTAATGAAGCTTTAGCAAGCTCCTTATTCTCTAGTTCTTGTTGTGGTTCTGCCATTTCCTTATTGTTCTCGGAAGAACGCTGTGTTTTTTCTGAACTCTCTGTTGTAGATTTAGAAGACATATCCATCGCACTTTCTTCATTTAACTGTAAGCTCTGAAAGAATAGTGGAGAGATCAAAGCGAATATAAACAATGCCGCTATAACAGCAATTGCCGGTGCGACCCAAGTTCTATTTGTTTTCCCCTGATGCTGCTTAGAAAGAATAGTTTGATAGATATCTTCCGATGTTTGTTTATCCTTAACAGAGGGTAGCTGCTTCAAAAGCTTCTCGAGCTGTTCTTCATTCCACTCCTGTCTTTTCAATCGAAAGCCCCTCCTTTGAAATCATCATCATTTGTTTTTGCAGCTGCTTTAACGCACGATGCTGAGTTGTCTTTACCTTACTAGACGTCCACCCCAGTGCTTCCGCTGTTTCTGTAATGGATAGTTCCTGAAGGTATCGTAAAATCAGTACAGCGCGCTGGTCAAAAGAGCAGGCATCAAGTGAGCGGTACATCCACTGAATTTTTTCGTTTTTTAAGGCAATCTCATCTGGTAATGGTTTAAGATCTTCTATCTGATGTTTTTGCCAATCAAACTTTTCTAAAATCCGCCTGCGAATCGTTTTTTGTTTGCGGAACCAATCAATGGCCACATGTCTTGCAATGGAAAACAACCATGTCTTTTCCGTGCTTCGACCTTCGAAATTATCATAGGCCTTTAAAACACGAATATATACCTCCTGCACCAAATCTTCAGCTTGCTCACGATTTTTCACCATATAGAATAGGAATTGAAATAAATCATGATGATATTTTTCATATAATCTCTGAAAGGTATCCTCCATGAATGCCCCTCCATTCGTTTATTTAGTCGATAACAACTTGGAAAAGTTGCGCATATGTTTGAAAAGGAAATAATTTTGAAATATTTATGTAATATTTGACTTCAACTATGTTAACTTTAGCATACTTACTATCATTCTCGAAGTCTCTCATAAAAATTTCACAAAAAAATATCGTTTGATCCTTTTTACAATGTTCATTGCAAAACGATCAAACGATTGCCAGTAATTACATCAAAATAAAGCCTAACCTTTACTCACGATCTTTTTTCAAAGGTTTGCTTTTAAATACAAGTGCACTTCTCTCGTATTCAACGTCCTTTACACCTAAGCGAAAATTAATAACCCTTGCTAGAGCAAAAAAATAATCTGATAAACGGTTTAAGTATTGCAAAACAAATGGATTTATCTCCATTTCCTTTTGTAAAGACACTGTACGTCTTTCCGCCCTGCGTGTCACTGTTCTTGCAAGATGAATGACAGCGGCAGCCGGACTGCCTCCAGGTAAGATGAACCTTTCTAATTCGGGTGCTTCCTTTACATAGTGATCAATTCTCTCCTCCAGAAAGGTAACCATCTCAGCTGTTGTTTTATATGGGTATTTTTCCTTAACAACTGCTAAATCACCTCCACAGTCAAATAACTCATGTTGGATTTTTTCTAATTCATGATAAATATCACTGAACATAGGTTCTTTAAGCAACGTCATTGCCTGACCTACAAAGGAATTTGCCTCGTCAATTGTTCCATATGCTTCAACACGCAGATGGTCTTTATCCACTCTTCCACCAATAATACTAGTTTTGCCACTGTCACCTGTTCTGGTATATAAATTCATTTTTTTCCCACTCTCCAATCTGCATTTTTTAAAGTGTGTCGGCCTATCGTTATTTATACTTTTCGAGCTATTTCTTTAATCTCCTTTAAATAGTTCATTCAATATGTAATAATTCACCAATTTAAAATGTGGAAAAAGCCCACTCTTTCGAATAGGCTACATGATAAAAGTAAAAAAATTGTTCCTTATGGAACAAGATTGTTCGTCAAACTTATTCAGAATCATGGTTATTTCGCGGTAAAAGGATGCTAAATGTCGTACCTTCTCCAATTTTACTATGAACTTGAATTTTTCCCTTATGTGCTTCTATGATATTTTTTGCAATCGCCAAGCCTAGTCCAGTTCCGGTTCTTCCCCTTGTTCTTGCCTTATCAGCCTTATAAAAACGTTCAAAGACAAAAGGTAAATCTTCTTCTGGGATTCCGCTTCCTGAATCTTTGACTTTAATCATGATGCCTTCATCCTGATCTGTCACATTAATTGCAACTGTACCATTTTCTGAAGTATGACGAATGGCATTATCAATTAAATTTGTTAGCACCTGCTCAATACGATCAGGGTCAAATATAAAGTAAGGCTCTTTTAGCTCAATATTAGCATATAGTGTAATCATTTTTTCCTTTGCAAGCCCTTGAAACTTTCGATTAATTTTATCAATAAATGTAGGAACTGAAACCTCTTCTATATTTAAAGAAATATGACCAGCTTCCATTTTTGCTAAGTCTAATAATTCATTAACTAATCTGCCCATACGCAATGATTCATCGTAAATAACTTGGGCTATTTCACGCTTTTCTTCATCAGTGCTTGCAATATCATCAATAATCGCCTCACTATAACCTTGGAGCATGGAAATTGGTGTACGGAGTTCATGACTAACATTGGCAATAAAGTCCTTTCGAAGTTTATCCAAACGGCGCTCATCTGTCATATCTCTAAGGACTGCTACTGCACCCCGGACATGTGAGTGATTATAGAGCGGACTCATTAACATTACCCAGCTTCTTCCTTGAATCGTTATTTCATGCACCTGCTCCTTTTCTGAATGAACGGCTCTATGAAACAGCTCTTTTGCTTCAGGTGGGAGTTCCTCACCAGATTTTATTTTCATTCCTTGTTCATAATACCATGCTTGCAAAAAGCGCTCGGCTGGAGGATTTGTCACCAATATTGATCCATCAATATTCAATGTAATAACACCATCTGCCATACTGCTTAATATATTTGATAAATGCTCTTTTTCCTGACTAAGGGCATTAATATGAAATTTTAACTGTCTCCCCATTTGATTAAAGGCTATTCCTAGCTCGCCAATTTCGTCCTGGGACATAATCGGAACCTTTGTTTCGAATTTTCCTTTTGCAAGCTCCTGGGCTACCTCACGCATTTTCCTTAACGGATAGGTGATCCTTGTAGATAAGAAGAAAGCAAATATCGTTGTTAGTATGATCGCAATCCCCGCTGCTAAAATAATATACTTTGTCGTTTCCTTTGTTGTATCATGAACAGCTAATAAAGATTGTGAGATAAAGATGGCCCCTGTTTCCGATTCGGAAATCTTATACGGGACCCCAACGACTAAAACTTCTTCCTCACCATTATTCGGCTGTTCCAAATTTGTACGTTTTCTAACTTCACGATCTTTCGTTAACACAACCGCAAGATCTTCATCTTGATAAATATCCTCAAATTCCAAATGAGGAATTTGCTCTTCTTCAATAGGTGAATTCCAATAAGTATTATCATCCTTAACGATAAGAATATGAGTTAACTCATCCGTTAATTCCCAAGTTATCGACCTTGCAAGAGATTGATCCTGATGACTCTCCATAATCGCAGATACTTTGTTCGCGAGCTGATCTAGCTCCTTTTCAGCTTCTTCAACATGGTAGTTTTCGATAAATTCTAGCATGAAAATCGTTAAAACAAATAAGACAAAGGAAACGAGTAAGATAATCGTTCCCCAAAGTTTACCAACTACACTTTTCCAAAGTATCATGCATTATTAACCTCAAATTTGTAGCCTACTCCCCAAACTGTTACAATCATTTTTGCAGCTTCCGGAGAAACTTTGCTTAATTTTTCGCGAAGTCGCTTAACATGTGTATCCACAGTACGTAAATCACCGAAAAATTCATATTGCCATACCTCTTTTAAAAGCTTCTCCCGGTCATATACTTTATCAGGTGTTTTAGCAAGAAAATGCAAAAGCTCATATTCTTTTGGAGTTAAGCTTACCTCTGTGCCATCAGCGGTCACTCGATGTGCATCATGATCGATCGTTAAATGAGGAAAAACAATAACATTTTTTGCTTTTGTATCTGTTTTTAAATAAGAAGTTTGTGACGATCTTCTCAGAAGCGCCTTTACACGTAAAACGACTTCTCTTGGACTGAATGGCTTTACAATATAATCATCTGTTCCAACCTCAAAGCCTTGTACCCTGTTTGCTTCTTCTCCTTTTGCAGTGAGCATGATAATAGGTGTTGCTTTCTTTTCACGAAGCTGTTTACACACCTCTATCCCGTCTATACCAGGCATCATAATATCAAGCATAATCAAATCATATTCATTATTTAATCCAAGCTCCAATGCCTCATCGCCATTTTCCGCTTCATCTATTACATAATTTTCTCTTTCTAAATACATCCGTAAAAGTCTGCGAATGCGGTCCTCATCATCTACAACTAAAATTCTTCCATTTTGGTTCTCTTCCATTAGTAAGCCCTCCCTAATTAGAATTACGTAAGCACCTATTCAAACTCTTGCCTTTTAAGAAAAGCCTTCACTGCACAGGAGTGAAGGCTTTGACAGCAGCGTTAAATGATGTTCATGCTACTAAGTACATGTTTTTGTTGTCTATCCACCTAGTATTTTAAATCAACTATTATTTATGCATAAGAGTGCAAGCCGGCAATTACTAAGTTTACAAAAATTAAATTAAACATAATAATCGCAAAGCCTACTACGGCAAGCCATGCTGATTTTTCACCATGCCAGCCTTTTGAAAGACGCAGATGCAAATATGCAGCATAAAATAACCATGTTATCAAAGCCCATACTTCTTTAGGATCCCATCCCCAAAAACGAGTCCAAGCAATTTGCGCCCAAATCATCGCAAAGATTAATGCTCCAAGAGAGAAGACAGGAAAGCCAATCGCAACAGAACGGTATCCAATCTCGTCAACAAGATCTAAATTGACGTTTTTTGTGAAAGGCTTAATAAGCTGTGAAATACGTTTGCGGAAAATAAGCCTCATTGCCCCGTATAAAATCGAACCAATAATCACCGACCAAATCACAGTATTTAGTTTTCGCGCAGAAATGATCGCAGGAAGCTCGACAAACGGTTCAAATTTTCCCTCAGTAATTAATTCTCCTTCATGCGGCCCTACTAATGCAGGAAGATTAAATTCCATGACAACCTCTTGGCCTTCTTTATCCACCCAGTTAAATTCTGCTTGATAGTCCATCGCTCTAAAAGTAGTTGTTATAATGATAAACCCGATTGTTACAACTAAAACATACATTACAGCTTCTAACCAGAATGTTTTTTTCGTTGATTTCGTTTGGTCCACTACTGTCACAAGATGTATGATTCCTGCTACTGCACTAATTGCTAAAATCGCTTGTCCTAGCGCAGCAGTTGTTACGTGAATATAAAGCCAGTGACTTTGCAATGATGGGATCAGCGGGCTGATATCTGATGGAAACATACTTCCATAAGCTATTATTATTATAACAATAGGTAAGGTAAATAGACCTAAAACAGCAACTCTATAGATAAAGAAAAGAATAATAAAAGCTAGCACCAGCATCATGCCAAATGCAGTTGTAAACTCAAATAGATTACTAACAGGTGCATGACCTGATGCAATCCATCTCGTGATAAAATAGCCAAGTTGTACAACAAAACCGATAATTGTAGTCGCAACGGCCAGAACTGTCCATTTACTCATTTTATCCGTTTTGCTTCGTTTATCCCGTATTGATCCGCCAAACAGGAAGACCGCAACCAAATACAAGATAAACGCAATTTCTAGTAAAGTACTGCTAATTGCTGCCACATGTTTCCCTCCTTTTTACGGGTTATTCTTTTTCCTTTTGGTCTTTTGGTATTGTTAATGACGTTCCGTCTAATAATACTTTTAATTCATTTTGCAATGCATAATAGTTTTTATTTGTATGACCAGCGATTAATACCTCATCACCGCTCTGTTTTATCCAAATGCGACGGTGGTTCCAATACATTCCTTGAATTACACCAATCATAAAGATCGCTCCACCGACTCCTAAGATCCAAAGGGTCAAATCTTTTCTAACCGTTAAGGCTGTTAAATTTTTTGTCTCAACACCTTCAAATTTCATCTTATACTTATTATCTCCAGAAGGCTCGATCGTCTGTTGGATCGCAACAAAGCTCGTCTCACCTTTAGGTGTTTCAGGGGTGGTCATTTTAAAAACGAAGGCTGGATTATTCGGAATACTTGTTTTTGTTGCTGGAACACCTTCGTCATTAAAATAAAAATCCGGTAAATAGGTTGTAACCTCAACTTTGTAGCCATTTCCTAAATCATAATTCGTTTTTGGATTAAGCAGGTCCACTGTTATTTGACCAAAGCTTTCTTCTGTTTCCTTGTCTATTAAACTAAATGTCATTTTATTTAATTCATTTAATTTATAATCTACTTGATAAAGAGCAAATGATTCAAATTTAAGTGGTTCATTTACACGGATTTCTGCTTCTTTTACTTCTTGAAGTTCAGGCTTTGCACCGTGGACAATTTCACCTTTTCGTTCATATAAAACGACATTTGATTGGAAGTTTTTAACAACAGAGCCATCACCTGCTCGAGTAATGGCATCTTCAAATACTTCTTTTTCATTTTCTTTTTCGTAAACTTCCATAATGAATTTTTTATTTTCTAAATAGTATTTTCCGCTTGTCCCTGGAATTACTTCGGTTTCGCCTTCGCGTACCCATAGCACTTCATCAACATACATACCGGGAACAGAACGAAGCATGGCACCTATAAGGAAGATGATAAGCCCGCAATGATTAACATAAGGGCCCCATCTAGAAAAACGTCCTTTTTCAGCCAATAAGCTGCCATTTTCTTCTCTGACATTATAGCGGCGGGACATAAGTCGTTTTTTTAATTCGTCTAAATGAACATCATTGGTTTTCGTAGAACTAAACAGCCGCTGACGTTTCATAAATGTGTCATGTCGAGTAACACCTTGCTTTTTCAATGCACGGTAAAGCGGAACAAAACGGTCTAAGCTTGCAATCACAAGAGAGATCCCTAATGATGCCACTAAAATCATGTACCACCATGAACCATACAAATTATGAAACCCTAAATCATAATATAATTGTCCCAAAATTCCATATTCATCTCTGTAAAACTCGCTTGCTGTTACAGTTGGCGGTATGTACATCTCCTGCGGAAACACGGTACCAAGTGCTGAAGCAATTAAGAGCAATACAATGATCCAGATTCCCACTTTGACAGATGAAAAGAAATTCCATATTTTATCGATAATCGATTTTTTATACGTTTGAGAGCGTCTTGCAGTCCCTTCATACTTCATATCCAATAGTTTTTTTGATTCTTTTGTCTCTTTATCACTTATTGGATTTCCACAGGCTTCACATAAATGTGTGCCTTTTGGATTTGCATGTCCGCACTCACATTGTACCTTATCCATGCCAAAAACTCCCCATTTAAGGTTTGATCTGTTCCATGAAGTCTCTTACCATTCTCTCTGTTAATGAACCTGATGTAATATGTACAACTTCTCCTTCAGGATTGATGAGAAATGTAGTAGGCAAAGGTCCTACCCCATACGCATTTAATACTTGACGATCTTTATCAAGAAGAATAGGAAACGATAAGTCATGTCTATTTACAAAGCTTTGAACAGCAACATTCGATTCTGCAATATTAACAGCTAATACTTCTACACCCTGGTTTTTATAATATTCATACTGATTTTCCATGTATGGCATTTCACGTTCACATGGCTCGCACCATGTTCCCCAGAAATTTAAGAATACACCCTTTCCCTTATAATCGGAAAGCTGATGCTGATTCCCTTCTAAATCCACTAATTGAAAATCAGGCGCTGCACTCCCTACTTTTACCTTTTCTTTACTGACAAAGAAATTTGTATATAATGTATACCCTAAGGCACCAATTAAAACAATTAAAATAATAGAGCGCATAAGTAAGCGTTTTTTCTTCATGGACAAACTCCCCTACAATTTAAACATTCAAAGCCATTATAACACTATTAAAATGCATGATCTTTCGCAGTTTTTGAAGTTTATGTGAAAAATTATTTCACATGACTTCCATGCTGTGCAAGAGCTCGAAGCTGTTTTACTTCGTGTGGTGAGAGCTTCCTTGAATCACCAGTGGAAAGCCCTTTTAAATCGAGAAATGCATATCTTTCTCTTTTCAGCTTTAGAACGGGGTGGCCGATTGCTTCAAGCATTCTGCGAACCTGGCGATTTCTCCCTTCGCGAATTTTCATTTCAACAATGCTTGTCTGTTTTTTCTTATCAATAGATAATACTTTAACTGCTGCAGGTGCTGTCTTTCCATCTTCAAGATGGATCCCTCTTTCTAACTGCTTTACCTTTTCACGGAGTGGAATACCTTTTACTTTTGCCACGTACGTTTTTTCAATTTCGTAACGTGGATGCATGAGACTGTTGGCGAACTCACCATCGTTCGTTAATAGCAGCAACCC
Source organism: uncultured Metabacillus sp. (assembly GCF_947503125.1). Lineage (GTDB taxonomy): Bacteria > Bacillota > Bacilli > Bacillales > Bacillaceae > Metabacillus. The sequence goes on from NZ_CANNCR010000008.1 coordinate 64,582, forward strand.
TGATGTATCATAATCAAGCCTTCCTACTGGATAAATTCTTTGCTTAATATACGGGAAAAAATCTGTTACTACCTTTCTGCCTTTGTCATCCTTAACAGCTGAAATAACACCGGTAGGTTTGTATAAGAGTAAATAAACCGGTTCTTCTCGCTCTAATGGTATACCCTCGACCTCAACTTGATCATGGTCGCCCACCTTTGTACCAAGCTCTTTTACAATTTTACCGTTCACCTTTACCTTACCTTCTAAAATTAACTGCTCTGCTCTTCTTCTCGATGCAATGCCTGCATGAGCAATTACTTTTTGTAAACGTTCCATCTAGTTCACCTCGTTAACATCTTACTGCTTTCATCTTTTTTTAACAAGTTTCAACAATCGGACGTGAAAATATGACCCCATCGTTAAAACTCATGTCGCTCATTGATTAATCTGCGTCAAAATCTGCCTAATCATCATACCACATTTTTGAGTATAAGTTTTAATTCCTGAGAAGGAGCATGGTAAATACAAAAAGACCACTCAAAAATATTGAGCAGTCCTTTGGTTCACTGTAATTCATTATGCAAATAACAATGTGACAATCACTATTGCGGTGACAATTCCGACAACATCTGCCAAAAGGCCGACCTTTAGGGCATCACCCATTTTTCTAATACCGACTGCACCAAAATAGACAGTCAGAATGTACAAGGTTGTATCAGTACTGCCTTGCATTGTTGCTGCTAGCATTCCAACAAATGAATCCGGCCCATAGGTCGCGATGATATCCGAAGTTAAACCTAATGCTGCTGTCCCAGAGATCGGACGGATAAATGCGAGAGGCACTATTTCGGCAGGAATATTTAGTAAGTCCAACATAGGCTTTATGAAATTCATCAAAAATTCTAATGCACCTGAAGCACGGAAGATTGAAATCGCTACAAGCATCCCTACTAAATATGGAATGATTGAAAAGGAGATTGTTAACCCTTCTTTTCCACCTTCAACAAAGGTTTCATAAGTAGGAACTTTTTTGAATGTCCCATATATTAATATAAAACCAATAATCACTGGAATTAACCATAAAGATATCGCACCTATGATTCCCATGCCTGATCACCCTTTTCTCTTTCTCCGATAATAAAAGAACCGATCAATCAAAACTCCACCGATTGCTGAAATAATTGTAGTAATTAGGGTAGGTCCAACGATGCTTGTCGGTGAAGAAGAACCATAGGTCATCATGATCGCAATCACAGTTGTCGGAATTAAGGTTATGCTTGATGTGTTAATCGCCAAAAATGTTATCATCGATCTGCTTGCTGTATCTGAGTTTCCATTTAAAACCTTTAATTGTTCCATTGCTTTTATTCCTAAAGGAGTAGCCGCATTTCCTAAACCAAACATATTGGCCATCATATTTGATAACATATACCCCATTGCTGGATGATCATGAGGAACCTCTGGAAATAGCCTTGACACAATTGGTTTAAACAAATTGCCCAACTTCTCTAATAAGCCTGCTTTTTCAGCAATTTTCATTAAACCAAGCCAAAAGACAAGCACACTAATTAACCCGAACGATATTGTTACAGCTTCCTTTCCACCTTTAAAAATCGCTTCATTTACTTGATCCATCGTTCCATTAAACATCGCAAAGACAATGCCGATAACCGTTAAAAAAACCCAAATGAGATTAACCATATTTATTTACCCCGGTAGCTGCGAAAAATAGATTTTTGAACAACTCCCAAAAAGAGTTCTTCGGTTTTTCAACTTTTCCATTGTCAAAATAAATTGGCAACTTTTCGATTTCCCTTTCATCAAGCTTCACAGACATTTTCCCTACGACATTTGGAACATCTTTAGGTTCCTTCCACTTCTTTTTTGGCGTTAGCAAGGATAGATTAATTTTAATCTTTTCCTGCTCCTCAGCTGTTAATGGATACAAAATATCTCGTTTAATAAACACCTTATCTTGATAAAAGTCATTATCAATATTACTTAGCGTACCTTCCTGCTTAATTTTTACCAACTCATAGTTGTTGAAGGCAAAATCGTGCAGATTGATATGATCATCCCAGTCATTAGGATCATTCAATGTCACAACAATCGTATTAAGTCCGTTTTTTGAAGCAGTTGAGACGAGCGTTCGCTTTGCTCTAACAGTATAACCTGTTTTTCCTCCAGTGCTATATTTATAAAGACCTGTTACTAATTTATTCTTGTTATGCCAAACTCTGTCCCATTTTTCATTAGGATTCGGTGCTCTATGTGTTTCCGTTCCTGAAATTTTTCGATAAGTTTCATTCTCCATAGCGTATTTGGTTAAGATCGCCATATCATAAGCTGTGGAATAATGATTTTCATGGTCGTCAAGTCCATGTGGATTGGCAAATTCAGTGTTTGTCATCCCAATTTCCTCAGCTTTCTGATTCATCATGACAACAAAGCCTTCTAAGCTTCCGCCAACATGCTCTGCAATGGCAACAGCCGCATCATTTCCCGAACGTAGCATTAAACCGTATACAAGATCCTCTAATTTTATTTTTTCTCCCTTTTGTAAATAAATCGAGGAGCCTTCAGCTTGCAATGCTCTTTCACTAACCTTTACCATCTCATCCAACTTGCCGGACTCAATGGCGAGAATAGCCGTCATGATCTTAGTGATGCTAGCAATTCTCATTTTTGTGTTGGCTTCTTTTTCATAAAGAATACGGCCTGATTCTTGGTCGATTAAGATCGCAGCCTGTGCACTAACACCAACAGCTGATGAGGGATGGGGAAATAATGTTATTAGCAGAAAAATGATGATCATACTGGTTGTAATTTTCTTTATGTACAGCATATCGGTCCACGTCCCCTTACTTGTTTTGTACAAGTTTATGCAGGTGGACAAAGCTTATGAATGAATTTTTTAAAATTAACCATGAACTCCAACGTCTAATTCTTCAGGTATGGCTAGAATGCCACTCACTACATTGCTTGCCAAGGAAGGCGGTGAAGTTTTTCTAAAAATAATAACATTTGTATTGGAGTATGTGCATCTTTATCTTCAAGCCAAACTGAAGCTATCGTTCAAAAAGGCTGACTTTGAAAGTTTATGTTAACCATCTCATAATGCACAATGGTAACACTCCTTCTAGTCAACCTTCTCCATTTTGCTATTTTAAATCTTCTAATGTTTCATTAAACTTTTCAAAAAATAAGTCTGCTTCTTCCTGCTCGTACGCTTCTTCAGCTTTGGCAGGAAGCGGCGGCAGTTCTTTAATAGATTTTAAACCAAAATATTCAAGAAATTCCTTTGTTGTTCCATAAAGAATGGCCCGTCCCGTTCCTTCTGCTCTGCCAACCTCTTTTATCAAAATTTTTGAAAGGAGTGTTTGAATTGGTCGTTCCGTTTTCACTCCGCGAATTTCTTCAATCTCCGACCTTGTTATTGGTTGGCGGTAAGCTATAATCGCTAATGTTTCAAGTGCCGCTTGTGAAAGGGAGGAATTTACCGGAGCCTCAACTAACCTTTTTAAATAGATAGCATGTTCTTTTTTAGTTGTAAGCTGGTAGTGTCCGGCAACTTCAACTAATTCAATGCCGCGCTCCTTATCTTTATAGCTCTGTGAAAGCTCTTCTAAAATACCTGTGACTTCCTGTTCTTCGATCTCTAATACAACCGCAAGCTGCTTTAAAGAAAGGCCCTCGTCACCTGCTGCAAATAAAAGAGCTTCAACAATCGATTTCCACTCAATTACACCCAAGGACATGAGCTACTCACTCCCCATTACATAAATATCTGAAAAATTATTCTCTTGTTCAATTAAAACTAAATGTGATTTCATTAATTCCAATATCGCTAAAAAAGTAACAACTAAATGGTCTTTGCTGTTAGATGGAAATAAATCAACAAACCTACGTCTTCCGGGATTTATTCGTAAATCCTCTAAGATTTCTTCCATTCTTTTTTCAATCGGTATTTCTTGCCGGGTAATTTTGGTTTGAAGCGGTTTTTGGATTTTCTTTCTCCTTAACATTTTTTGAAAAGCACCGAGCATGTCATAAAGCGAAACGTTCAAGGAATCCATCTGATTGGTAGACTGTGAGCCGTACTCGCTTAAATCACTCGGAGGCTTCGTATAGACCTGTGAGCGGCCTTCTTCAAGTGAACGCAAATCCTGTGCTGCTTCTTTATATCTTCGGTATTCAATTAATCTTCTCATTAATTCTTCACGAGGATCCTCTTCCTGCTCTCCCTCGAACTCATCATCAAACAGATCTTCCTCTTGTTTTGGTAACAGCATTCTGCTTTTAATAGAGAGTAAAGTTGCTGCCATCACTAAATATTCAGAAGCAATATCAAGCTCTAATTCTTGCATTGTGTGTATATAAAGCATGTATTGCTCTGTAATTTCCGAGACAGGAATATCATATATATCAATTTCCAAGCGATTAATTAAATGAAGCAAAAGATCTAATGGACCTTCAAAAGCATCGATTTTCACATGATACTGCAATTTTATATCCCACCATTCTTACAACTAGCCACCATATAGTATAGAGTAAATTTACAGCATGTCCAAGAAATATTTAACCCTATTTTACAAAAACGCAACTTTTTCCGCTGATTGATCGACTACACAACATAAACAAAAGAGATTCCTATCTTGTTTCTTATTAAAATACCCAAAAAATAGACGTTAGCCCATACATTTCTGTTACGGTCTCATATATTACAAATGTAATAGCTCAACATTAAGGAGGAATATTAAATGGGTGAACAAGGTTTTAACTATGGCGGTGGATTTGCGTTAATCGTTGTATTGTTTATTTTATTAATCATTGTTGGTGCTGCTTGGTTATATTAATAATGGATGGGGCTGCTGTTCATTCAGCAGCCTTGACTTGAATATGCTACAATGATATTTATTGGAACGGAAGGATGTATTCGGTATGTATGACCAAGCATATATAGACTTTCTCATATATTTTCATTGTGACCGTGATTATTTTGAGTGTCATGAAATCCTTGAAGAGCATTGGAAAAATGATCCTCCCAATGAACGAAAAGACTACTGGGTTGGACTTATTCAAATCGCGGTTGGCTTATATCATCAAAGAAGAGGGAATTTCGCCGGTGCCTTGAAAATGATTTCAAACGCAATTAAGCTGCTAAAGAGTGAGAGTCAGGCCCTGGAAAATCTCGGATTACATAAAGAAGAGTTAATAAACCAATTACTAAAAAGAAAGAATGAAATTCTAAACGGCAATAGCTATTATAGTTTCAACTTTCCCATCATCGATCAGGACTTAGTAACGATTTGTAAAACACAATGTCATGATCAAAAAAAATGGGGAAAAGAAAGTGACTTAACAAATGAATATTTAATCCATAAACATACAAAACGAGATCGGACGAATATCATAGCTGAACGAAAAAACCAGCTTGAGCTCAGAAAATCTAAAAAAGCGGAAACTCCTTGAACAGAGACGTTTGCAGCAACATAATCATCATTTACTTTTTAAAAATAAAGGCTGTCTCAAAAAGGGAAAACCCCTCTGAGACAGCCTTTTTCTTTTTCTAACAATCCTTGTCATCATCACTATTACACTTTTTAAAAAATGCTTCTGTTTCGTCATTAGGAACAACAGATTTGTTTTTGTAGAGGTCTTTCACTGCATTTACCATACGTTTACCAATACCCTGCTGGCGATGGGATGGGTTCACTGAGATATGCTGAACTTCTACAAGCTCATCACCTTTAAGAACAACTCCAATTGCACCGATAATATCCTCTTCTTGCTTCCATAGAAACAACTGCCAATCACCTGCGGTTTCATACTGTTTAACTGTTTGTTGCAATTGCTTCAGATCCTTTTCCGCCGGCATAAATGACAGGAGGCCCATTGCAATTTTTTCAAAACTCTTCTTATAACGTATTAACATATATACCCCTCATTAACGAAATAGCTCCCTAAAAAGCGAAAGCAATATTTTACACCGATAAAATAGTAAGATAAGTACGAGAGTGTGATATCCGAATCCAAGAACAATAGCTCTTTTTAGAAAAACCACTTCTCACAACATTATAAACAGTTTTTTATCGATTTTAAACACTTTTAGGAAAATTAATGTAGGGCTTTAAGTAAATTTGACATTTCGATCGCTGTAACAGCAGCCTCATAGCCTTTATTGCCTGCTTTTGTTCCAGCTCTTTCTACCGCTTGCTCAATTGTTTCGGTCGTTAAGACTCCAAATACTACAGGAACTCCTGTATCCATTGATGCTTTAGAAATTCCTTTAGCAGCTTCATTACATACGTAATCATAATGTGTTGTTGAACCTCGAATAACTGTACCTAAAGTAATAACAGTATCATAATTACCTGATTCAGCTAGCTTTTTAGCAACTAACGGTAATTCAAAGGCACCAGGCACCCAAGCCACTGTAATATTCTCTTCTTCAACACCATGTCTTCTTAAGCCGTCCTCGGCTCCACCTAAAAGTTTTGATGTGATGAATTCATTAAAACGAGCGACAACGATCGCAACCTTTAATCCGCTACCTATTAAATGACCCTCAAATGTTTTCATTTTTCATTCCTCCAAATTATGTTTGTATTAAAAATGTAAAAAATGACCCAATTTTTCATACTTAGTTCTTAAGTAATGTTCATTTTCTTCTCTTGCAGGCATCTCGATAGGGACTCGATCTAAAACCGTTAAACCATATCCTTCAAGACCGGCAATTTTTCTTGGGTTATTTGTTAATAACTTCATTTTTTCAATCCCTAAATCTTTCAAAATTTGCGCACCGATTCCATAGTCTCTTAAATCAGGTGCGAAGCCCAGCTTCTCATTTGCAGCAACTGTATCATAGCCCTCTTCTTGAAGCTTATATGCTCTCATTTTGTTCAGCAGACCAATGCCTCTGCCTTCTTGGCGCATATATAACAGCACACCTTTGCCAGCTTTTTCGATTTGGGCAAGCGCTGCATGCAATTGTGGGCCACAATCACATCTGTAAGATCCAAAAACATCGCCAGTTAAGCATTCGGAATGCACCCGTACTAATGTAGGTTCATCAGCTGAGATTTCACCTTTTACAAGCGCAATATGTTCTTTATTATCTAATAAATTTGAATACCCGATCGCTTTAAAAGAACCAAATTCTGTTGGCAATTCAATTTCAATTTCCCTTTTTACCAGTTTTTCACTGCGATTGCGGTATTGAATTAAATCCTTGATTGTAATCATTTTTAAATCCAACTGCTTAGCTAATATTAGTAAATCAGGCACCCTTGCCATTGTTCCGTCTTCTTTAATGATTTCACAGATAACACCGCCTGGTTTTGCACCACATAAAATAGAAAGGTCTACAGCTGCTTCTGTATGCCCGGCTCTCCGAAGCACCCCACCCTCTTTTGCCACTAATGGAAATGTGTGGCCAGGACGTTTGAAATCTGCCGGCTTTGTGTCATCTGATAATAGGGCTCGTACGGTGTCTGCACGTTCAAAGGCGCTGATTCCAGTAGAATTTGTTTTATAATCAACACTAACTGTAAAGGCCGTTCCATGCGGGTCAGTATTTTGATTTACCATTGGAGAAAGATCTAATCTTTTCGCTTGATTTTCAGTAATCGGTACACAAACCAGCCCTCTACCATGCTTTATCATAAAGTTAATCGTTTCAGGTGTCACCATATCAGCTAAGGAGACAAAATCCCCTTCGTTTTCGCGATCCTCGTCATCTACTACGATAATAACCTTTCCTTCTTTTAAATCAGCAATCGCATCTTCAATTTTATTAAACATTGTCAAGCCCCCTTCATTTAATTTCGTTTTCCTATCATTAATAAAAGCCATTTTCTTCTAAAAATGATTTACTTAATGAAGAGCTTTTAGGATTTACCTGTTGATTTAAAAATTTCTTTATATATTTTCCTATCATATCGCATTCAATATTCACAATGTCTCCAACATCCTTAGTACCTAGAATCGTTCCTGTCAAAGTATGTGGAATAATTGAAATCATTACTTTGTCTTTTTCTAAGCCAAAAATCGTCAAGCTAATGCCATCAATTGTAATCGAACCCTTATGAATTAATGTTTCTGTTAACTCTTCAGAAAGCTGCAATTCATAATAGACAGCATTTGAAACACGCTGTTTTTTAATAATTTTTGCAATTCCATCCACATGTCCTGAAACAAAATGGCCGCCAAATCGGCCATTTGCAGCCATAGCCCTTTCCAAATTAACCATTGATCCTTGTTTTAATTGGTTTAGAGACGTACTTTTCACAGTCTCTGGCATGACATCTACAGAAAAAGTAGCAGAATTATACTCTGTTACCGTTAAACAAACACCGTTAACTGCAATACTATCTCCTAAGGAAATATCATTCATAATCTTTTTTGCACCGATCGTAAAAACAATAGCGTCTTTCGAACCTTGAACACTTTTAATTGTTCCAATTTCTTCGATAATTCCTGTAAACATCAGCCTTCCCTCTCTTTGTTACAGCTTCTAGAAAACCTTTTGTTCTTCTAACGTAAAACGAAACTGCCATTCAACCTCCCTTTAATATAATGACCATATTTACGTTTACATAATAATAAAAGCCCTAAGTCGGCAGACTAAGGGCTTGTAAGTTGAGAAATTGATATTTGAGTACGTCAAATAAGAGTATTAAAATCAAAATTTTTTAACAGATTTTAATACACCGCAAAAAATTCGCGCAATTCTTCTCCCATCCAGACTTTAACTGTCGGCTCTAGAGTTTCACTAGATCCACCGTTAACATTTGTTAACGGGTCACGGACTAAGAAGCTATTTAAAGCTTCATCACCGCCGGTAGGGAATTCCACCCTGCCCCGAAGAATGTAAAACGAAATATGAAGTTATAAATTTATTTTATCCGTATAATGTGAGAAACGCAATCATAAAGCTCGTTAATTATAATAAATTATTCTTCAGAAGCAAGAAGTATACAAAAATAAAAGAAGGATGACGCAAATGGCATGTCCATTATCGTCATCCTTTTCAACCTTACTCTTCGAATACTTTTACTTCCTTCATCACATCATTCGGCTTAATTTTATAAACAGCCTCTAGGTTTTCAATGACCTTGCCAAACACAGTATGGACACCATTTAAATGCGGTTGTGGTTCATGTACGATGAAGAATTGGCTGCCGCCTGTATCTTTTCCAGCATGCGCCATTGATAGTGAACCCGCTTCATGCTTATGCGGGTTGCCTTCTGTTTCACATTTAATTGTGTAACCAGGACCGCCTGTACCTGTTCCGTGTGGGCAACCGCCTTGTGCAACAAATCCAGGAATGACACGGTGGAACGTTAAACCGTTGTAAAATCCTTCATTTGCTAATTTTTCAAAGTTTGCTACAGTACCAGGTGCTTCATTTTCAAATAATTCAAAAACGATTGTATCTCCATTTTCCATTGTAATTTGTGCTTTTTTCATATGTATGAAACCTCCAATAAATATAATACGTCTAATAGACATGAACACCATTCTATTCTACTATATTCAAGGAGTGAACAGCAAATAAGATCAATCATAAGAAAAGCGCAAGCGCCTTGATCAGCCTAGGGCAAATAAGACGCATATGAATAGAAGGCGTTCTTTGCCTTCAATTCATGAGTGGCTAGACCCTAGAGGGGCTAGGCGCTGGAGCTAGACACAAAAACTAAGTACAGAAAGTTATACTTAAACTTTTAAAAAGCCCGATATTGTCATACGATTAGAAACATGATACCCTTACGTTTAAGTTATTGAAACTTAGAACAGGCTATATAATACTGATAAAAATCACTATATATAGATAGAGCCTGATGAAATTGCTTTACAGCTCAAGGAGGTTATCCCTTTGAAAAAGGTTATATTAAGCTTAATTACGATAATTTTGTTTGCATTCCCATCACTTAGCCACGCTGATGCAGTGGTTGGTGATCTCATTATTACACTTGGAGAGGATTTAACACCACAGCAAAGACAACAACTATTAACAGAAATGAATGCGACTGAAGAAAATCAAATTATTACTGTTTCAAATGAGGAAGAGCATAAATATTTAGGAAAATATATTCCTAAAGCCACAATTGGTACAAAAGCGATTTCTTCTTCTAGTATTACAATTGAACAGGAAGGATCAGGACTTGAAGTATCTACTAAAAATATTAATTGGGTAACAGATGAGATGTATTTAAATGCTCTAATGACTGCTGGGGTGAAAGATGCAACAATTTATGTGACAGCGCCATTTGAGGTTTCAGGTACTGCGGCGTTGACAGGATTAATCAAAGCCTATGAGGTTTCCGCAGATGAAGCGATTCCTGAGGATGTAAAACAGGTTGCAAATGAGGAACTAGTCACTACAGCAAAGCTTGGTGATGAGGTTGGTGCAGAAAACGCCTCTGCTCTTATGGCGAAAATAAAAGATGAAATCGCGAAAAATGGTGTTCCAGAAACTGATGCCGATCTTCGGGCTTTAATTGAAGACTCAGCAAATGAACTAGGGATTACGTTATCAGAAGAAGATATTAACAGCTTGATCGACCTATTTAATAAAATGAAAGACATTAATATTGACTGGAATCAGGTTGGTCAGCAGCTTGAGCAAGCAAGAGATAAAATATCAAAATTCCTGAACTCTGAGGAAGGTCAAACCTTTTTACAACAAGTTGAAGATTTTTTTATCGCTTTATGGAATGCGATCATTTCAATCTTTACAAATAATGAACAATCAGCTTAAGAGTTAGACCCTAGAGGGGCTAGGCACAGTAGTTTGATACTGTGTGCTTATCCACAGTATAAAAATTTAAATTTCGATTAACAAAGATAAACAAAAACAAAAGAAGTGAAATTCTCAAGAATTTCACTTCTTTTGTTTTTATAAAATTAGATAATTGCCAAACTTTTTAGTTATATCTTAACGAACTTCAGCCTTGTGATACTTTTGATTTTAAAGGCAGGTCATTCATAATCAGATCTTCATAGCTTTCTCGTTTTATCACTAGCTGTGCTTCTCCATTTTCTACAAATACCACTGCAGGACGAGGGATTCTGTTGTAATTATTGGCCATGGAATAACCATAGGCTCCTGTACAGAAAACAGCTAATAGATCTTTTGCTTGAACCTCTGGCAATGGTAAATCCCAAATTAACATATCCCCGCTTTCACAGCATTTCCCGGCAATTGAAACCGTCTTGTCATGATTTTCAGTTACTCTGTTCGCTAACACAGCTTCATATTTTGCTTGATAAAGTGCAGGACGAATGTTATCGCTCATACCACCATCGATCGCTACATACTCCCTAATATTTGGTACTGTTTTTTTCGATCCAACTGTATAAAGCGTTGTACCAGCATCACCTACAAGGGAGCGGCCTGGTTCAATCCAAATTTCAGGCATCGTGATTCCCATGTCATCGACCTGTTTTTTTACCGCTTCTACAATTTGTTCAACATAATAAGTTGCTGGCAGCGGTTCATCCTCTTTTGTATATCGGATACCAAAGCCACCACCTAAGTTAACAACCTCTGGGATATACGAAAATTCTTCCTTCCAAGCGTTTATTTTTTCAAAAACTCTTTCTGCAGCTAAAACAAATCCAGCTGTATCAAAAATTTGCGATCCGATATGACAGTGAATACCTAATAAATGAATACCTTCAGAATCAAGTACAGTTTTCATAGCTTGTTCAATTTGACCATTTAGCAAGCCAAAGCCAAACTTAGAATCTTCCTGGCCCGTTGTAATATAATCATGTGTATGTGCTTCAACACCAGGTGTTACACGTAAAAGAATCGGTACTTTTCTGCTGTATTCCTTTGAAAGTTCATCGATAAGCTCAATTTCGTAAAAATTATCAACCACAATACAACCAACTTCATGGTCTAACGCCATTTTTAACTCTGCACGACTTTTATTATTGCCATGCAAATGAATTCTTGAGGCCGGAAAACCTGAAGTGATGGCTGTAAAAAGCTCTCCACCAGACACAACGTCCAAAGACAAGCCTTCTTCATTAATTAATTGGAACATCGCAATCGAAGAAAAGGCTTTACTCGCATACGCAACTTGCGCTTTTACACCCATATTTTCAAATGCCTGCTTAAAGCTTCTTGCACGCTCTCTAATTAAAGCTACATCATAAATATAAAGAGGTGTACCATACTCTTTAGCTAATGTAACCGTATCAACTCCGCCTATTTCTAAATGTCCTGAATCATTTTTCTTACTTGTACCATGTAAGAACACCTTGTATCCCCTCTTTCTATATATAGGCTAGTTATAAAATGTTCCTTTTACTTATGAACGATTGTAACCTATCGCTCATTGTGTAAAAAACATCAATTGATAAGAAGCCATTCATTTTAACTAAAAAGGAAAAAAAGACAGTTAACACCCAGCAGGCAAGTAACTGTCTGTTACGAAAAATCCTTTATAAATTAAACATACAATATCATAAATAAGGGGCACTTTCAATGTCGCTTTACCTAATCTGGCTGTTTTTTTACATTCTGCGGATGGACGATACTTGGTCTAAGCTTTGCACCTGGAACAGTCGTCCGCACGATAATTTGCCATAAGGCCTTTGCATTAAATGGCAAGAAAGGCCATAGATAAGGGGTATTTAAAGACTTTATACTAACAAGGAAAATTAAAATCACTGTACAACCAATGATTAATCCTTCCAAATGGAATAAAGCAACAGCAGTTAGCAAGACTAAACGAACCATCTTATTGGCAACGCTAAGCTCATAACTTGGAGTTGCAAATGTTCCAATCCCTGCAATTGCTACATAAAGGATTACTTCAGGTACAAATAAACCGACATTGATCGCGATTTCACCAATTAAAGCTGCAGCAATTAACCCCATTGCCGTTGACAGGGCTGTCGGTGTGTGAATAGCCGCCATCCTTAAAAATTCCAACCCAAAATCTGCGAGAAAAATTTGTACCACGATCGGGATATTTTTTTTCTCATTTGGACCAATATAATCTATCTTTTCAGGTAATAAAGTAGGTTCAATCGAATATAAAAACCAGATTGGCAATAAAAAAACGGAAGCGAGAATCCCTAAAAAACGAACCCATCTAAGGAAAGTACCTACTGCAGGTGCTTGGCGGTACTCTTCAGCATGCTGGACATGATGAAAGATCGTTGTAGGTGTGATAATAACACTTGGAGAGGTATCGACAATGATAATAACATGCCCTTCTAGCAAATGGTTTGCCGCTACATCGGGCCTCTCCGTATAACGAACTAATGGATATGGATTATACCCCTGTCTTACTAAAAATTCTTCTACAGATTTATCGCCCATTGTTATACCATCAATTTTAATGGTTTCTAATTCTTTCTTTATTGTTTTGACAAGGCCAGGATCGACTACATCTTCAACATACGCAATACATACGTCTGTTTTTGAACGTTCCCCTATTCTCATCATTTCATATCTTAATCTTTCATCTCTAATTCTTCGTCTGATGAGTCCAGTATTGACGATGATATTTTCAACAAACCCATCTCTTGCGCCACGAACAATTTTTTCAGTATCAGGCTCTTGCGGCTGTCTGCCTGGGTAGCTGCGCACATCAACAACTAAACCGTAAGTTGTGTCTTCTATTAAAAAGACAACTAATCCAGATAAAACTTGATCAACTACATCATCCAATGAATAAATTTTTTCAACCGATTGATTAACAAGCTGATTTTCAAGTAACTCTTTAAACTTTAAATTTTCAACCTGATCATCTTTAATCATTAAGAGCTGTCTTAATAATTGTGTAATATAAGCTGTATCACATAAACCGTTCACATAATATAAATTTACTCGATAATCTGTTATCGTAAGCTTTCGAATTCCTAAATCAAAGCTTGTATTCAATCCTACATGGCTTTTAAAGAACTGTTCATTTTCTGCAAGATTCGCTGAGATTGGCTTTTTATCAGTCTTTGTTGTCATGATAACCGCTCCTTTCTAAAATAAGTTCTACTGCCTTCATCGTGACGGGACATCCATTATTCACGCTGTCCTTTCGAGCCATTTTGCCAATGTCCCCTATCCCGACTATTATCGGAACATCTAGTAAATCTAGACAATAAACGGTATCACCACTTATTCTGCCAACCTCAAGATCCTTTAACCCACTTTTATCTACTCCATATTCTGTTAACTCACCAAATCGGTCAATACTAACATCCACTCTTGCCCATTCGGTCTGATGTGTTTTAGATGCAACAGCGATTACACCTAGCACCTCAATTCGCTGATGCTCTGCTACATATTTTAAGGCTGTTTCACCTGCACCTTCACCTAAGAGGCCACAATCATCAAACATGACAAAAACCGGGTCATTTTTAGCCTCGAGGATGAGCTGAACAATTTCCGGTCCAGTTAATGTAGTTGGATTTCCCTGAGACCTGGAAATGGCTCTGCCACCTATTTTAGCTGCTACATATTCAACTGTTCGTGCAGCATACTCATCCCCATCTGTTACTAAGATGACCTTTCGTTTTTTTGTCAATGTTTCATCCTATCCTTTCGGTTTGAAAATAAGTGCCATAATAAAAGCAAACAAGATCGCAGCAGAAATACCGGCTGAGGTTAATTCAAAGATCCCCATTCCTATTCCAATAAATCCATGTTCATTAGCTTTTTCCATTGCACCATGGAGTAGAGAATGACCAAAGCTCGTGATCGGTACGGTTGCTCCTGCACCAGCAAAATCAATTAATTTATCATATATGCCAAAGCCATCTAAGATCGCTCCTGATACAACAAAAGTACTCATGACATGTGCCGGAGTTAATCCGAAAACATCTAAAAGCAGTTGTCCAATGACACAAATCGCTCCGCCGACAAGGAATGCTATTACGTATTCCATTAGCTATTCACACTCCTATCCGTTCTTTCAAATACAACTCCGTGTGCAATGGTAGGAATCGATTCTTTTTGTTGAATCATTGTCGGGCTTAATAATGCTCCAGTTGCTACGACGAAAACACGGGACAAGTTTCCTTGCTCTAATTCATTAAAGATATGGCTATATGTCACGACTGCCGAGCAAGCACAGCCGCTGCCACCAGCAAATACTTTTTGATCTGGTCGATACACCATTAATCCGCAATCATTATGTTTATCATGAACATCAAAGCCTTCTTCCTTAAGCATTTCTTTTACAATTGGACTCCCTACACCAGACAAATCACCTGTTAAGAACAAATCATAATCATCAGGTGTTCTGTTTAAATCCTTCAAATGCTGGGCAATCGTATCTGCAGCAGCAGGTGCCATTGCTGAACCCATGTCGAAAGGATTCTTAATTCCTAGGTCAGCAACCTTTCCGATTGTTGCTGATGTTATTCGGATATTGCTTACCTCTTTACTGATTAACACCGCCCCTGATCCTGTGACGGTAAATGTTGCTGTATCTGGCTTTTGCCCGCCATATTCTGTCGGATAACGGAACTGTCTTTCTGCTGTTGCATTATGGCTGCTAGTCGCGGCGATAACACGGCCAGCAAACCCTCCATCTACTAATGCAGATCCTACAGCTACCGTTTCCATTGAGGTTGAACATGCCCCAAACATACATAAAAAAGGAATATTTACATGTCTGGCAACATAATTCGCTGTAACATTTTGATTCAACAAATCTCCAGCTAACAAAAGATCAATATCACCGATTGCTTTATTTCCTTTTGTGAGACATTGCTCAATTGCTTGCTCCATTAATCTTCTTTCAGCAAGCTCCCAATTATCCTCGCCACAATGGAGCTCTTTATGTTTTACATCAAAATGCTGCCCTAATGGTCCATCAGCTTCCTTCGGTCCCACCGCTGTACCGCTAGATTGAACGAATAATGGATTTTCAAATTGCCATGTTTGTTTACCTGTTAACTTCATCAGCGTCACCTCACCCTAAAATACAATTCCGTAAAAATAACGAATGATCCCAACAATGTAGGCAGCAACTACACCAAAAACAATGACGCTTCCAGCCAACTTAAACATATTTGTTGCAACTCCTAATACAATTCCTTCACTTCGATGCTCGATTGCAGCGCTTGCCATGGAATTGGCAAAACCAGTAACTGGAACCGCTGAGCCAGCACCTGCAAACTGCCCTAACTTATCATAAATCCCAAATCCAGTTAAAAGGGCTGAAATAAGAATTAATGTGGCAACTGTCGGATTACCGGCATCTTTCTCTGAAAAATTCATCACATTCATATAAAAATTTTGTACACATTGACCTAACAAACAAATAAGTCCGCCGATAATAAATGCCTTAAGACAATTAAGGAAATATGGCGGTTTTGGCTGGTAATTCTTAATCTGGTTTTTATAATCTTCCTTCATTTTAGGTTTTGCCATACTGCTACCTCCCTTTAATGATTAACAAAATAGACCCAGTGGAAAAGCGAACCAAAAATTTTTCCTAACACAATGGCCATTAATAAAATAATAACTTTATCTCCTAAACCGATCCGCTTTGCTAAAATCGGAAAAACATTTAAGACTTCTGTTAAGGCGGCAGCCAGCATGCCAACAAACATCCCGCTAAAGAGACCGATGGGGATCAGCCAAAATGCTGACTGAAATAGGATCGTATCTCTTAAACTTATCCAGCCTGTCAAAACCGCCCCGAGAATAATCGCCCATTCATATACATGGATAAATTGATACGTTTTTGTTAGCTGAGTCAGTCTAGGAATAATTCCAAGTACCGCTAAAAACGCTACAAATCCGGAACCAACTACTAATCCCCCTGATAAGCCAATGATAATTAAGAATAAACTTTCAACGATCTTCATTTGTTTCGTTTAAGTTCTCCTTATTTTCATTCATTGCAACATACTTATCTAAATCCAACTGATAATTAAAAATTTCAACCTCTAAGGGACTTGGTTCCTCGTTAATTCTTTTCTTAAATAAATGATTAAAAAACAACACCATTCCCAACCCTAAGCCAAGTGAATATGGAATTTGCAGCAGGAGCGGTTGGGCATTTGCCTTACCAGTTACGAGTTTATGAATTCGCTGGTGAACCTGCTGCATGCTCACATCCTCATGAAAATTCATGATTGCAAGCCCTGCTCCAATAAAGAGCAGTAACCAAACAGCGCAAAATAATAACGGTGAAAGCTTTTTCTTTTCAAATACAATTTCAACAATTGTTTGAGATGCACCAATTGCTTGGACATCAATATGGGGATCAAATTTATGTACTTCTTTTATTACGTGCATGACATCAATGACCACCATATTTTTATCACTTGGTTTTATTTTATGAATGAAAAGTTCTCTTAGCTTTTGCGTCAACTCCTTATCACCGACGACGAGTGCGACTTTATCAATCGTAATTACATCGTTAGGGTGGGCTTGAATGCGATGACGAAGTCTTATATATACCGTCTTTTCCATCAAGATTCACTTCCTAATGATTTGATTTGCTATAAAGGAAATGCTGAGATTTTACAGCTCCATTCTTTATCCCGTATATGTAGTATGCTTACGGACAATTTTAATCATGCAATCTTAAGCTGAAGTCCAATAATTACCATGGAAGAATCGTTTATTTTTTCAAACACGAAAAAAGCTGACCCGATGCTTGAGTCAGCTTTTTTCATGTTTAGGAAATTATATAAAATTCATTGAACTGTGGATAAGCACTGCGACATCCAGCTCCAGCGCCTATCGCCTAACAAACTTCAGATCATCTCCCTACGATAAGTCAACATCGGTTCGCTTCGCTTACCGTGTTTCCTTTATCTCAGTCGATGCTCCTCCAGTTTGTACGGCGATGACCAAGGCGCTTGCGCTTTTGTTCTGTTTATTGATTCATTTTATCTTTCATTTGCTGCAAGATCTTTTTTTCAAGTCGCGAAACTTGAACCTGGGAAATTCCTAACCGATCTGCAACCTCAGATTGTGTTTGGTCTTTATAATACCTCAAGTATACGATAAGTCTTTCTCGTTCATCGAGATCACGAATGGCATCCTTTAACACAATTTTGTCAAACCATTTCGTTTCGGTATGGTCTGCAATTTGATCGAGTAAGGTAATCGGATCTCCATCATTTTCATAAACGGTCTCATGGATGGATGAAGGTGCTCTTACAGCTTCTTGTGCGAGAACCACATCTTCGGGAGAAATATCTAAGTAGTTTGCGATTTCTGCTACAGTGGGTACCTTCCCCATTGTTTTCGAGAGCTCATCTCTAGCACGCCGGATTTTATTCCCTAGCTCCTTTAGTGATCGACTAACCTTAACTGTCCCATCATCTCTAATAAAACGTTGGATTTCACCGATAATCATTGGTACAGCATAGGTTGAAAATCGCACATCATAGGATAAATCAAATTTATCAACAGATTTTAGTAAACCAATGCTTCCTATTTGAAACAAATCATCAGGTTCATAGCCGCGGTTCAAAAAGCGCTGAACAACCGACCAAACAAGGCGCATATTTTTTTGAATGATTAGATCACGAGCCTCTTGGTCACCTTCTTGACTACGGTGAATTAAATCCTTGACTTCATGGTCCTTTAACTGTGTTTTTGATTGATTGTTCTTGACCTCCACATCCATAGCAAGTCTCCCTTTAATTGCATAAAGCTTTACTTTTCGATAAATGTTTTGTCAGCCTGACTGTTGTCCCTTTTGTTTCTAACGACTCTACAGAAATTTCATCCATAAAGTTCTCCATGATGGTAAAGCCCATGCCTGATCGTTCAAGTTCTGGCTTTGTTGTATATAAAGGCTGCCTTGCTTCATCAACGTCAGGAATTCCGATCCCTTCATCACGAATCGTCATATGGATGACTCCATCCTCTAACGTGACTGAAATATAAACAATTCCATTCGGATCATTTTCATATCCATGAATGATGGCATTGGTTACAGCCTCAGAAACCACTGTTTTAATTTCCGTTAATTCATCCATCGTTGGATCTAGTTGGGCAATGAATGCTGCAACCGTTACCCTTGCAAACGATTCATTTTGACTAAGTGCCGAAAATTGGAGGTTCATTTCATTTTTCATGACGCCACCCCCAATGTTTGCAACGCTTTAGGCTCATTATCTTCCAAGCGGATAATTTTAAATAA
Organism: uncultured Metabacillus sp.; assembly: GCF_947503125.1. Taxonomy (GTDB): domain Bacteria; phylum Bacillota; class Bacilli; order Bacillales; family Bacillaceae; genus Metabacillus. The sequence goes on from NZ_CANNCR010000008.1 coordinate 83,701, forward strand.
CCCTGACATATCAAATAATCGTTTAACAGCAGGAGAAATCGCACATACAACCATCTCTCCGCCTGTAGCTTTAATTTGTTTGTATCTTCCGAGTATTACGCCCAAACCAGAGCTATCCATAAACGTCAATTTTTCTAGATTTAACACAATATGCTTGATAGGATTTGCGGCTAACGTTTCCGTTACTTTTGAACGCAATTCTTCAGCTGCATGATGATCAAGCTCACCTGAAAGTCGAATGCATAAAACAGCTTCCTTCACATCAAGTTCAATTGCTAGACTCAAGGTTTTACCCCTCCTTAAATTCTGGATAAAGAGTCATTCTTGATTGAAGCTTTATTTTCCTGCATGGTGACAAAACTAGTGGTTATTCGGCAACATTAGCTAGTCTTTGTAAAATCACCCATCACACGTTTGAATAACTTCCACCAATTTGCCGATGTGACATCTTTTTCGGCAACTAATTTGCTTTCAGCAATTACTTTTCCCTCTTTTTTCAACACGAGAGATCCTAGTTCATCCCCTTTTTTAATAGGAGCCTGAACATTCTTTTCCAAGACAATTTCCTGGGTTACATCATCAACGGTTTCTCCCTTTTTGGTAAGGACAGAAATCGGTTCAGATGTCATTAAATTCGCTTCTTTATCACTGCCTTTGCTTACCTTTACCCTTGTCAACACATGATCTTTTTCAAAAAGAGGATGTGTCTGATATTGACTAAATGCATAATCGAGCATTTTTGTAACCTGTGCATTCCGATCTTTAGGAGTATCTGCTCCGAATACAACCGCAATCACACGCATATTATCTTTTTTTGCAGTTGCTGTTAAACAATACTTTGCTTCATTCGTAAAGCCGGTTTTTACTCCATCTACACCTGGATAAAATTTTACAAGGCGATTCGTATTGACGAGCCAGAATTTTTTCTCGGTTCCCTCACGTAAGTAGTCCTCATATTTACCAGTAAACTTTGTAATTTCCTCATATTTTAATAACTCTTTTGCCATAATCGACATGTCATATGCGGAGCTATAATGGCCATTCTCAGGTAAGCCTGTCGGGTTTTTAAAATGCGTATTTTTCAAGCCTAACTCAGCTGCTTTTTCATTCATCATATTGACAAACTCATCGGCTGATCCTGCAATTTTTTCAGCCATGGCAACGGAAGCATCATTTCCAGACCCGATCGCAATTCCTTTTAGCATTTGCTCAACAGTCATTTCTTCACCGGGCTCTAAAAAAATTTGCGAACCTCCCATTGATGCAGCATATTCGCTTGTGCGTACTTTTTCATCCCATTTTATTTGATTTTTTTCAAGCGCTTCCATAATTAAAAGCATTGTCATTATTTTTGTCATACTTGCTGGAGGAAGCTTTTCATTACTATTTTTATCGTACAAAATCGTTCCTGTATCTCGTTCGATTAAAACAGCTGACTTCGCTTTATCTGCAAGTTCAACAGTAGTAGATTCTTTAGCAGCAAATGCCGCTGGTGTAACAGAAAGAAGCATCGCTATAAGCGTTAAACATGAAAATATCCGTTTCATTTCATAAGCCCTCCATTCTTTATACATTCCATTTTTTCCAATGGAAGGGAAATTATACTTGAAATGTAAGACTTTTTTATATTAGTTTACACGAATGAAAGATGATAGCGCCTTTCACAAGGCTGCCTGTTATGTTGAAGTTTAAAGAAGAGAGAATCTTGTAGAAGAAGTGTTAGATGAAAGAGGTGTTAAGACATCTAAATTGTTTATTTCTCACAAAAAACCACAGCTCTAAGGCTGTGGTTCTTATAAACCCTATTCAACCGTTGCATAAATTAATTTCGGTGCGTTAACTGAATTTTCCGTAACCGTGATACTTCCGTAAAGTTTTTTCTTCACATCTTCTACATCTTTACGATTACTATGGATCGTCACAAGTGACTCGCCTTTTTTAACGGTATCACCGATTTTTTTATTTAAAACTAAGCCGACAGCTAAGTCAATTTCCGATTCCTTAGTAGCACGGCCTGCACCAAGCAGCATGGCAGCTGTTCCGACTGAATCTGCGATGATTTCCGAAACATAGCCGTCTTCTTTTGCCTCTAATTCCGTAATAAATTCGGCTTTCGGTAATTTATCTGGGTCTTCGACGACTGATCCGTCACCACCTTGTGCTTCCAGGAATCTCTTTAATGTATTTAATGCCTTGCCGTTTTCTATTACTTCAACAAGCTTTGCACGTGCCTCGTCAAGCGAGTCTGCCTTTTCTGCTAAAAGAACCATATAACTGCCTAGTGTTAAGCATAATTCTTCTAAATCCTTTGGTCCTTTTCCGCTTAACGTATCGATGGCTTCCTTTACTTCAAGGGCATTGCCGATTGCAAAGCCCAATGGCTGGCTCATGTCAGAAATAATCGCCATTGTTCTGCGGCCAACTAAATTTCCAATGTCTACCATCGCTTTTGCTAGTTCTTTTGAACCTTCTAAATCTTTCATGAATGCTCCAGCACCTGTTTTAACATCCAATACAATTGCATCAGCACCTGCTGCAATTTTTTTACTCATGATTGAGCTGGCAATAAGTGGTATGCTGTTTACGGTAGCTGTTACATCTCTGAGTGCATATAGTTTTTTATCAGCTGGAGTTAAATTTCCGCTTTGTCCGATGACGGCAAGCTTGTTTTTGTTGACTAGCTCGATAAATTTCTTGTTTTCAATCTCTACATGAAAACCTGGTACTGACTCAAGCTTATCAATAGTTCCGCCTGTGTGACCTAATCCGCGTCCTGACATTTTTGCTACTGGTACACCAACTGCTGCCACTAATGGTCCTAATACTAATGTAGTTGTGTCGCCGACTCCACCTGTGCTGTGCTTATCTACTTTTATACCTTCGATTTCGCTTAAGTCGATTTTATCACCAGATTCGACCATTGCTATTGTAAGCTCTGCACGTTCATTATCGGTCATTCCTTGGAAGAAAATCGCCATTGTTAATGCACTCATTTGGTAATCCGGAATATCACCAGCTGTATATCCTTTAATAATATAGTTGATTTCTTCTTTTGTTAATTCCTGACCATCTCTTTTTTTTTCAATTAAGTCTACCATTCTCATGCTTAATCTCACCCTTATATACGTATTAGTCGATCTTCTCTATAATGCTTTTTACGAGCTTTAAGAAATTAGAACGTACTTTTTCGGTTGTTTCCATTACTTCATCATGTGATAATGGCTGATCCAAAATACCTGCTGCCATATTTGAAATACAGGAGATTCCTAACACATTTAATCCGGCATGTCTTGCTATAATAACTTCCGGTACTGTTGACATCCCTACCGCGTCTCCTCCAATTATTCGGAGAGCACGGACTTCTGCCGGAGTTTCATACGATGGGCCGGTATTCGCTACATAAACGCCTTCTTGAAGCTTAATATTTAACTCCTTCGCAGTACGTTTTGCCAATTCTCTTAGTTTTTTACTGTAGCTTTCTGACATATCCGGAAAACGGACACCTATATTAGCATCATTCGGCCCGATTAACGGGTTTGTCCCCATATTATTGATATGATCGGTAATTAGCATCAAATCTCCCGCTTCGAAAGCTTCATTAATCCCGCCTGCAGCATTTGTAACGATCAACGTTTCGACTCCTAATTCCTTCATGACGCGAACTGGTGCAGTGACTTTATCTAAGTTATATCCTTCATAAAAATGAAAACGACCTTGCATCACAATGACATTCTCATCCTTTAATCGTCCAAAAACGAGCTGCCCTGCATGCCCTTCAACTGTGGAAACAGGGAAGTTCGGAATCTCATGATAAGGAATTTTTACAGGCTTTTCGATTTCTTCGGCTAAAACTCCCAGGCCGGAGCCTAAAATTAGGCCGATCTTTGGTGTATCTTTATATTTTCCCTTTAAATAGTCTGCAGCTTCTTTAATATTTCCATAATTCATTTAGATCCATCCTCCTTCAACTCCGCTAAGAAACTTTTTCCATATTCAGGCAGCTTTACGTTGAAGTTATCAGCAATCGTTGCGCCAACATCGGCAAATGTATTTCTTAACGGCAGCTCTTTGCCAGCTTTATATCTCGGACTATAAACGAGTAATGGTACATATTCTCTTGTATGATCTGTTCCGTGGTGTATTGGATCATTTCCATGGTCAGCCGTGATGATAAGCAGATCTTCCTTAGTTAATTTCTCAAGGACTTCAGTCAGTCTGTTATCAAATTCCTCAAGCGCTTTTCCATAACCAGCGGGATCACGGCGATGACCGAATAATGCATCAAAATCTACTAGGTTAACAAAGCTGATACCGGTAAAGTTCATCCCTAACGTATCAATTAATTTATCCATTCCATCCATATTAGATTTTGTTCTTATAGACTTTGTAATTCCTTCTCCATCATAAATATCAGAAATCTTTCCAATTGCCAAAACATCATAGCCGCTATCTTTAAGTTCATTCATGACCGTACGATCAAATGGTTTTAATGCATAATCGTGACGATTCGCTGTTCTTGTGAAATTTCCAGGCTCCCCTATAAATGGACGAGCAATGATCCGTCCAACCATATATTTTTCATCTAATGTCATTTCACGAGCAATTTCACAAATTTTATATAATTCATCTAAAGGTACAATGTCTTCATGTGCAGCGATTTGCAATACGGAATCCGCAGAAGTATAGACGATTAAAGCTCCTGTTTTCATATGCTCTTCGCCTAATTCATCTAGTATTTCTGTGCCTGATGCAGGTTTATTTCCAATAATTTTTCGTCCTGTTTTGGCTTCTAAATCATGAATGAGCTCGGCTGGAAACCCATCTGGAAATACTTTAAATGGTTTTTTAATATTTAGACCCATAATCTCCCAATGTCCTGTCATTGTATCTTTGCCCGTAGAAGCTTCCTGCATTTTAGTATAAAAAGCTAATGGCTGATCTTGTTTTTGTACCCCTTTTATTTCTCGAATATTGCTGAGTCCGAGCTTTGCCATATTCGGCATATGCAATCCACCCATATGCTCTGCTATATGACCAAGTGTATCAGATCCAAGATCATTAAATTTATCTGCATCAGGGGCCTCTCCAATGCCAACTGAATCCATTACAATTAAAAAAATTCGTTTATATGTATAATTTGACATCCAAATCCTCCTTTACTATCTCATTTTACTGTTCCTTATATCAGCTTATTCCATTCGATAACGCCAACTTGTCAGAAGTCTGACAACCTTTCGTTATTTTCATTATAAACCCCTTTCATGATAAATGACAACTTTTAAATCAACTAAGAAAAGCGTAAGCGCCTTGATCAGCCTAAGGCAAATAAGAAGCTCATGAATAGAAGGCGTTCTTTGCCTTCTATTCTAAATTGGCTAGACCCTAGAGAGGCTAGGCGCTGGAGCTGGATGTCAAAGCTCTATCCACAGTCCAACAATTTTAAAATTTCCTAACAATAAAAAAGCATCCCGTACTTGGAGATGCCTGTTATGCCCTTGGATGGAATTGATTGTAGACATCCTTTAATCGAGCTTTTGAAACATGTGTATAGATTTGTGTCGTTGAAATATCTGCATGACCAAGCATTTCCTGCACGGCTCTTAAATCTGCTCCATTTTCGAGTAAATGTGTGGCAAAGGAATGCCTTAGTGTATGCGGGGTAAGTTCTTTTTCAATTCTTGCTTCCAGAGCAATTTTCTTTAAGTTCTTCCAAAAGCCTTGCCGGGTAATTCGTTTCCCATGGTGGTTGACGAAAAGGGCCTCTGTCGGCTGCTTTGCGTTTAATAGCTTTGGTCTTCCCTTTTCAATATAATTTGTGATAACCTCTGTAGCCGTTTGGCCAATTGGTACAATCCGTTCTTTATTCCCTTTTCCGAAGCAGCGAATGAACCCCATAGTTAAATGAATATCTGTTAAATTCAAATTGATCATTTCACTAACACGGATTCCTGTTGCATATAAAAGCTCAAGCATTGCTTTATCTCGGTAGCCAAATGGTGTTGTAAGCTTAGGGGTATCAAGAAGCTTTTCAACTTCTTGCAGTGAAAGAATTTTAGGTAAGCTTCTTTCTAATTGAGGTGACTCGATTAAAACAGATGGATCTTGGTCAGCTTGTTTTTCTCTAAGTAAAAATTGATGGAATGAACGGATCGAAGCGGTATGTCTAGCAATTGTTTTACTAGATTTTCCTGCTTCTTTTAATGCTTTTAAAAATTGAATAATATGAAGACGGGTTACATCATTAAACGTTTCAACCTGCTGCTTTTCCACTAAATGCTTTTGGTAGCTTTTCAAATCTCGTTCATAGGACATGATTGTATTATTTGATAAACCTCGTTCTACTATTAAATAATGGATGAAATCTTTTATTTGATCCTTCAAAATCGTCTACTCCCCATTGTCTATAAAGAAAAGTAATCTGTTATACCAGCTTTCTTCTTCATTGTTTACCATTTTCGTAACCTTTAATGCTGCACCTTCTGGTTGATCATATCGATGCAGTTCCTGGTATTCTAAGTTCACCCACATGATAGCATAATAGAATAAAATCGTAAATCCAGTAAATAAAATAAACACTTTTACCATATCTCTAATTGTTTTTAGCCAACGAATCATAAAGAACCTCCATGTTATGAATGATTTATCCGGTTTTCCGGTGTTTAGCAAGCCTTTTGAAGGATCATATCTTTAAAGGAGAATTTACTGCGATTATTAGAAGATATGCCAAAAAGGACAAACTTTATACATGGATTTTTCAAACGAATAAAAAAAGCCTAACGATGTTTGTTAGACTTTGTTCAACTCACTATTATCTTCTTGTTCATTATCCACTTTTTCTTGACATTTCACACATATTCCGTGAAATGTTAAGCGGTGATCTTTTATTTTAAATTTCCATTTACTTTCAACTATTTCTTCTACGTCTTCAAGTAAGTCTTCTTCAATTTCAGCGACAGAACCACATTCAATGCATACTAAATGGTGATGAAAATGTGCTGCCCCTTCTTTACGAAGGTCGTATCTTGAAACGCCATCACCAAAGTTTATTTTATCGACAACTTTTAATTCGGTTAACAATTCCAATGTTCGATACACAGTTGCTAAGCCAATTTCGGGTGCTTTTTCTTTAACAAGAAGGTATACATCTTCAGCACTTAAATGATCTTCTTCATTTTCTAGCAGTACCCGAACAGTTGCTTCACGCTGCGGTGTCAGCTTATAACTAGCAGAATGCAGCTGCTTCTTGATCCGATCAATGCGGTTTTCCATAAGTACTCTTCCTCCCTCGCCGCGTTCCCAAAACCTATTATATATCATCAGGAAGGAAAGTGTCCAACTAAAATGATTATAATCTAACAAAAAGAACTAATATCATCTAATAATCATTATTATTTACTTACAAACTCCACAATATTCTTCATTAAAAATGGTGATGCATATGCTTCAAAGCCTGAAGCTGCAATAGCCATCACTCCGATAAACAAAAAGACAATTACGTATCTCATAAATAAGGTGAACGGCGCCTCTAAGCTGTTTGATTTTTTTACAAATAGCTGTTTTATGATCTTTAATGAAAATGCAATGGCAACAGAGCACATAATGATAAACGCTGGAATGAGTAAGACATTTTGAGGCAGCACTGTGACAAATGATAATAAAAAGCCCTTTAATCCTAACTGGTTAACCAAAAAGCCGACTGTAAAGCCTACCACTATGCCTTTAATAAACAACATAACTAAGATCACTGGCAGACCGATGATGGATATACCTAAAATCCACATTAGTCCTAAGTATTTCAAGTTATGAAAAAAGCTCTGATGAAACATATCCGCTGAGCTTGCAACTTTTCCTTCAGCAACTTGTCCAAAAAAACGATTTAAATAGTAATATAAATCTTCCTTTTGACTTAAGTTCATACTATTAACAATGATCGCGCCAAATATAACCCCCATCAAAAATAGGACAAAAACAAACAGATAAATGGATGAATGTTCCTTAAGATGCTGTTTCATCATTTCACTAACTGGCGGTTGTTTACGCATAATTATTTCCTCCCGTCATTCACTTACTAGAGTATATGAGAGGATTGCTAATCTATGACTTAAAAAACTTAAAGAGGAGTTAGAATTGTTACTAGATTTCCCTTTTTATAAAAGTCCTTATGTACCAGTCTGTTGTTTTTCCTTAGAGGCGCTCAACTAAAGCTCAGCGCTATGCGTCTGCTTAGGTTCCTGTCTCCCCTGTCCCGTTGTTCAAAGAAGCAGCCTTAGCATACTTCCACACAAACTTATTTGTTTATTCAATCATAAGTTTTATCGTAGCTTTTGTAAAAACGAAAAGAAGCTGTCTCAGATGGGGGCATACCTTTTTGAGACAGCTTCTTCTTTTAAATGCCAGTCACTTTTCCATACGTTCCTCCGCCGCCTGAGTTCACTTGAAGTCGGCCTTCTCTTGCAGCTGCGATATAATCAGCAATTTTCTCCGTTACGACCTTTTGAAGTTCATGTTTAGGTACTTCGTGTAAAATATTCATCTCTGTTCCAAACATATCCTTTAACTTATCCAATGTTCTTGGACCAATGCCTGGAATAAATTGAAGCGGTACTTGATGAATATAGGGAGGACGTACTCTGCTACCTTTGATTCCCTCCGATAATTCTTTAAGCCGTTTTGAAACACCTTTTACAAACCGTGTACTGCCGCAGTTTTCGCATTCCTGTTGGCCATTCGGCTTTAAGCCGCATTTTTCACAGGTTGTTTCATAATATTTCCCTAAATAAGGATTTAAGCCGTAATTCGCTTGGATTCTCCTGCCACCTTCTTCAGCCAGCGCCTTTTTCAGCTCTAAAAAGCTTGGCTCCTCTAATAGGAGCTTTTGATATTCTCTTCCTATTTTCGGTAAGGAATGGGCGTCTGAATTTGTTAAAAAAGTATAGTGCTGAAGCTCATCAATTTGGTCTGCCATCATCGTATCTGAGCTTAAACCTAATTCAACCGCATCAATTAAGCTGCCATCAAAAACTTCCTCTAACGACTTTACTACACCACTTCCATACAAGCTTTTATGCGGTGTAAAAATATGAGCAGGGATAAATAAACCCCCAAGGCTTTTTACAACCTTTTGTAATGTTATTCCTTTTTCATAGATCCTTTGTGAACTAAGGTTAATATTTGTCAACCTTTTGGAGAGCCAAGTAGAAAACTCCTCCATTTTTTCAAGTGACGGCATAAATGCCAAAACATGAATCGGCCCTTTGCAGGCTTCATCATAGATTTCAAGTTCAGTCCCGAGAATTAAAGTAGTATCCAAAAAGCGTATGCCACCGGTTTCTAATTCCATACATTCTCCGGTTTCGACAAGCTTTTTTAATGTAAGCAATACCTCTGGGACATGACAATCAATAATACCAACGATATCAATGCCTTTATGCTCGCTTGCTTCTACCAATATATTTTCCAATGTAAGGGAGCGAGATGCCGTTATTTTTACTGGCTTTCCTGAAGTCGTTTGACCAATATGAATATGTAAATCAGCAAAATAACTGTTCATTGTTTTTTAGCGGAGCGCCTGCTTAAGCTGCAAATATTGAACAGCATAGGCTGTTTTTGCATCATAAATGCGTTTGCTTTCGATCATTTCTTGCGCTTCCTCTAACGTCACCTCCAATACATCTAAAAATTCATCTTCATCTAATTCTGCAGCATTTGTTAGCTTTTCCAAATTCTCTGCAATAAATAAATGGACAAGCTCATCTGCAAAGCCCGGTGATACATAAAACGAAATGAGCGGCTTCAGATTACTGCATGTATAGCCTGTTTCTTCCTCAAGCTCTCTTTTTGCCGTCGCTAGTGGCTGTTCACCTTTTTCAAGCTTACCTGCCGGGATCTCAACAAGTGTTCGTCCAAGCGGTTTACGAAATTGTTCAACCATTAAAATTTTATTTTCAGGCGTTATTGCGATAACCGCTACTGCTCCAGGATGTTTAACAATTTCACGGGTGCTTGTTTTTCCATTAGGCAATTCAACCTCTTCTAAATATACATCAATCACTCTTCCCTTAAAAATTTCCTTTGAGGAAAGAGTCGTTTCTTTTAAATGATCCATTATATCAGCTCCTGTTCTATAAGCCTTCCTACCTTCATACATTCTATCATATCTTACCTGAAAGGAATGATTTTTTAAGCGTGAAAATCTATCGGTTAGATAACAGAATTGTCCTCGTTGGCAAGGCGTGGGAGATTCGAACAAAACTAAAGGAATATCGTGAGTCGTATACAACGGTTGTTGAATGGATGAAGGATGAAAAGCTGTTTACTGAATCGAAACGACGATAAGTGTTATAAGTTGCTTTTTCACATTCTTTATACTACCCTCGAAAAGAAGATGTGTATAAGGAGTGATTTGATGCGAAAAAGACAACTTGGTCAATCTGATTTGTATGTAAGTGAAATAGGACTTGGCTGTATGTCGCTTGGGACGGAAGAAAAGCATGCGCTCTCACTTATCGATAAAGCAATCGATCTGGGTATTAATTATTTTGATACAGCTGATTTATATGATGTTGGCAAAAATGAAGAGCTTGTTGGTAAAGCGATTAAGCATCGCCGAAATGATATCATCCTAGCAACAAAAGTCGGTAATCGCTGGAGGGAAGATCAATCAGGGTGGGATTGGGATCCTTCAAAAGCATACATAAAAGAAGCCGTTAAAAAGAGCCTGCAGCGTCTGCAAACTGATTTTATCGATCTATATCAGCTGCACGGCGGAACGATTGAAGACAATATTGATGAAACGATAGAGGCTTTTGAGGAATTAAAACAAGAAGGTATCATTCGTTATTATGGGATCTCCTCGATTCGACCCAATGTGATAAAAGAATACTTAGATAAATCCAGCATCGTTTCAATTATGATGCAATATAGCCTGTTAGATCGCCGCCCAGAGGAATGGTTTTCCATCATTAAAGATAAAGGTGTCAGCGTCATTGCCCGCGGGCCGCTCGCAAAAGGGCTGTTAACTGACAAACCCCTTAACCAAAAACTAAAAGGTAAGGGATATCTTTCTTATACAAATGAAGAACTAAAGGCTTTTTTAATAAAGCTAGAAAACATTGATCCTTCACATAGTATGACCGAGCTTGCCTTACAGTATTGTCTTTACCAAGACGTCATTGGCGCGGTTATCCCTGGTGCAAGTAAAATCCAGCAGTTAATTGAAAATGTAGAAGCAGGGAGTTCAGAACGACTATCTGCTCAAATGTATGATAAGTTGCAACAGATAGCAAAGCCGGGTCAATATGAACAGCATCGTTAAGAATAAACGCTCTAAAATCTTAAAACCGGGACCTGCTTGGTGTCCCGGTTTTATTTAAAGTCCTTCCACGATAAAGAACTGTCATTTAAAAGCTCCTCAAAGCTTTTATTTTTCTCTCTTTGTTTTCGTTCTTCTATTTTTTTACGTTCGAGAGCTGCTTCCCTTTCCTCTTGCTCTTTTGTTAAGCCTTTTTTTACAGCCTTTAATTGCTCGACTAAGTCGCGGTTTAAATGATCAGATACAAAAACGGTTTGATCATCCTTTTTCTTATTAGACTTTTTCATCCAAGTGCCTCCTCTTCCCTCTCTCATACAAAGTATAAGAAAGTTTTCTACCATTTTAAAGGATTTACACTTAAAAATTAATTAAATCTCCACCTGCATATTTTTTCCCTTCTACAGACATTTTAAAAGATAGAAAGGAGCGATTTAAATGGCAAACCAACGTGGACAAAAAGGTAAACCCAATGCAGATACATCAAAAAAGATGATGGCTGCTGAAGAAGTAGATAAAGCCATACACCCAACTAAAAGACAAAATTCACCGCAATAATCATAAGTATTTAAAACCAGCCTTTTCTCTTACTAAAAGCAGTCGATTCTTGAATCACTGCTTTTTTAACTTTTTAATATCAGTTCTAGACTTAACACTCCCTTTGTTATAATGAAGTGAGATCAGATAGATCTAAAAAGGTATTACTTTAAAATAAAGGAGTTGCCTATGAAAAAAGTAGTTATTGGACTGTTCATCATCCTCTCATATATTTTTATTGTCGGCTTTTTCTTTACGAATAAAATGATGTACATAAAAAAGAAGACAGATAAAGAAATCATTGATCGAGAAACGATGCTTGAGCTTTTTAATCAAGAAGAGTTTGATGCGTTAGAAAAAAAAGATTTCTCCATTCCATCCCGGTTTGGGTATACAATTAAAGGTTCGCTTATTGAACTTCATGAAACGAATCGTTATATCATTTTATGCCACGGAGTTACCGTCAATCGCCTTAATTCAGTGAAATACATGAATTTATTTTTACAAAAAGGCTGGAATGTATTGATCTACGACCATCGCAGGCATGGCGAAAGCGGCGGGAAAACTACAAGCTATGGCCATTATGAAAAATTTGATCTTCAATCGGTTGTCCACTGGTTAAAGCAAGAGGCCTGCGACTCCATTGTTTTAGGTATTCACGGTGAATCAATGGGCGCTGTAACAACATTACTTTATGCTGGTATGGTGGAAGATGGCGCAGATTTTTATATTGCTGATTGTCCTTTTTCAGAGCTTGAAGCACAGCTGCTTTACCGGCTAAAAGCTGAATTTAAAGTTCCCAGCTTCCTAGTGATGCCAATCGCAAGCCTTTTGTTCAGCTCCGTGACCGCTATTCGCTTAAAGATGTGTCGCCAATCAATTCGGTAGCAAATATTAAGAGTCCTGTACTCTTTATCCATAGTAAGGATGACGATTATATCCCTTCTGAAATGACTCAACAGCTTTATGAGAAAAAGAAGGGGGCAAAAAAGCTTTATTTAGCTGAAAAGGGGTCACATGCGATGTCCTATGCTGAGAATCGCGAGGAATATTCCAACGTCATTGATGATTTTTTCGATGAAATTGGGTTATAAATAGTAAAAAGGCTGCCCTGTTAGTAGGTGCAGCCTTACATTTTATCCCAGCACATCTGAAATATTCTCCATATTATTCTCCATCCACTGAATCGCTTCATCAATGGTTGGGAATTCCTGTGCTTCAAACGTCATCTCATCTTGAAGCAGCCATACATCCTTTGTTTCATCATGAAATCCGCCGATTGACCAATGAAGAAGACTGTATGGATGATTATCATTTAAAAAAGATACCCATGTCTTATTTAAGGCAACATTTTTTATCGATTTTAACCGATCCTTCACCTAAATCTCCCCTCACTTTACTAGTAAACTCATACGCGGATTTAATATTTGGGAAGGGCTTTTTAACATATAACAATTGGCTGTTTTGTTAAAGGTAATGGTGAGCTCTTCATCTAAAAAGACCATTTTTGTTTTTTCAACATATAATGGTACATCATTTGTTGCAAGCTCAACATCATCATCATCAAGCTCATCCACAAGCCATAAGGATGTCACACCGCTCATTACACATCCGCAGCCTTCTGTATCATATTTTACTTTTAACACCTTATCTTTATTTTCTTTTAGTTTAGGTGATAATTGCTCAAGTGCTTCCTTTGTAAATGTTAACTTCATGATTGTACTCCTTCTCTCTGCTTTAATCCCATTTTACCATAGCTAGTTGCGCTTCTCACCTTTTTTGGAAGGAGCTTGAATTGCTTTCTCCCATTCCTTCTCTTATGTTAAATGGAAGAGTGATCGAGAATGACGTTCCCTTATTTAGCGTACTTTTTACCTTTATGTCTCCCTCTAATACGACAACAAGCTGCTTGACTATAGATAAGCCTAAACCTGTACTGCCGAGCCTGTCCGAACGGGATTTATCTGCCTTATAAAATCTCTCAAAAATATACGGGAGATCATGTTCTGATATACCTATTCCTGTATCTTCTATTACGAGATTCACTTTCTTTTTACCTGCATTGCCAGCGATTTTCACTTCGCCATTAACCCTGTTATAACGAATAGCATTTTCTACTAAATTCATCAAAATTTGTTCTAGACGGACTGCATCTGTATAAATAAAAGGGATGTTGGCATCTAGTTCTTTCAGGAGGCGCAATTTCTTCTTTTTAGCTTTTAATGCAACTTTTGTCAAACAATTTCCAATCAAATCATAAAGATTAACCCAAGTAAAGTGAAGGTCTAATTGTCCTCCTTCGATTTTGGATAGCTCAAACAAATCAGCGACCAAAGCATTTAATTGATTCACTTCATCCAAAATAATGGATAAATAAAGCTCCTTCTCTTTTTCATTTTTATACAATTTATCATGAATCACCTGTGTATAACCTTTTATATAAGAAATAGGTGTTCGCAAATCATGGGAGATATTAGCGAAAAATTCTGTTTGCCTATTTCGATATCCTTCTAGCTCATGACCTAGATCATTGATCGCTGCTGCCAATGAACCTACCTCATCATTTGACGTAATGGATACTTTTCTATAAAACTTACCTTTCGCTACATCCCGCGTTACTTTTTCCATTTGCAATAAAGGTGAAGCAAGCTTTTTCGAGGCAATATAGGTAAAGGCCAATGCCATACAAAGGGCACCCAGCAATGTGGCCAACAGCAAAAGCTCAATATGATGGATCGTCTGTTTAATTTGTTCCGCCTTAGAAAAGACCAATATTGCCCCGTTTACCTTGTCATCTATTTGCAACGGCTTCCCGGTAGCGAGATAGTTCTTTTGATTATAGGGGTTAAAATAATCTAGTTTTACTGCCTTCCCTGAATAAACTGATACGGGCAAATCTCCAGAAATTTGAGTTCTTTTAGGCAAAATGGTATCGTTGGACGTGTATAAAACCTTGCCATCCCGGTCAATAATGCAAATTTCTGTTTTGGTTAATCGTGCTACGGTTTTCAATGAATCAATATCTTTTAAGTCTGTTAAGGTGTGGGAATATTGGTAGGCTAATTGATCGATTTGGTGGCGTGCTTCACTAAAATAGAATCTAGCAAAAAGCTGATCGATCGTATATGTCAATGGTAAAATGACACACATTAGGATAATAAATATGGTGCCTCCGAGCTTAAAAACAATGCTGTTCCATTTCATACGTTTCCATCCGACTGATTCAACTTATAGCCCACACCCCAAATAGTTTCAATGGGATTATATGCAGGTACTTTTTCCTTCACCTTAATTCGGATATTCTTAATATGAGAATCAACGGCCCGATGATCTCTTGTATCCTTCATTCCCCAGATAACATCGAGCAATAAATCTCTAGTAAAAACCCGTTGAGGCTGATTCGCCAATAGATGAAGCAAATCATATTCCTTAGGGGTTAAATTTAACTTCTCACCTTTAACTAGGATCGTTCTGCTCTCTGTTTCTATCTTCATTAGTTGATTTCCGATCATGACCACCTTTTGCTTATGAGGATCACCATTCATATCAGAACGCCTTAACAAAGCCTTGATTCGAGCAATCAGCTCCTCAGGCTCAAAAGGTTTCCCTAAATAATCATCTGCCCCGATATCTAATCCGTAAATTTTATCTTTTAACTCGTTTCTCGCTGTTAGCATAAGGATAGGTGTTTCCTTTTCTTTTCTAATCTCTTTGCAAATCTGCCACCCATTAATCTTTGGGAGCATGATGTCTAATATGATTATATGGAATTCTGCAGATGTGAGGATAGCTAATGCCTGCTTTCCGTCCTCTGCCTCTATTACCTCATATTCTTTTTCCAGGTAAATTTTTAATAAGTTTCTCATATTCCATTCATCATCAACCAGCAATATTCTCTTCTTCATTGATCTCCTCCGGCTTTAAATGTCTTTATAAGCATTGCGATCTTCGGATTTTCCAAGCTGTCGGTTCACATTTTATCTCTTTAAACTTTACCTATAACATAAAAGAATTTGTAGACAATATCTCAAAATTGAAACTATCGATATACTTTTATTTGAAAAAATAGGACATATGGAACAAAATTGAAAAACTCCATAATTTCTCCAAATTTGCAGATTACATTAATAATTACCGTGCAAAAACTTGTGTTTGATAAAGAAACATAGAGGAGGATGTTATGGATGTTTAGTTCTAGCAGGTTTGCAAATTACACGTTTACACATTTTCAAAAAGATCTTGTTGCAGGTTGGTCGTTTGCATTGTAGCTATTCCACTGGCGATGGCTTTTGCTATTGCCTTTAGGAGTAAGGCCGGAGTATGGGTTATCCAAAATCGATCAAACAAAATCGAAAACGTGAGCTAAGGTTAGTTTAATCAGAGTTAACTATTTTTTGTTACATATCCCGTAGATTTAATCCTTCTACGGGATATTCTTTATCATGGAGCTAGATAAAGAAGGTAAATCTCCCGTCTATTTTTGCTTCACATCAACAATTGCTGCAAATGGCAGCTTAAAGCGCTGGCCGCTTTGTTCATCAACAATTTGAAGCGTATGAGCAATCGGGTCTATATAGTGGACATACCCAGAGCATTTTTGATGAAAATGGTCTTGATAGTACGTAAAAACGAGCTCCATATGCTCTTCCATTGCTAAGCAAATGATTTCATTAAACTGTTCGAGCTGCTGCTCATCAAGCTCAGTCTTTTCTTGATAGGTATCAGCTTCTGACCAATCTCTTAATAGCTTTACATGTTCAGGCAGCATCATTGATGTCCATTTAATATTTCCTCTGTCCCGTATCATGACTTCATCACCACCCTAACACTCGGTTAACATTCTCTTTAGGCAGCCTAAGCGAATATGATTTCTTTTAGACAACCGCTCAGCTTGCCTTCAAAACAGAGTAAGGATTCGCAACACGAATGATTGAGCCATTGCCAAAGCTGTTAAGCTCTAGATTCCACTTTGAAATAGGCTTATTATGCTTTATGGCCGCCGACAAGCTTGGCACGATGCTTCGCAGTCCCAGCCGGAGTGTACGACACAGCACGTAAAATCGCATCTGAACCATACTTTTGACGAATGGAATCCATTACATAACCAAGTGTTCGCTGCTTTATGCGGTTTGGCCGAAACAAATCGAGCTGCATCTCACAATCGTCCTCAATATTTGACAGTGTAATCGATATTTGCCGAACTGTTTTATTGGCATAAAATGTCTCAAATAACTGCAAACATGTTTCATAAATATCCATCGTAATATTTGTTGGTTGATCAATTGTTTTGGAACGATAAAAACCACCGCCAAATTCATCGCGGCTATAGCCAATCCCAAGGCTGATCGTTCGTCCTACCTTTTTATGCTGACGCGCTCTGCGGGCAACCTCCTCACTGATTTCCAAAATCACATGCTTTACTTCCTCTGGATCGGGATAGTCACGAAGTAAAATTTGGCTTTTGCCGAAGCTGATTTGTCCTTGCATAATCGGTGCACCAACTTCCGACAAGTCTACTCCCCATGCGTGATAGTAAAGCTGATTGCCCATGATGCCAAATTTTTTTTCCAAAAGCTCGAGCGGATAATGAGCCAGCTGTCCAACATTAAAAATCCCCATTCGGTTCAACGTCTTTTGCACTCTCGACCCAATGCCCCACATTTTATTTAACGGCTCAAGCTTCCACAGCTTTTCTTTTACATCGTCATATGTCCACTCTGCTATCCCTGTCTTTTTTGCATCAATATCCAAGCATATTTTTGCAAGCAGCATATTAGGCCCAATGCCAATTGCAGCAAGAAGACCGAACTTACGCTTCAACTCATCACGAATTTTATCGGCAATTGTTCGGGCATCTCCCCAAATATGCTCAACACCATCGACTTCGATAAAACTTTCATCCACACTGTAAGTATGGATCGCCTCTTTTGGTACATAGCGATGAAACAGTTTTGTTATTTCTGTTGACATTCGGATATACGTTCCCATCTTCGGGTTAACAATCCTAATCCGCGGATCGTTCGGAACTTCAAAACGCCTTGCACCCGTTTTAATGCCAAATTCCTTTTTCATTTGCGGAGAAGCTGCCAGCACGATGCTTCCCTGCCGCTCAGTATCACCAACAACAACTAAATAGCATGTCAATGGATCCATCCCCAGTAAAACCGCAGCACAGCTAGCATAAAAGCTTTTCATATCAATACAAAGAATTTTTCGCTTTGGAAATTGATCATAGTTTTCAATCATAGCCGCTTCCTCCAACAAGAATGTATGTTCTCATTTATTATATTCTTCATCTTAAGCGAATATACGTTCGATTTCAATGGAAGTTTCAACCACAATAGAAAAGTGGTAGCAACGTATGAACTGGATACTAACTACGTAAAAAACAAAACTCGCAGATATTTTTTAATGGTTTCTAAAAAAGGAGGAAGACTGTATACTAGCAGGTAGCGAGGTGTGACATGGAGGAGAAATTCTTATTGAAAATGCTTAGAAACAGCTTTCTACAATATGGCCGGGATCTTGATGAAGATCCGCTTTCGAAAGATGACTACATACAGCTGCTTGAAAAGGCGGTAAACGAAAAGGATCAAGACACAGAATGGTACGAAGTGATTGAAGATATTGTCTATGGCTATGTAACGAATCAGGATTAAAATCAAAAAGAGGCTGCCCCTTGTCCTTATTCTACAACAGGGGAAATACCCTGCCTCTTTTAATGGCTTTAAATCGTTGTCATCTTCCGCCAATTCCAGAAAATAACCTACTTCATCTAATGCAAAAAGTCTTCTAAGAAAAATTTAAGTTCCATATAGTTATCGAATTTAATTGAGTTTTCATAAAAATCCGCCCAAGAACATCAATAACACTTGTATCCTTTTGTTGATCTCTAATGATCCAAAGATACCGATTTTCTTTACACCGCATTATTCTTAAATATGCATAAACCTTCAGATAATTCGAGTGAAATTTTCATTTTTTGATAACACCCAATCACCACGATACATAATCCTTTTTTGTTAAATTATACCATTTAGCTAAAACATTCATTTCTTAAAAAACGCCTTTCCCGCAATTCGTTCAAACAGCCTCGGCATGACCTGGTAAAGCGTACTTCCTGTATTCATCCAGCCAGGTAAATTGATTTCGCGCTTCGGTGTGAGCATAGTGTTTACGATGATCCGTGCTACCTTATTTGGGTCAAGCATCCAGCGTTCCACATTTTTCACATAATCTCCCTGCTTGTCGGCAATCGTGAAAAAATCTGTTTTAATTGGTCCGGGGTTTACCGATGTGACGTAAATATTGTTTGATTTAACCTCCATCCGCAAACTGTTTGTAAAGCCTAATACAGCGTGTTTCGTTGCAGAGTAAAGACTAGATTTGGGAGTTGCGATTTTGCCGGCCTGTGAGCCAATATTGATAATATGTCCCTTTTTCCTTTCCATCATGGCAGGCAGCACCATTTTTGTACAGGCAACTAAACCATATACGTTTACCTCAAACATGCTTTTCATTTCATCAAGGGAAGCATCGAGCACATCATTAAAGATTCCGAACCCGGCATTATTGACCAGAACATCAATAGATCCGACTTCCTGTGCAATGTTCGAAAAAACGCGCTGAACGGAATCAAGATCCTGAACATCGAGTATGTAGTAAGAGCATGAGATCCCATAATCATGTTTAATTTGTTCTGCAAGCCGAACTAACCGTTCTTCTCTTCTGGCTAATAAAATAAGGTTTGCTCCATTCTTGGCACATTCAATGGCAATTTTTTCACCGATGCCGCTTGAGGCCCCAGTAATGGCAACATGGCAACCTTGTATTCGTCTATTCAACTATTTCACCTCTACCGTTCCTTAGCAAATATAAAGGGTTGTCTCCCTTGAAGCATCTACTTTAATTTGACCGATATTTTCCAAATAGTCAAGCT
Organism: uncultured Metabacillus sp.; assembly: GCF_947503125.1. Lineage (GTDB taxonomy): Bacteria > Bacillota > Bacilli > Bacillales > Bacillaceae > Metabacillus. The sequence goes on from NZ_CANNCR010000008.1 coordinate 103,485, forward strand.
GACCGATTGTTTCTGACATTGTTAATAACGGCTGTTTATGATAAATCTTTGGAAACAGTGCCTGACATACTTGAAAAGCAGTCAAGGGCTTTTCCTCAAGAAAACTGTATACGAGGTCTGCTCGTTCAGCTTGCTTTTTTAAGCGAAGGGAAATAAGCTCATGCGCCTCTTCAATCGGTTCTCCATGACCAGTATAAACTAACGAAACCGGAATCTCTAATAATCTTGAAATTGACTCATTTAACTGGAGCTGCGGACGCGGGCGTTCTATTGAATTTGCCATCGGCGGCTCTAATAATGGGTTTGGAGAAATATGTTTTAACAATAAGTCTCCCCCTATTACAACCCCTGACCTTTCTTCATATAAAACGATATGACTTTGAGCATGCCCAGGTGTTTCAAAGATTCTCCATCCGAATAAACCGCTAATTTCCTCCCCTTCTCCTACAAAATGCTGTAAATTTCTATTGCAGGAGAATTTAAGTGTATGATTCAGTCTATTTAAATCAGGGAAAAATTTTTTATCGACTCCAAATTCAATAAATAGTTTCTCAAAGAAAACTGTTTGTGCTGCCATAAATTGCGGGTCTTTTTTCAACCATGGTGTATTAAAAGGATGACCCCATATTGGAATGTCCTCGCTTAAAAAGTCCAACATGCCGACATGATCAGGATGATGATGGGTGATTACTACTTGATCAATGTCCTGAGGGCTGTACCCAAGTTCTTTTAGTTGGGATTGGAACGCCTGCCAAGCCTCAACTGTCTTCGGACCAGTATCCACAAGTGTTAAATGATCCCCCTTAATTAAGTACACATTCACATCTCCTACTGGAAAAGGTGTTGGAAGTTCCAGCTTAAAGATTTGGTTTCCCCGTTGAAATGGTTTCATTCACTCAGCCCCAATTATTATTTTCAAATAAAACTTATTATTGTTCATTAAAGATACTTACTATTATTTTATCTTCCAACCACATATTTGTCATTATATTCAAATAATTCAACTAACATTCTTTTTGAAAATGCTTGACAATTACCTGTCCACAAATGCATAATGAATAAAAATTCAAGAGAAAAAACTTAAAAAAATTTATTTTAATAAGTAAAAGCATTGACTTAGGACTAGTAAATCGGAAGCTGCAAAAGAGAGTGGAGCTCGTGGCTGGGAAGCTCCATTGCACCTGTTTCCTTTTGAACCTACCTATGAGCTGTTAGGAAAACCTAACCGTATTTCTGCGATAAAGAAGTGAAGCTGGGAATGATACATTCCAACTAAGGTGGTACCGCGGAGCCATTCCGTCCTTTTCAAGGATTGAGTGGCTTTTTATATTGTGCTTTTAAAGGAGGATTTTTATGGAGAAGATTGGATTTATTGGCGCCGGTTCAATGGCAGAAGCCATGATCGCTGGTTTAATAAAAGGCGGAGTGTTTCAGCCGGAGCAGGTGATCGTCGCAAACCGTTCCAGCGCTGACCGTCTGAAGGAATTAACAAATAGGTATGGTATCGAAACCACACATAATAAAGTAAAATTGGCTCAAGAGGCAAACATTATCGTATTAGCGATGAAGCCAAAGGATGTCAAGGCAGGCATAGATGGCATTCAAAAGTATATTCATAACCAGCTGATCGTTTCTGTATTAGCAGGGATTTCCATTGAAACGATCACATCCATCCTTGGCAAAAAAATAGCCATTATTCGTGCAATGCCAAATACATCAGCAGCGATTGCCAAATCAGCAACTGCCATCGCTGCAAGTGAAGATGTCACGATGACACAAATCAAAAAATGCCAATCATTATTCGAAGCAATTGGCATCTGCAAGCTTGTCGATGAAAATCAACTAGATGCTGTTACAGGATTATCAGGCAGCGGACCTGCATATGTTTACTTCCTTGTAGAAGCCATGGAGAAAGCCGCTATCGAGGTAGGCTTAGAACCGAATGTAGCCAGAGAACTGATTGTCCAAACATTGCTTGGTGCTTCAGAAATGATCGCGAGCTCTGATAAACACCCATCACAATTACGAAAAGAAGTCACAAGCCCTAACGGTACAACCGAAGCCGGAATTACGATCCTGCAAGAAAGAGGTTTTGAAGAAGCTCTTATCTCATGTATAAAACGCGCAACAGAGAGATCAAATGAATTAAAGACAATGTTTTCCGAAGCACTGATAAAAAATTAAAATAGAGAAGGAGTGCCGTTTTAATAAAAGCTTGCACTCCTTCTTTTTCCTAGTTCTTATCTTCACTAATCGGAAGGTACAGATCAATAATGGTTCCTTTGCCAACAGTACTGGAGATGTTCACTGTTCCTCCGTGGGAATGAATGATTTTAAAAGTCGTCATCATCCCGAGACCTGTTCCTTTTTCTTTTGTTGTATAAAATGGTGTGCCGATTTTAGCTAGAAGTTCCTCTGAGATCCCTACTCCTTGATCAGCAATTTGAATAAAAATCCCGGCGGAACCATGTTTCTTGCCGCTTATCGTTATTTCACCACCATTAGGCATCGCTTCTATTGCGTTTTTAATTAAATTAATAAAGACTTGTTTTAACTGGCTTGCAATACAATGAATCATAGGCAAGTCGTCAAGTTGAACGTTAACATTCACCTTGTTCATTAAAGCTTGCGAACCCAATAATGTGACAACATCCTCAATCATTTTTTCCACACGTTCATAACGAAAATGATGTGCTTGCGGCTTTGCTAAAATAAGCAGCTCACTTGTTATCATTTCGATTCTTGAAATTTCATCAGACATGATATCTAAATACTCACTATTGATTTCCTTCATTTTATTTTTATAGAGTTGTAAAAAACCTTTTATTGATGTAAGAGGATTTCTTATTTCGTGTGCAATCGATGCAGCAAGTTGGCCAACAGCTGTAAGCTTTTCAGATTCAAGCAACATTTTTTCGGTTCTTTTTTCCCTAGAGATGTCCCGAGCGATTCCGTAAACTCCGACAATTTCCCCATTAACAATAATTGGAATATTGGTAACCTTCAATTCAATGATGTGCCCGTTTTGATGAACTGCTTTTGTTTCATAATGCTGAATGGCTCCCTTAACAGCATGAGAATAATAAGTCTTTGTCCTTTCAATTTCATCAGGAGTGATTAATGGCATATAAGACATTTGTAAAAGCTCTTCTTCTTTAAAAACCAAGTAATTCTTCCATTGCGTGATTAACACTTAGAAAATTCCCTTCTAAATCAAAGGAATATACCGCAGCCGGATTATTTTCAAAAAGAGACTTATAATGCTGCTCCCTTTTTGAGGAAGATCGTTTATTTTCAGTTATGTCTTGAAAATAAACAGAAAGGCCATTTGGAGAGGGATAAATCCTTACTTCAAACCACATTTTTAAAGGAGGAGAGTATTCTTCGAAAACAATAGATACTTGTTCTCGCACGGCCATATGGTAATGTTGATAAGTTTGTAGATCAACAGCCTCAGGAAATACTTCCCATATGCATTTTCCTAATAATTGCTGCATATTACGACGCAGTAGTCTAGTTGCCTCTTTATTAACATAAGTAAATTTCCACTCTCTATCTAAAGCAAAAAAAGCATCTGTAATTCGATCTAATATCTCATACGGATTTATCTGTTGAATATACATTTCATCAATCCTCACAGCGATTTTCTATGCAATATGATACCACACCTAAGCCTAATTTCGGTATTTAAATAAAGGGAGACTTCCATCAATTGGTTTCCGAAGAACAGGATATACAACTGCCTGTTAAGAAGGGATAAATAGCTTCTTTTATACCCTTTGGTATATAATGGTAGAAAATGAAAGAAGGGGAATAATGCATGAATTCAAATGATTCCATTATACAAACAGCTCTTCCACATCGGTACCCATTCTTAATGGTTGACAAAGTGATCGAGATTGTTGAAGGTAAAAAAGTAAAGGGATTAAAGATGATTACTGAAAATGAATGGTACATATCCAATGATCATACCTTTATGCCTAATATTCTCGTCATTGAAGCTCTTGCCCAGCTTGGCGCCTTTGCCTCTCTGGAAGATGATAACCATTTAGGATTTTTAACATCCATTAAAGGAGTAGAATTCATTCGTGAAGCATCAGTAGGAGATCAAGTCCATCTATTTTACGAGGTGATACGAATGAAAAAAGGCTTTGTTCTTGGCAAAGGCTATGCTGAAGTAAATGGTAAGGCAATTGTAAAGGTCGATGAGATTGTCATTTACCAGACTAGCTCTTCGAATAAATAAAATTTATTGCTACTAGATGGTGATTAATTCATGAAAGTCAACCTTTTAGAGCTTCCAGATCATGAAAAAAGAATTTATCAACAAATAACTAAGTTAAAAAAACCTGAAAAACAAATGCTCTGGCACCTTATAAAAAAGACAAATATTGAAGGAATTGCTCTTTACCCTAAGATTGAAAAGGAAATGATCCCCTTGATAAAGCAGAAATTCATCGCAATTAATGAAATCTACCAAGGTGAGGGCTTTAGTTTTTTCATTTTACAAAAAGCCCCTTATCTTCTTAGGCAACTAAAAAAACGCTAGGCATGTGAGATGCCTAAGGATCTGATAAATCCTAAATCCTGAGGCAACCTCACATACCTGTTTCACCCTTCAAAAATCGTTTTAATTGAAAAAGATAAAAGCTCTGGCAAAATTTCAAATGCATAAGGAATATGTAATCTTTCCGTCCATTTATGAGGATCTCTTCCAACCGGTCCAATATTTAATACAGGGATATTCAACCGTTGCATCTCGCTTAACGGCAAAGAGTATCCGTTTCCGTAAAGAGGCATATTGGCTGTTAATTGGGACAGAGCTTCCCCATTGTCGTTCAGCTGGACAAAGCTTAAATCACATAATCCCGGAAAGTAATTTTGCTGCTTAAGCTCAGTCTGATAGTTCTCCTTTGCATAGGCAATCACATGTTCAACTGTTTTTTGAATGAACGGGTTGCCTTTAGAAGATACTGAAGGATAATAAGGCGGACTATAAAAGATCACAACCATCGCTCCATATTCCTTACATAAGCCAACTAATTCTGCAACAACTCTTGTGGAAAGGCCTCGTTCATCTTCATCTCCATACTTTACCAATATTTCATTTATTCTTCGATCAATTTCTTTTGTACCATATTTTTTCTTTGCAATATGTAAAAGCTCTTTAAAGGTCAAAATTGTTACCTCCAAGTCTAATGGAGATAAAGAAATAAGTTTAGGGTACTGTTGACTTCGCTTCTTATAAAACTCCTCAACGTTTAAGGCAGCCTCTTTTACTACTTGCAAAAGTTTATGATGAAGTTCGCTAACCGAGCCATTCATGATGAACAAATTATACATTGATACGGATGCATGAGGAATTTGAACAGAATACTCCTCTTTTAAATCCCTCATCATTAAACTAGTAGGCGGAGGTGAGATTTCTTCTCCTTCCTGCTCACAAAACGCAGGATTCAATTCCATCAAGCGGTTTAGCTCAGAAAGCAACAGATTTGCATTAAGTCCTGAAAATGGTTCCCCAGCATGTGTTTCAATACCGCTGCAGTAAAAGCTGGCTAGCACCTTTCCGAGAGAGCCTGTGTAAATATAATGGTTTTGATCATTAGGGAATTTTGCAAACATCGGTTCAGAATTAATACATGCTTTATAAGTTAAACCAAAGCGCTGCTTTAGTTCATCTAAAATAGGGACAGCACTTATCATGCCTGCTGAATTAACTTCTTCATCCGGAACTGAAACGAGTAATAGATTTCCCTTAAAATCTCCATGCATCGCCCTTTCTAACATGGCTAATTGGACAGCAAGACCTGCTTTCATATCCATGGTACCTCTGCCAAATAACCACTCACCACTTTCAAGATCCTCCCTTACTTGCTCAGATAATTGGGAGCTTCTCGCCTTTAGTTCATTTGTTAACTTAACAGGTTGACAGGATAAAGAGGATAAATCTCCATAATCCGTTACATCCACGACATCAAAGTGATTTATTAAAACAACCGTTTCGTTTGTAACCCCTTGATTTACCAATGCGGTTACAAAAGATCTCCCATCGTGAACAGGGTGAAGCTGTAGGAAATCAGGATGTTCTTTAAAATATTCTCGTTCTTTTAACAAATAATAGAGATATTTCCCTAAAGCAATCTCACCTTGCGATCCTGTTATACTAGCGTGCTCAACCAACTGAATTAATAGGTTAACCAATTGCTCTTTTGTTTGCCATCTCCTTTGCAAAGTGAACCACCTGCCAACTATTTTTTTCTCATTTTATTAAAAATATGGCTTTTGTTAAAGATCGTTTTTTCTACTTTTTTTCATCACAAGAGACGGCTGTTATTTGATCCATTTAGGCCAAGAACTGCAGCCAATCAACTAAGTGAAAAAATCCCTCTCACCAAAACAATACGAACGTAGCTGATAATAACGAAATAAAAAAGATAGGAACAAGCATTCATTTGCTTATCTTTTTAGTGGTTTTCGCATTCAATCCCGATGCTTTGGGATTTCAATTTGCATGAAATCTGATGCGATAGATGAATGAGGAAAAATGGCCTGTGCTTCTTCTTTTAGCGTTGCAACATCCTCTTCCGTTTGGTAACGGGAGCTTATATGTGTTAAGATAAGCTGCTTTGCATTTGACCGTTTCGCAATCAAGGCAGCTTGTTTGGTTGTTGAATGAAAATAATCGTAGGCAAGCTGTTCATCTGCTTCTGAAAGTGTTGCTTCGTGTATAAGCAGGTCAGCTTCCTTACAAAGCTCAATACTATTATCTGTGTATCGGGTATCTCCTAAAACCGCTACAACTCTCCCTTTTTGCTTCGGTCCTAAAAAGTCATTGCCATCAAGAATTGTTCCATCCTCAAGTTTAACCTTCTCCCCTGCTTTTAATCTTTGATAGATCGGCCCAGGCTTTATCGATAATGCTTTTAATTTATTGACAAGCAATGCTCCTGGTAAATCCTTTTCAATAACTCGATATCCGTAAGAATCAATCCCATGTTCCAGTTTTTTCGCAATAACCTGAAACTGATCATCTTCAAATACGGTCCCCTCTTCTACTACCACAAATTCGATTGGATAGGTAAGACGCGATTGACTAATGGAAAGAGAGGTACGAATAAATTCTTCAAGGCCTTCTGGTCCGTAAATTGTTAACAGGTCCTCTCCTCCTTGAAATGAACGACTGCTAATTAGTCCAGGCAGTCCATAAATATGATCACCGTGCAGATGGGTAATAAATATCTTTTCAATTTTTCTTGGCTTAATCGATGTATGTAAAATTTGGTGTTGTGTTGCCTCACCGCAATCAAAAAGCCATATCGCTTTTCTTTCCTCAAGCAGCTGCAGGGCGATGCTCGTAACATTTCGAGCCTTTGCTGGTATCCCTGCCCCAGTCCCAAGAAACATGACATTCAAAACAACTTCCTCCTATGATCTCTTTCCTTTAGAATACATGATTTAACAGTAAAGTTAAACTATCAACATCTTGCAGTATTTGTCGGAAAAAGAAAAAAATAAGTCGATAAGACTTGACCTTTTATAGGTTGATTGAATAAAATAGACTGAATAATAAAAAGATTTTAATAAAATCAAGTGCTTTTAACACGATATTTTTCTTTTAATCGTTTATACTAGTACTTGAAAAGACAATTATGTTTGATTTACCCTACATTTACCTTTATTATTAAGTATTTGTAGAGGGTATTTTACAATCAGTGCTCTAAAATTCGAGCCATCCTTAAAAAAAGACATCTTGTCGGTTAAGGTATCGTTTTCATATACGAATTTTTCACTGATGAAGAAATAAATGCATTTGACAAAGTGAGGTACGAACGTGATTACACAAGAACAACCTAAATCTGTTATCGTTATTTTTGGAGCAACTGGTGATTTAGCAAAACGAAAGTTGTTTCCCTCTATCTACCACCTGGTACAAAACAACAAAATCGGAGAAGAATTTGCTGTTGTAGGTGTAGGAAGAAGACCTTGGACAAATGATGAGTTCCGCAGCAATGTTTCAGACTCGATCCAGACAGCAATGAAGGAATCGGTACAATTAGATGATTTCACATCACATTTTTATTATCATCCATTCGATGTAACGAATCCATCTTCCTATTTGGAATTGAATAATTTGTTAAATAAGCTGGATGATTCCTACCAAACAGAAGGGAATCGGATCTTTTATTTAGCTATGGCCCCAGAATTCTTTGGCACAATTGCTCAAAACCTGAAGAAAGAAGGGTTAACTGCAACAAAAGGCTGGAGTCGATTAGTCATCGAAAAACCATTTGGTCATGACCTGCCATCAGCTCAAAAACTGAATCAGGAAATCCGTGAAGCCTTTAATGAGGATCAAATTTATCGTATTGACCATTACTTAGGAAAAGAAATGGTACAAAACATTGAAGTAATCCGTTTCGCTAACGCTCTATTTGAACCATTATGGAACAATCGATACATATCGAATATCCAAGTGACATCAAGCGAAGTGTTAGGCGTTGAAGATCGCGGACGTTATTATGAAAACTCTGGTGCGTTGCGAGATATGCTTCAAAACCATATGCTGCAAATGGTGGCTTTACTAGCAATGGAACCGCCAATTAAACTAACGACAGATGAAATAAGAAGTGAAAAGGTAAAGGTTTTACGTGCACTCCGCCCTGTTAGTGAAGATGAGGTAGCTAATTACTTTGTTCGCGGTCAATATGCAGCCGGCCAATTAAATGATAAGCAATTAATTGGCTATCGCGAGGAAAATAATGTAGATGATGAATCTCAAACTGAAACCTATGTTGCCGGCAAGCTATTAATTGATAACTTCAGATGGGCTGGGGTTCCGTTCTACATCCGAACAGGAAAGCGCATGGCAGCCAAATCAACAAAAATTGTTGTTCAATTTAAAGATATTCCAATGAACCTTTATTATAAAAAGGGAGAAACTGTTCCACCTAACTTACTAGTCATAAACATACAACCTGATGAAGGAATTACTCTTCAACTAAATGTGAAAAAAGATGGGGATGCTGGTGATTCTAAGCCGGTTAAATTGGATTTATCAAACAATTTCCTAGACGGCATTAACACACCGGAGGCTTATGAGAAGCTGCTTTACGATTGCATGCGTGGAGACGCAACGAATTTTACTCATTGGGATGAAGTTGCCTTATCTTGGTCATTCGTTGATCCAATTTCAGAAGCATGGAAAAAAGGGAAAGCACCGCTTACTACTTATCCTTCTGGTTCCATGGGACCAAAAGAAGCAGACGACATGCTTGAAGCAGACGGAAACCAATGGTGGCCGGTCAGCTAAACCTGCCTTTTTATTAAAAGTATCTTGAAATTATAGCACGTCATATTTTTACAAGTAATACCTTCTACGATCTGAGCAAAAGCCGGTTGAGCCCTACTATAGAGCCTCAACCGGCTTTCTTATTGAATAAATCGAAAGCCATGTCATTTAATACCTTCTTAAAAGTGATCCCATCCATTAAAATTAATTTAGATTCTTCCTGCTGTCTCTTAAAAATGTGCGAATTGGCTCGTCTATTTGCCTCATACAAACGGTATATAAGCTGCAAAGGTAAAAATGTATCATATAAAAAACCCGCCCTTGTATAACTCCTTAAATTGGTTTGAGCTACAACTTTGTGAAGGCTCTTTATTATTTTTGTACCGAAACCTTTTAAAAAGGGAAAATCTAATTAATAATATTTTGTTACCGCTAGTAGAAAGGAATAAACAAAAAGGACAAGCTCCAATTTGTAAGGGCTTGTCCTTTAATAAGAATACGATCTTATTTTTCAATCCATTCTGTATGGAAAATACCTTCTTTATCAACACGTTGATATGTGTGAGCTCCAAAGTAATCACGTTGTGCTTGAAGCAAGTTAGCCGGTAATGTTTCTGAACGATAGCTGTCATAATAAGCAAGTGCTGAAGAGAAGCATGGTACTGGAACACCGTTTTCGATTGCAACAGCAAGAATTTGTCTTAATGCACCTTGGTAGCCTTCAACAATTTCTTTGAAATATGGATCTAATAACAGGTTCGCTAACGCTGGCTCACGGTCATATGCATCCTTAATTTTTTGCAAGAATGCCGCGCGAATAATACAACCACCGCGGAAGATCATTGCGATATCACCATATTTTAAATCCCAGTTGTATTCTTCAGAAGCTGCTCTCATTTGTGCAAAACCTTGTGCATAAGAGCAGATTTTGCTCATGTATAATGCCTTGCGAACCGCTTCAATAAGCTCTTCTTTGTTTCCTTCATATTGTGTTGCAGAAGGTCCTGAAAGAATTTTACTCGCTTTTTGACGCTCATCCTTCATTGCAGAAATAAAGCGTGCGAATACAGATTCTGTAATGATTGGAAGCGGCACACCTAAATCAAGCGCACTCTTACTTGTCCATTTACCAGTTCCTTTTTGGCCTGCTGTATCCAAAATAACATCAACAAGCGGTTTACCTGTTTCATCGTCTTTCTTCGTGAAAATATCAGCAGTGATTTCAATGAGATAGCTGTCTAACTCACCTTTATTCCATTCAGCAAATACTTCATGCAATTCATCAGCAGTTAATCCTAATACATTTTTCAATAAGAAGTAAGCTTCTGAGATTAATTGCATGTCGCCGTATTCAATTCCGTTATGAACCATTTTTACATAGTGGCCGGCTCCGTCTGGACCAATGTAAGTACAGCATGGATCGCCATCAACTTTTGCAGAAATAGCTTCTAAAATAGGTTTGACAAGATCAAATGCTTCTTTTTGTCCGCCAGGCATAATTGAAGGTCCTTTTAATGCTCCTTCTTCACCGCCTGAAACCCCAGTTCCTATGAAATGGATTCCACTCTCTGCAAGATCTTTATTTCGACGTTGAGTATCTGTATATAACGTGTTACCACCGTCAATTAAAATGTCACCTTTATCAAGATGCGGTAAAAGCTGTTCAATAGTTGCATCTGTTGCAGTTCCAGCTTTAACCATTAATAGGATTTTACGAGGAGTTTCTAATGATTGAACAAATTCTTCAATGCTGTATGTACCAACAACATTTTTCCCTTTTGCTTCAGTTAGAAATTCTTCTGTTTTAGCTGCAGAACGGTTGAAAACTGCTACTGAAAAACCGCGGCTTTCAATATTTAACGCTAAGTTTTTTCCCATTACAGCTAAACCAATGACACCAATTTGTTGTTTCGACATTTGCTTACGTCCCTTCTAGTCCTTAGAGTATGTAAAGGTACTGACAAAATATGCCTGTTCCTTTTTGAAATTGACACACAATTCGAATTATTTATTATGACTACAATTGAAAATACCATAAGTATTGACTATATTTCAAGTAACAACATTCATGTAATCGCTTAATCTCTCAAAAAATCTTTATTAAAGCTTGTACCAGATGATAAATCCTCTTCTTGCTTCCCTCTTACCCCCCTTTTAATAAGTTGATTTCCATATTTTTGATTTATTTGGTCAATTACAGAAAGCAATGGCTCCTCCTTTGCATCATTTTCAAATGAGAATAAATCTAATTGTTTAACAGCATCATCTTTTTCAACTAAATCTTGCCCCGTGATCCCTAAAAGCCGAATTGGGTCCTCATTCCAGTGAGCAAAGAAAAGCTGTTTCGCTAACTCGTAGATCTCTTCTTCATCACCTATAGGATTCGCTAATTTTTTACTTCTAGTAATTGTTTTTAAATTTCCGTAGCGGATTGTGATAAAAATTTTAGTTGCTAATACTTCCTTCCGCTTCATTCTTACCATGACAGAATGAGCAAGTTTTTTTAAAACATCACTTATTTCGTTTTCATTTGTCGTATCCTTCGCAAGTGTGGTTGAATTGCCAATACTTTTAAATTCATAAATGGATTCAGGATCAACGGCACGATTATCAATTCCATTCGCACGTAGTTTTAATCGTTCGCCATTTATTCCGAGTAATGTTTTTAACTGTACGGTATCCCCATTTGCTAAATCATGTATCGTTTCAATGCCGATCGTATTCAGCTTTTCAGCGGTCTTCTCTCCCACACCATGCATCTGGGCAACTGGCAGGGGCCAAAGCTTTTCTGAAAGCTCACGTTTACGCAAAATAGTAATCCCCAGCGGTTTTTTCATATTCGAAGCCATCTTTGCTAAAAATTTATTTGGAGCCACCCCTATACTGCATGGAAGCAATAGTTCATCCATTAAACGCTCCTGAATTATTTTAGGTATTTCTAACGGATTATCATTCATATAGTGTGTTATATCCATATACCCTTCATCAATGGATACCGGTTCGACAAGGTCTGTATATTCACGAAGCACATCGAACATGGCACGTGAAGCCCTGCGATAACGCTCAAAGTTTGGCTTTTTCACAATTAATTCCGGACATAATTTGCGCGCATGCCATAGCGGCATCGTAGTTTTAATCCCTTTTGCCCGAGCTTCATAGCTGCATGTAACGATGATCCCCTTTCTCTCCTCAACATTGCCGGCAATCGCAAGCGGCTTCCCTTTAAGGGTTGGATCATATGAGATTTCAACCGATGCATAAAAGCTATTCATATCTACATGGAGAATAATTCGTCCGCTTCCAGAACGCTCCATCTTCCTTCACCACTTCAGTAAGAATGTTAGCATGATTTTACCATGATTAAAAAAATGTTTCTACAATAACTTTTTCACGTTAACTAAATGTAATTCTAGCAATTTATCCTGTCTGTGCTGTTTAATCATCTTTTGAGAACAGATAATCTCTTTTCTTTAAAGAAATATTTAAAACCAGGCCTATTCCGATCATACTAGCCAAAACAGAGCTTCCTCCGTAACTCATTAACAGCAGAGGGATTCCTGTTATCGGCAGTAAACCAGATACCATTCCGATATTTTGAACAGAATGAAATGTAAAGAGAGCAACCATCCCGATGCAAATATAAAATTCAAATAAATTATTCCTTACATACATGCCAACCCCCAGCATGCGATAAATCATTAAAAAATATAAGATTACGACAAATGAGGCTCCGATAAATCCGAATTCCTCTGCAACAATGGTAAAAATAAAATCGGAATGTGCTTCAGGTGTATATACATCGCTGTTATGAAATCCTTTTCCGTCAACCATACCTGATCCAATCGCTAAAAGGGACTGTTTAAGCTGATATCCGATCCCCTCTGCATGTTGGAAAGGATCCAACCATGAATAAATCCTGTTTAATTGATACGTACCAAATATCGTTAATAAAAGATCCGAATTATAAATAAAAATGAATATAAGAGTACCTACTGCTGTAAGCATCAGTACAATTAATATGGCCATAATCCGCCAATTAACTCCTGACAAAAAAGTAATAGCGATCGTAATGACCAACATAACTAATGACGATCCAAAATCATTTTGCAGCAGAACTAATATGATGGGTGTTAATGAAACAGCGGCGATTTTAGCCAGCAACAATAAATCTTGTTTAATCGAATGCATCGGTGTTTTTTCATAATGGTTTTTTGTTATATTTGCCAACATCATAATTAAAAAGATTTTCATATATTCAGAGGGCTGAATCGACCCCAATCCTGGGACTATAAACCATGATTTTGCTCCATTCCGATACGGAGCAATTGATTCAGGTGCTACCAAAATTCCGATTAATAACGCAATTCCTAATCCGTAAAAAAAGGGTGTTATTTTACTAATTTGTTCAAAATCAAATAAAAAAATCACCGAAGCCACAAGTATACCTAGGATAAACCAGATGATTTGCTTTACCATAAAGTTTTCATCATATTGCGCATACTTTTGAGCACTAAAAATGCTGACACAGCTAGATATCATTAATAAAAATAAGAAAAAAACTAATGAAGCATCAAAATACCTATATTTTTGTGTGGACAAATTAATCACCATAATCGTAAATTTTATCGAGAGCTATCAGACTATGTATCTATATAAGAATAACATTTTGACTAGAAAAAATATACAAATCATAACATATTTCTCCTAAGAATTAACTCTCTATTTATTTGAAGATTTAATCCGCATTATTGTTTCACTGAAAACAAATGGGGACAGTCCCAAACTATAGGACTGTCCCTTTTATACCTGCTCTTTATTTACCTATAAACATTTGTGTCCAGTGATGTCCATTGGCATCATAGCCAACGCCAATATGAGTAAAATCTCGGCTTAAAATATTTTTGCGGTGACCTTCACTATTCATCCATGCTTGGACAACTTGTTGAGGTGTTTGCTGACCTTGAGCAATATTTTCTCCAGCTGTTCTATACGTTACCCCAAAATCCCTCATCATATCGAATGGTGAACCATATGTTGGGCTAGTATGTGAGAAATAATTGTTTTGGCGCATATCCTCAGATTTCTTTTGAGCTACGCCACTTAACTGAGTATCTCCTTTCAGCGGAGGTAAGCCATTTTTTTGTCTTTCTGCATTTCTTGTTGGGCCGCTTGGCTTATCCCTTGAGCAGGCTTTTGTGCTTGATTCGCTTGTTGTTATTCTCTTTGTTCTGATTGTTGCTGTGGTGCCGGCGCCTGCTGTTGTTCTCTTTGTTCTTGCTGTTGCTGTTGTGCTGGTGCCTGCTGTTGTTCTCTTTGTTCCGGCTGTTGCTGAGGTACTTGTGCTTGGTTCTGTTGTTGTGGACGCTGTAGCTGTCCTTGTTGGGCAAATTGACGTGCTCTTTGCTCAGCTTGCTGTCTAAACTGTTGGATATATTTTTCAGCCTGTCGCTGTGCCTCTTCTTGATTATCTGCTTGGACAAACTTAAATTTAGCATCTTGTACCGTTATTGCTTTTGTATGCGGGTATTTGTTACTATCGATATCAGTTTTGGTACTGGAAATCTCCAAACCATTTTGCTCATTATTGCGGTTTCTCTCTTGATTCCTGTTATCGCGATCCCACATGCCCCTAAACTCATTTTCGTCATTAACATCTCTTACGAAAGGGACATTATCTCTCCCGTTATAATTGACGTTCTCAGCAACATCTATTTGATCATTTTCATCATTTCGATCCATTGCCTCGTTATTATTACATGCTACAAGCCCGGCAACAAGCGCACCTGTAACAAGCAAGCTTACTTTCTTTTTTATCAATTGAAACCCCTCCTTGATCTAGATTAGGTACCTTTTTATAGTCTTAAGTAATGAAAAAAATATTGATGGTAATAATCATGAAAAATGGAGGATCAATTCTTATTTAGTTAATCTTGTAAGTTTTTTAAGGGGAAATAAAAAGAACGCAAAAAGCGCTCTTTTTTAATTTATTCTGCTACCTCTTGAATGATGGCTACAACGAATTCAGCTGTTTTTTCCAGCTCTTCAATCGGCATTTTTTCATTTGTCGTATGGATTTCTTCATAACCCACCGCAAGGTTTACAGTTGGAATTCCATTTCCCGCAATAACATTGGCATCACTTCCGCCGCCGCTTGTTTGAAGCTCGCTTTCACGTCCAATCCGAGCCGCTGCGCGTTTAGCTACCTCAACGACATGATCCCCATCCCCAAATTTAAAACCAGGATACATGACTTCAATATCAACCTCTGCACGTCCGCCCATTTCATTGGCAACCTCCTCAAAGGAATCCTTCATGATTTTCACTTGTGCTTCCATTTTTTCAGGAACCAATGAACGGGCTTCTGCAAGAATATGTACCAGGTCACACACGATATTTGTTTGTGTTCCACCTTCAAATCGGCCAATATTAGCTGTCGTTTCATGGTCAATTCTGCCTAATGGCATTTTGGCAATTGCTTTTGCAGCAATAGTAATGGCGGATACCCCTTTTTCTGGTGCAACCCCTGCATGTGCCGTTTTACCATAAATCGTTGCTTTCACCTTTGCTTGAGTAGGTGCGGCAACAATAATGGTTCCGACTTTACCATCACTGTCTAGGGCATAACCATATTTTGCTGTCATTAACGCTGGATCAAGAGCCTTTGCTCCAACTAAGCCTGATTCTTCACCAGCCGTTATGACAAACTCAATCTTACCGTGAGGAATGTTTTGTTCTTTTAACGTTTTTATCGCTTCCAGCATTGCCGCTAACCCTGCTTTATCATCGGCACCGAGAATGGTTGTCCCATCTGTTACCACATAGCCGTCCTTAATGCTAGGCTTGATACCTTTACCTGGTACAACCGTGTCCATATGTGATGTAAAATAGATGGTATCAACATTATCTTTTGTTGCTGCCAATGTACATACTAAATTACCAGCTCCATGACCTGTAACTCCAGTTGTGTCATCCTCAACTACATCTAAGCCTAGGGCAGTAAACTTTTCCTTCAATACTTTTGCAATCTCCCCTTCAAACTTTGTTTCTGAATCAATTTGCACAAGCTCTAAAAACTCATCAAGCAAGCGTTGTTTATTAATCATTTCAACTTTACCTCCTAAAGGGGAATGTTCCCGTGTTTTTTATTTGGTCTAAACTCCTGTTTTGTTCTAAGCATGTCAAGAGCTTGGATCAGCTTAATTCTTGTATCCCTTGGGTCAATAACATCGTCAACCATTCCCTGACTTGCTGCAACATAGGGATTTGCAAACTTTTCACGATATTCTTTAATTTTTTCTGTTCTTGTTTGTTCAGGGGTGTCACTATTCTCTATTTCCTTTGAAAAAATAATGGATGCAGCCCCTTGAGGACCCATAACAGCAATTTCAGCATTTGGCCATGCATAGACTAAATCTGCGCCAATTGATTTACTGTTCAAGGCTACATAAGCTCCTCCATATGCTTTTCTTAAGATGATGGTCAACTTCGGAACTGTTGCCTCAGAGTACGCATATAAAATTTTAGCACCGTGGCGAATAATCCCTCCGTGCTCTTGTTTAACACCAGGAAAGAAGCCTGTTACATCCTCAAATGTAATCAGCGGAATTTGAAAAGAATCACAAAAACGGATAAATCTAGCGGCTTTATCTGATGAATCAATATCCAAACCGCCAGCCATATATTTCGGTTGATTACAAACAAGACCAACGACCTCGCCTTTTATTCTTGCTAAACCGATGACAATGTTTTTTGCAAAATCCTTTTGAATTTCTAAAAATGAACCGTCATCAACAACCTGATGAATGACGATGCGAACATCATAAGGTCGTATGGCATCGAAGGGAATTAAATCAGTTAAGTCCGGACGATATTCATCCTTTTCGGTATACGGCAAGATTGGAGGTTTTTCCTGATTATTTTGCGGCAAATAGCTTAACAGCATTCGAACTTGAAGTAGAACCTCTTCTTCTGATGAACCTGAGAAATGCGCGTTGCCACTAATCGTATTATGTACATAAGCTCCTCCTAAATCCTCAGAACTTATTTTTTCACCTGTTACGGTTTCAATTACCTTTGGCCCAGTAATAAACATTTGACTTGTTTGTTCGACCATAAACACAAAATCAGTGATAGCTGGTGAATACACCGCCCCTCCTGCACATGGCCCAAGAATGACTGACAACTGTGGAATGACACCAGAATAAATCGTATTACGGTAAAAAATTTGCCCGTACCCATCTAATGATACCACACCTTCTTGAATTCTCGCACCGCCCGAGTCATTCAAGCCAATAAATGGCGTACCATTTTTTGCAGCCAGATCCATAACCGCTGCGATTTTTTTGGCATGCATTTCACCTAGAGCACCGCCAAATACAGTAAAATCCTGGGAAAATAAATAAATCGGCCTCCCGTTCACTTTTCCATAACCTGTAACCACACCATCACCAGGTCCTTTTTTATCATGTAAGCCAAAATCACTGCAACGATGCTGAATAAATGGGTTTAATTCAACAAATGTCCCCTCATCAACAAGTAAGTTTATCCGTTCCCTGGCCGTCAGCTTTCCTTTTTCATGCTGCTTGTTAATTTTATCATCACCGCCGCCCAGCTCAACTTCACGCCTTTTTTCATATAATTCATTTATTTTTTCGTAAATATCATTGCTCATCATCTTCACCCCGTTGTTTTTCACATAGCTCGACTAACACATTATTTGCTTCTTTAGGATGTAAAAAGGCAATCATTGCTTGTGCCGCACCAATTCGTGGCTTTTCATCAATTAGCGGGATCCCTTTCCTCTTTAAATCCTTTAGACGTGCTTCTAAGTCAGAAACACCAAAGGCAATATGATGGATCCCTTCACCCTTTTTAGAAAGAAACCTAGCAATCGCGCTTTCTTCGGACATTGGTTCTAATAGTTCGATTTTAGTATCGCCGGCCGTTAAGAAAGCAACTCTAACCTGCTGTGATGGCACTTCTTCATAACCTAGTAATTGCAGCTGTAAAACATCCTTATAAAAAGGCAAAACATTTTCTATTGATTGAACTGCTATACCGATATGATCAACTTTATTCACCATTTGCCGAATTCCCCCGCTCTCTTGTAAACGCTATCACAATATAATAAACTTTCTCTCTTTTTACATGAAACTCCTGCAAGTTTGTCAAATTTTTTGGAATTTATTCTTTTCTGAAGGTGTTGTCCAATTTGTCCATTCACGTTAAAATAATAGGACAAGGAGTGAGAATAAATGTCTCGTAAAACACAAAAATTCGTCGTTTATTTAATGATAGGCATTATGCTTGTTACAACCATTCTTACTGGCGTGGCAGCTTGGTTTTAAATATTTTTTGCAATGATTTATGCCTGTGACTGAAATCAACAGGCAAGTTTGACAGAAAAAATAAAAAGAGGCAGTTCAAAGCACATTGTCTGATCCTACCTAGCTTTAACACTGTAAGTCTTGGTATTTAGAGCTGGACGTAAATTGAACTGACTCTTTTTGCTTAACTTCTTTATCGATCCATTCCTTTAAATTGACTTTTTATAATTAAATAACTTTCCATTTCCCTTATAAAATGAAGCAGTGCTGCCCTAACTTCGAACTCTTCCCTCGTTTGCGGCAATTCCATATTTTCAAATGACTGTTTCATTTCAATTAATTGTACTAAAAATCTATGTGCCGTATTTCCAGGATGGATATGTATACGCAGATCATGAATAAAGTCTGCAATCATTTTGCTTTGTTCTACAGATGTATGTATCGAGGTAATCAATGGAATAATTCGTTCGATAATTTCAAATTGTTTTTCTCTCATTTTAAAATAGTGATAATAGGTATTTTCATGTCGTAAGAAATGATTTTCAACCTCACGAAATGCCATTGTCTTTGCTTGATTAATTAATTCCGCTGTTTTGATGATTTCACTTCCATCCCATTTTCGGTCACTTTCAATCAAATACAATTCAATTTCGCGAAAAATAATCGAGAGATTTTCTTCAATTTGCTTTTGATAATTTTTCAGTTTTACTTCCATACTTGGCATATAAATGTTCATTATTAATGCTACACCAATTCCGATGATAATTAATAAAAATTCATTCCATATTAATGACCATGTAATCCTGCCTGCATTATATAAATGAAAAATAATGACTGTACTTGTCACGATCCCCTCTGTTACCTTCACAAACACTGTTGTCGGTATAAACACCAATAGCATCAGGCCAATAATGATAGGGTGATACATGAGCCCTTCAAAAAAAAGAAAGGAATAGATCATTGCAATCGTGCAAGCTAGAAGTCTCGCCCAAGAGCTTTTTAGTGATTTTTTCTTTGTAACCTGTATGCAGAGAATGGTAATGATACCTGCGGAAATATAATTTTCAAGCTCCATAAATTGTGCAAGCATAACAGCAATGGTCGTACCAAGTGCTGTTTTTGCTGTCCGGTACCCTATTTTAAACATATGTTTCTCCCCATTAACCTTTAAAATTTCTACCAATTACTACTTAATTTAACATAACCGCAGTAATATCTAAGCTTTATAATAAAAATAGTTTAACACTAAAAGATAGTAAAAACGAAAAAAGATGATCAATTTGACCACCTTTTCTTTGTCCTTATAACATTTTTTCTAAGAATACTTTTGCACGTTCCGTTTTCGGATTTGTAAAAAATTCAGCTGGTGCAGCATCCTCAACAAGCTTACCTCCATCAAGGAAAAGCACGCGATCTGCTACCTCTTTGGCAAAGCCCATTTCATGTGTTACAATGGCCATCGTCATTCCCGTTTGTGCTAAGTCCTTCATGACCTCAAGCACCTCTTTTACCATTTCAGGATCAAGTGCTGAAGTAGGCTCATCAAACAAGATGGCTTCCGGGTTCATGGCAAGTGCACGTGCGATCGCCACCCGTTGTTTTTGTCCGCCTGATAAACGATTTGGGTATTCCGATGCCTTTTCAAGTAGACCTACCTTTTTTAATAGGTTTTTTCCGTTTTCCTCTGCTTCTTGCTTGGACTGCCCTCTGACAGTCATTGGCGCATATGTTAAGTTATCAAGAACCGTTTTATGAGGAAATAAATGAAAGTGCTGGAAAACCATTCCGACATTTTGACGCACCTTAGCGATATCAACCTTGGGATTCGTAACTTCCTGCTCTTTAATCCACACTTTCCCCTTTGTAGGCGTTTCAAGTAAATTCAAGCATCGTAAAAAAGTGGACTTACCAGATCCCGAAGGTCCGATAATCGCAATTACCTCACCAGAAGCAATCGTTGTAGAAATTCCTTTTAATACTTCGAGTTTTCCGTAAGATTTATGCAAATTCTCAACCTTAATCACTGCGTCTCATTCTCCCTTCAATGCCTTTACCAAGGAGTGTCAATACCATCACTAATAGATAGTAGATAAGACCGGCAAATAATAAAGGGGCAAAATAATTATATGAATCTGCCCCAACTTGATAGGCACGTCTCATAATGTCTTGTACACCAATCACGGTTACAATCGCTGATTCTTTTGTTAACGTAATGAATTCATTCATTAATGCTGGCAAAATATTTTTAAAAGCCTGAGGCAGAATAATATCCTTCATCATCTTTGAATAAGGAATTCCTAATGCCATTGAAGCCTCTTGCTGTCCTTTATCAATTGCATTAATACCAGCGCGAATAATTTCAGAAATATATGCTCCGGAATTCAATGTAAACGCAGCAACAGCTGCAGGGTATGGATCGATCGGGAAACCTAAAATTTGTGGTAACCCAAAATAAATGATAAGCAATTGCAGCACCAATGGTGTTCCTCTAAAAATAGACGTATAAGCATCTGCAAACCACATTAATGGTTTGATTCTACTGATTTTGAATAGTGCCAAAATAATTCCCCATACAAAACCAAGTAACAAGGAAAGTAACACAATTTGTAACGTGACCCAAATTCCTTCCAAAATAAATGGCAAGGATGGGACGATCGAGGAAAAGTTTATATCCATGTTTTCTAATTCCTTTCAATCTGATCTTAACCTATATTCATAAAAAAGGGCCGACACTATAAGTAGCTGTCAGACCCATATAATTTTTAAAAGTAGCTTTCTTATTCTTCGCCGCCAAACCATTTTGCAACTAATTGATCAAGCTTGCCATTTTCTTTCATTTCATTTAGAGCATCATTAAATTCTTTTGTATATGCACTATTTTTTTGAAAAGCAATCGCAGATCCTGCCTCTTCCTCTGATTCCATAGTAAAGCCAGTTAGGTCTTTATCTTTTTCAGTATATCCATTGGCAACTAAATCCTCGATGATCGCTGCATCGATACGACCTGATTTTAATTCCTGAATTAAATCAGAGATTTTATTGCGGTTCTCAATTTTTATATTTACTTTTTCTGAAATTTCCTTTGCTTTATCTTCCTGAATAGAGCCTAATTGAACACCAATTGTTTTTCCATCAAGCTCTTCGATTGATTTTATTTCGTTATCTTTTAACGAAACAATCATGTGATTAGCTGTATAATAAACATCTGAAAAATCAACATTCTCCGCACGCTCAGGTGTTGGAGTCATCCCTGATAATACTAAATCAATTTGTTTTGCCTGAAGGGCAGGGATTAAACTATTAAAATCCATATCCTGAATTTCAAGCTCATACCCTGTTTTTTCTGCTAACGCCTTCGCAAGATCGATATCAAAACCAATAATGTCGCTGCCTTGTGCCGTATCAATATATTCAAATGGCGGATAATCAGCTGATGTCGCCATTTTTAATACTTTTTTGTCAGCATTGCCAGCACCTGAAGTTGAGTTCTCAGCTTCATTTGCGTTTGTACCGCATGCTGCTAATAAACCAATGATGAATAAACTTATCATGAGCAATGATAATTTTTTCATAATAATTTCCTCCTATAATATCTTCATAATATTTATATCTGCTTTTAGTGTTCACTCATTAATATTTAATCAATACTCTGTATTTTAACACAGGTTTATAAATATGCAATCATTATTCATAAAGATGTAATTATAAAAATATTAAGTCAATTCATTTTTTCAGAATATTTTTATTAATAGATAAAAAAAGACAAGCTCATTGACGAGCCTGCCTCATTTTTTGTTCTTAAACTTCTTCACAATATTCATCAAACGCTGCTTGGAGCTTTGCAACGACTGACATTGGATCATGGCCTTCAATTTCATGACGTTCAACCATTGTCATGAGCTTACCATCTTTTAGCAAAGCAAAAGATGGAGATGATGGCGGGTATCCGGTAAACTTTTCTCTTGCCCGTGCAGTTGCATCCTTATCCTGCCCGGCGAAAACCGTTACAAGATTGTCTGGACGTTTATCATAATGAATGGCATGGGCTGCAGCTGGTCTGGCAATTCCGCCTGCACATCCGCAAACACTGTTTACCATAACAAGTGTTGTCCCTTTACGATCAAGAACTTCATCAACCTCTTCAGGCGTCTTAAGCTCGGTATACCCAGCAGCAACAATTTCCTTGCGAGCCTGTTGTACGATATCATTCATAAACAAATTAAAATCCATACTCAATGAAAACCTCTCCTTTATCGATCAATACTGCTATTTTACCAAGTTAGCTACGAAATGGGCAAATGGATCGCTCGGTCTTATTCTTTAATAAACAACGCCAATAATTCCAAAGCACTTGCCGTAACACTTTTTTCTCCATTCATGACAGCTTTTTCAAAATAAGTAAGCTGCTGGCTGACTTTTGCATGATGATAAAACTGCTGATAAAGATCATGCTTTACAAGCTCATGCAGCCAATTTCGTTGTTGCTCCCTTCTTCTTTTATAGAACAATTCACTATCTTTTGTGTATTCCATAAAATCATGAATAATCTGGACAATTTCCTCAATCCCTATTTCCTGTAGTGCAGAGGCTGTAACAGCTCTTGTTGACCAGCCGGCAGTATACGGCTTTAAAAAATGAAGAATCGTGTTATATTCCTGCTTCGCTTTCTTTGCTTTTCCCAAATTGTCACCATCAGCTTTATTAACAACAACTAAGTCAGGCAATTCCATTATTCCCTTTTTCATCGTTTGCAGCTCATCACCGGCACCTGTTAATACAAGCAGCATAAAAAAATCCACCATATCGCGAACAACAAATTCCCCTTGGCCAACTCCCATGGTCTCTACTATGATTACATCATAGCCAGCTGCTTCACATAAAGTAATTGTTTCTCGTGTCTTACGATTTACCCCGCCAAGGTTTCCTCCAGAAGGTGACGGTCTAATAAATGCCCGGGGATTTCTTGCCAAGCGCTCCATCCTTGTTTTATCTCCCATAATGCTCCCTCTTGATACCTTGCTGCTTGGATCAACCGCAAGCACAGCGACACGATAGCCCTGATTGCATAAGTAAGTTCCAATCGAGTCGATAAATGTGCTTTTTCCTGCTCCCGGAACCCCTGTTATTCCAATTCTAATCGAAGAACTTTGCGTTTGTAGGAGCGCCTCGATAATTTGCTGGGCTTTATCAAAATGGCGTTTCGCATTACTCTCAACCATTGTAATGGCTTGTGCCAGAACGACACGGTTACCCTTTAAGATCCCTTCAATATAATAGGAAACATCTCTTTCTTCTTTTTTCCGATAGTATTTTGTCATTCCGCGCTTTCCTCATAACCTAATTGTTCAAGGATCCTATCTAAAACCTTCATGGCTGCAACTGGAATGACCGTACCGGGACCGAATATTTCCGCAGCACCACTTGCTTTAAGCTCTTCATAATCCTGAAATGGGATGACACCGCCGACAATCACTAGAATGTCTTCTCTTCCCAGCAATTTTAATTCACTTATGAGCTCGGGGAGCAATGTTTTATGTCCTGCAGCTAATGAGCTCATACCGACTACATGGACATCATTCTCAACAGCTTGTGCCGCCGTTTCTGCAGGTGTTTGAAAAAGTGGACCAATGTCAACATCAAATCCCAAATCAGCAAATGCAGATGCAATCACCTTAGCGCCGCGATCATGTCCATCCTGCCCCATTTTGGCAATTAAAATTCTTGGACGTCTGCCTTCGAGCTCATAAAACTGATCCGTCTTTGTTCTAACTTCATTTATTTGTTCTTCATTTGAGAACTCAGAGCTATAGACACCGCTAATCGATCGAATCATTGCTTGATGACGCTTGCTAACCTTTTCAATCGCGAAAGAAATTTCTCCTAATGTCGCACGTACCCGAGCTGCCTCCACTGCTAATGCCAATAAATTTCCTTCCCCATTTGCCGCTGCCTTTGTAATGGCTTGCAACGCTTTATTCACAAGGTCTTCATTCCGATTCGCTTTTACTTCTTTAAGTCTTTCGATTTGTTTTTTTCTTACCTCAGTATTGTCGATCGTCAAAATATCGAGGGAATCCTCTTCATCAAGCTTGAATGTATTTACCCCAATAATCGGTTCTTTTCCTGAATCAATCTTTGCTTGTCTTCTCGCTGCCGCTTCTTCAATTTTCATTTTCGGAAGTCCTGTTTCAATTGCCTTTGTCATTCCGCCTAGTTCCTCAATCTCTTTAAGGTGTTCTTTGGCTCGTTCTATTAAAGAATTCGTTAGCGATTCTACATAATAGGATCCGCCCCACGGATCAATCACCTGACAAATCCCTGTCTCATGCTGTAAATAAAGTTGAGTATTTCGGGCGATTCTTGCTGAAAAGTCCGTTGGTAATGCAATTGCTTCATCCAATGCATTCGTATGAAGTGACTGAGTATGACCCATTGCTGCTGCATGCGCCTCAATACAAGTACGAACGACATTGTTATAAGGATCCTGTTCCGTTAGACTCCAGCCTGATGTTTGCGAGTGGGTTCGCAATGCAAGTGATTTTGGGTTTTTAGGTTCAAATTGTTTTACAATAGTTGACCATAAAAATCTGGCTGCCCTCATTTTGGCAACTTCCATAAAATAATTCATGCCAACTGCCCAAAAAAACGATAAACGAGGGGCAAATTGATCAATATCCAGACCTGCCTTCAATCCTGTACGAATATATTCAAGGCCATCTGCCAATGTATAGGCCAATTCAAGATCTGCAGGTGCTCCAGCCTCCTGCAGATGATAGCCGGAAATACTGATGCTGTTAAATTTCGGCATATTCCTTGCTGTGTATTCGAAAATATCGCCAATAATTCTCATAGATGTCTCAGGTGGATAAATATACGTATTACGAACGATATATTCCTTTAAAATATCATTTTGAATAGTACCTGCCAGCTTTTCCTTCGATACTCCCTGCTCCTCGGCTGTAACAATATAAAAGGCCATAATTGGCAAGACAGCACCGTTCATTGTCATCGATACGGACATCTCATCTAATGGAATCCCCTCGAATAACCGCTTCATATCTAAAACGGAATCAATCGCGACTCCTGCTTTGCCTACATCGCCAACTACCCTGGGATGGTCTGAATCATAGCCGCGATGAGTTGCCAAATCAAACGCAACAGATAATCCCTTTTGTCCCATTTCTAAATTCCGGCGATAAAAAGCATTGCTCTCTTCAGCAGTTGAAAATCCCGCATACTGTCTAATTGTCCATGGTCGGTTCACATACATAGTGGCATATGGGCCGCGCAAATAAGGCTGAATACCTGGAAAAGAATCAAGATGTTCAATTTTTTCAATATCTTGTTCGCAATAAACATTTTTAACCTTTATTTGCTCATATGTCGTAAAAAATGATGGGGAAGCGGCCTCTACATTCATTTTTTTTAGCAGCGGTGCACCTGAAATCGTTCGGCGTTTCATCTCTCACTCACCCCTATTAATTGATGCAATGTTACTAAAAACTCATATGCATTCATATTCTCTGTGATCGAATCAGAAATCTCATATTGTTTGATTAAAGTTTCATGACCTTTTCCGACGATAAATAACCATACTTGATCGTTAGCTGCTTTTAACTTGTTAATGAAGAGGGGATCAATACATTCATAATCCTCATCTTTCCCACAAAAAATCATGATATTTCCCTTAATAGTGGCTAAATCACTTTCACTTGAAACGACATCTACTTGCAAACCGCCAGAGGCAAGGAGACCGGTAAGAAAATCAAGTCGCGGCTTATAATCTTTTAATCTTCCAAATACCATAACCGTCACAGTAGGTTTAAACCCGTGTAGCTGCTCAAAAGCTTCTGAATGAAACCTAAGCTGCTCATAATGCTCAGCAAGGCGTAAGATGGTTAGCGGTTGAATGTGATGCAATTCTTGTTCATCTTTCGCCTGAGACGTTATTGATTCATTTAACGTTTTCCATGCTTCAACAAAAGAAGGAAAATCTATGACTGATTGATTTTTTAAGCTATCATTCTTTACTTGCCGTTTATCTAGAGCTTTATCTTCAAGGTTTGCGAAAGCATTGATTCCAATGATCTTTGTTTTTTGCTTATTAACATCCAGTATCCTCGTTTCAGCTATCTTCTTCAATTCTTTTTGCGAGGTTCCTTTTGTTAATAAGCTAAGAAAGCCTCCGTTTTCATTTATATCAACGATTTCCTTCCAAGCCTTTTCGGCAAGCTCACTTGTTAACGCCTCAACATAGTAAGCCCCTGCTGCAGGATCTACCACTCTAGAAATCAAGCTTTCTTCCTTTAAGATAAATTGTGTATTTCTGGCGATTCTTTCTGCCAAACCTCCTGCCTCAACAAAAACCGAATCAAATGGAAGAATTGTTAACTCGTCTACTCCAGCAACAGCCGCTGCAAAACCTTCAGTTGTTGTTCTTAGAAGATTAACATGTACATCATAGGCAGCTTTATTGAATAAAGAGGTGACCGCATGGAGATACATGCTCGGTGAGGCTTCATCTCCACCTAATGCGTGAAGCAGTGATGCCCATATTTGCTTTGCTGCACGCAGTTTAGCAATCTCCATAAAAAAATGCGAGCCTACCGCAAAGGTGAAAGTTATACTTTTTGCAATCGTAGTAATAGATAACCCTCGATTGAGCAGCTCATTGATTACATCTAATGCGTGTGAGAAGGTGTATACCAACTCTTGAATTGAATGGCCTCCTGCTTCATGGTACAGATTTCCCTTGATTAGGATCGTACGAATACTGGATTGATTTTTCTGGCACCACTTTATACAATCTGCCAGAAAATCATATTGTGTGCTTAAAGCGATGGAATTTTTCCCTTTTAACAGTATGCTTTCGTATGGATCAAAACCTAGTAAACCTTTGGCAACTTTAACGTTCTGAGACTCTTTAAGGTAGTGAAGAAAGCTTGGGATAAACTCAAGCTTTTCACCTACATCAAAAAAGATTGAATCCTGCTCCCAGTCAAGATGTTGAAAAGCAGCGGCAATATCCTGCTTATTGTCTAAAAAACTAAAATTTTTCAGATAAAATGAATCCTGTCCCCTTGCCTTTGCATATTTTATCCTCTCAGATAATGTCTGATGATCATTCCCAAGAAGGACCTGACTAACTCTCCATTCGTTATGTTTGCGGTACCCTCTGATAGATGTTTGTGTATCTATTTTGATATCTTCTTTTACATATAAAGGCTTTAATGTAATCCCTTCATATGTAGGTGAATAAAGACTTTCAATCCCCTTACCTTTTAATGCTTTTTCTGCCTCGGCTTTCCAAGCATTCCATTTTCCCTTTGTCTGTGCCGTACCTTGCCCATCTCCCATGAGTTGCTTCCTTCTCGGAAGCTCACCCCCTTGTCGATTGTCATGATCCTAACTTCTACTATCGTATCTTTCATGTTCATTCATAAGAATACGTTTACATTTTTTAAATTAACTTTCGAACATAGGATGTAAACAGGATTACAACATAATTCTATAATTTTATTTTATTATAATTTTTCCCTATCATCAATCAGCAGCCGGTATATAAAGCCATGGCACCAGATGATAAAAAAAGCGCAAGGCGCCTGCCTATCGGCGACAAGCATAAGGCGAACAGGAATAGAAGGTGTACTTTACCTTCAATTCCTGTTTGACTTATGACCTCGAGCCGATGGCGCCTGGAGCTAGATTCAGAAACGCAAGCTATGTTAAGAAAATATATAAATTCTGATATTATTAGAAAAACTTGGCTTGTCGCCAAGTCCTAATGGCGAAAGCCTTAGTTTTTCTTATACTATCAACCATTAAATTTTTATACTTTCTGATAGCATAAAACGAAAAGGGCTGTCTACAAGGACCGCCCCCATACACAACGGGGGACTGTCACCGAATTTAGACAGCCCTTCTTTATTTAAAAAATTGATGTTGTTTCCTTTGAAGTATTTTCTAAAATTTCTTTTAAACGTGCTAAAAAGCGGCCGCAAATTAACCCGTCTAACACTCTGTGGTCAAGTGACAGGCACAAATTCACCATATCTCGTACAGCTATCATTCCATCGATTATTACTGGACGTTTAACAATCGATTCTACTTGCAAGATGGCCGCTTGTGGGTAATTAATGATTCCCATCGATTGAACTGATCCAAACGAACCTGTATTGTTTACAGTAAATGTTCCGCCCTGCATATCATTAGATGTGAGCTTACCATTGCGAGCTTTTACAGCTAAATCCGTGATTTCTCTGGCGATTCCTTTAATTGATTTTTCATCAGCTGCCTTTATCACTGGAACAAATAAGGAATCCTCTTTTGCTACCGCAATCGAAATATTGATTTCTTTCTTTTGAATGATTTTATCTCCAGCCCATGTTGAATTTAGTTGCGGAAATTCTTTCAACGCTTGTGCTGCAGCCTTAACAAAAAAGGCAAAAAAGGTTAAGTTAAAACCCTCTTTTTGTTTAAATTCATCTTTTATGGCGTTGCGGTATCCAACAAGATTTGTTACATCTACCTCGATCATCATCCAGGCATGTGGCACCTCATGTTTTGAGCGAACCATATTTGCAGCAATTGCTTTACGAACTCCAGAAATCGGGATTTCAATGTCACCTGGTGCTGCAGGAATAGATCTTTGCACTTGTTCTTGAGTTGACTGTGCTGAATCATCAGATTGGTTTCTTGAAATCTCCTCCTGTTTAACATCGCTTGCTTTTGAAATCATCTCTCTTTCGATAAGCTTTATTAAATCTTTTCTTGTAATTCGTCCACCAGCACCTGTACCGTTTACTTGCTCTAAATCGATCTCATGCTCCTGTGCAAGTCGGAGCACGGCTGGGGAATAGCGCTTTTTGTTTGCTTGCTCCACCTGTATTTCTACTTGCGTTTCAGCTATTGCCTTTAAATCGCTTTTCGCTGCATCTTTCGCGTCTATATCTGCTTCAGTTCCTTCTACTTCAATAGTACAAATGACTTCGCCTACTGCCAATGTTGCCCCTTCCTCAGCAATAATTTCTTTGATAACACCGCTATAGGAGGAGGGAACTTCTGCATTCACTTTATCTGTCATAACTTCTGCAAGCGGGTCATATTTATTTACTTTATCCCCTGGAGAAACAAGCCAACTACTAATCGTACCTTCTGTTACACTTTCACCTAACTGAGGCATTTTTATTTGTTCTATTGCCACTACTGAAACCTCCTTGGGTAAGGCTAATCTAATCATTCATGATTCTCTATAAGAATGTTAATCAATTAGAATTCTGCAAGCTTGCGCATTGCTTCTTCCACTTTATCCGGATTAATCATAAAGTATTTTTCCATCGTTGGCGCGTATGGCATAGCTGGTACATCTGGCCCTGCTAACCGCATAATTGGCGCATCTAAATCAAACAAACAATTCTCTGCAATTATCGCTGATACTTCACTAATAATACTGCCTTCTTTGTTGTCCTCAGTAATGAGCAATACTTTGCCAGTTTTGGAGGCAGCCTCAATGATTGCCTCTTTATCTAAAGGATAAACTGTTCGTAAATCTAATACATGGGCAGAGATTCCGTCAGCAGATAGTCGTTCAGCTGCTTGCAGGGCGAAATGCACGCACAATCCGTAAGTGATGACAGTCAAATCCTCCCCCTCACGTTTTACATCAGCTTTTCCAATCGGAAGAACATACTCTTCCTCAGGAACTTCTCCTTTTATTAAACGATAGGCCCGTTTATGTTCAAAAAATAAAACAGGATCATCATCACGTATCGCCGCTTTTAACAGCCCTTTTGCATCATAAGGTGTCGAAGGAATAACAATTTTTAAGCCCGGTTGATTGGCAAAAACCGCTTCTACCGATTGCGAGTGATAAAGAGCACCATGAACCCCGCCTCCAAATGGGGCGCGGATCGTTATAGGACAATGCCAATCGTTATTCGAGCGATAGCGAATTCTTGCAGCCTCTGAAATAATTTGGTTCACTGCCGGCATAATAAAATCAGCAAATTGCATTTCAGCTATCGGCCTCATTCCATACATGGCAGCACCAATTCCAACTCCTGCAATAGCAGATTCAGCCAGCGGTGTATCCATTACCCGTTCCTCGCCAAACTTATCATACAAACCTGCTGTCGCTTTAAAGACTCCGCCTTTTTTTCCAACATCCTCTCCGAGCACAAAAACCTTTTCGTCTCGCTCCATCTCTTCCCGCATCGCCATTGTAATGGCATCTATATATGAAATAACAGCCATGTTTTTTCCCCCTTACTCTGCATATACATGCTTTAACGCATGTTCTGGAACCGCATATGGAGCAGCTTCAGCATACTCTGTTGCTTCATCTACTACTTTCATAATGTTAGCGAACATTTCATTTTCTATTTCATCTGTTAACACACCAACCTCTTTTAGATAGTTGGCAAATGTCTTAATCGGATCATTTTTCTTCGCTTCAGCTACTTCATCCTGTTCCCGGTAACTGCGATCGTCATCATCACTTGAGTGCGGTGTTAAGCGGTATGATATTGTTTCAATTAGAGTTGGACCTTCACCACGGCGCCCGCGGTCAGCAGCCTGTTTGACTGCAGCATAAACCTCAAGTGGGCAATTGCCATCTACCGTTACTCCAGGCATACCATAGCCAATTGCTCTATCCGAAATTTTTTCACAGGCAACCTGTTTGTTATAAGGGACAGAGATTGCATATTTATTATTTTCACACATTAATATAACGGGAAGCTTATGAACAGCAGCGAAATTTGCTCCCTCATGAAAATCGCCTTGATTGGATGAACCTTCACCGAACGTTACAAACGTAACTAAATTCTTCTTTTGCATTTTTCCAGCCAAAGCAATTCCTACTGCGTGAGGGACTTGTGTTGTAACTGGAGAAGAACCAGTTACGATCCGGTTTTTCTTTTGACCGAAGTGACCTGGCATCTGTCTTCCGCCTGAGTTGGGATCCTCAGCTTTTGCAAAACCAGATAGCATTAATTCCTTAGCTGTCATACCAAACGTTAAAACAACTCCCATATCCCGGTAATAGGGAAGGACATAATCCTCATTGCGATCTAAAGCAAAAGCTGCCCCAACTTGTGCCGCCTCTTGACCTTGACATGAAATAACAAATGGTATTTTACCAGCACGGTTCAATAACCACATGCGTTCATCAATTTTTCTTGCCATAGCCATTGTTTCATACATCTTTAACACGTCTTGATCATTAAGACCTAAAACATGATGTCGGTTTTCTGTCATTATATTACCTCCCATTAAAAATGAATCGCCTTTCCATAAACAGCAAGTGCCGCTTCACCAATTGCTTCAGATAATGTCGGATGAGGATGGATGGTATGTGATACTTCCCATGGCGTGGCATCCAATACCCTTGCTAGCCCTGCTTCTGAAATCATGTCGGTGACATGGGGGCCTATCATATGAACACCTAAGAGGTCATCTGTTTCTTCATCCACTACAAGTTTGACGAATCCATCTGCTTCACCAAAGATCAGAGCCTTTCCAATCGCTTTAAATGGAAATTTGCCTATTTTCGTTTTATATCCGTTAGTCTTTGCTTCGTCTTCAGTTAATCCGACACTCGCAATCTCCGGGGAACTGTAAATACATTTTGGTACAAATGTTTCTTCTAATAGAATCGGCTTTTCATTTGCAATATGCTCAACTGCTATTATGCCTTCATGTGAAGCCACATGTGCTAATTGCAAGCCGCCAATAACATCGCCAATTGCGTATATATGTGATTCTTTCGTTTGATAAAATTGATTTGTCGCAATAAAGCCATTCTCTGTTTTTATATCAGTATTTTCCAGCCCGATCCCTTCAACATTAGCTTTCCTTCCAACCGAAAGAAGGATTTTATCGGCTATAAATGATTTTTCTTCTCCTTTATGCTCCGCTCTTATCGAAGCTTGATTTCCTTTTTCAAGCGTATTAGGCAACACTTTACAGTCAGTTACAATGGTAATGCCTTTTTTCTTCATTAACCGTTCCATCTCTTTAGAAATCTCTATGTCCTCTGTAGGCAAAATTCTCTCTGAGTATTCTAAAACGGTGATCTCCACACCAAAATCTGAAAGCATTGAAGCCCATTCAATGCCAATAACACCACCGCCAACAATTATCATAGATTTTGGCAGACTCGTTAATTCCAATGCTTCATCAGAGGTAAGTACAACCTCTCCATCAATTTCTAGCCCTGGCAGACTTCGTGGCCTTGAACCTGTAGCAATAATGACATTTTTAGGAATAAGCATTTCATTTTCTTCCCCATTGTTCATCTCTACCGAAATCGTTCCGGGCATTGGTGAAAAAATCGATGGTCCTAAAATGCGTCCTGTTCCTTCGTACACATCGATTTTCCCCTTTTTCATGAGCTGTTGTACTCCATTGTGAAGCTGCTCGACAATTCGCGCTTTTCTTTCTTGAACTTTTAAAAAATCCACTGTAACTTCCGAGATTTCTACACCGAACTCTGAGCTTTTCTTCGCTGTTGCAAACACTTCAGCACTTCTAAGAAGTGCTTTACTCGGAATACAGCCTTTATGTAAACATGTTCCGCCAAGCTTCCTTTTTTCCACTACTGCTGTTTTAAGACCAAGCTGGGAGGCACGGATTGCTGCAACATATCCGCCTGTTCCTCCTCCAAGGATAACTAAATCATATTCGGTTGCCATCATATCCCTCCTTTAAAACAAATCCTCTTGGTGGCAAGTTAATTGTTTGTTTTTGTTGCAATTAATTGTTTTGAATTCGGATATTGCTTCGCTTTTTCTTCATTTGTTAACACACGTAATGCTCCTTCAGCGAGTGCCTGCAGCTCATTTTCACCTGGAAATACTAGAACGTCTGCAATCCAATCTATATAGGAGGAAATTTCTTTTACGAATTTTTTTCCATAGGCTAATCCTCCTGTTAACACGATGGCATCGACTTTACCTTTTAATACCGCACTAGCAGAGCCGATTTCTTTTGCAATTTGATATGCCATTGCTGAATATATAAGGGAAGCCTTTTGATCACCAGCTTCAACCATTTTTTCCACCTTGACAGCATCATTTGTTCCTAAATAGCCGACAAGACCGCCTTGCCCGACAATTTTCTTCATCATTTCCTCGCGATAATATTCTCCAGAGTAACACAAAGAAATAAGGTCTCCTGCCGGAACTGTTCCAGCACGTTCAGGACTAAATGGCCCGTCACCATGCAAGCCATTATTTACATCCACAACTCTGCCTCTCTTATGAACGCCAACAGTAATCCCGCCGCCCATATGTGTAATGATCAGGTTCATGTCTTCATATTTCTTATTGAAATCAGAAGCAACACGCCGGGCAACTGCTTTTTGGTTTAATGCATGAAAAATGCTTCTTCTCTCAATAGCAGGCATTCCTGAGATTTTTGCAATTTCATCCATTTCATCCACTACAACCGGATCAACAATAAATGCAGGTATATTAAGCCCGCTCGCAATTTCATAAGCAATTATCCCACCAAGGTTTGATGCATGCTGACCAGCATAACCGATCCTTAAATCTTCGAGCATTTGCTCATTAACTATATACGTCCCCCCCTCAATTGGACGAAGCAGACCTCCACGTCCACAAACAGCATTGATTTTTGAAATATTGATTCCTTCTTCATGAAGAGTTTCCAAAATGGCCTGTTTACGGAAGTCATATTGATCAATAATCGTTGGATATGTTTGAAGCTTTTGAACATCATGCCGCAGTGTTTTTTCAAAAATAGAACGCTCGTTATCAAAAACACCTATTTTCGTCGATGTTGACCCAGGGTTAAGAACTAGAATTCGATATTCATTCACTTGCAACGTTTAAACCTCCGTCATCTAAAAAATTATTCACAGTTCGTTCTTTTGGATGTGAAAGGGAAGTTGATCTTGATGTATATAAAGTGAAAATTGGAGTTAAGAGAAAGCATGACTCCTAACCCCAACGGTCAATCAATTATTAGCGACGACTCAAAATATGATGTCCATTTTGTAAAAATTGACTGCGAGAATTTCTCATTCGTGCAATTCGTTCTTCTGCAAGACGGTCAGCTGCTTTATAAGTCGGAATATCATCACGCTTCGCAATGTCAATAACTCGAGATATGTTATTATAAATGCCTTCAACCTTTTTCAGTGCACGTTCACTGTTATATCCATAAAGTTCATCAGCGACATTAATGACACCGCCTGCATTAATGACATAATCTGGAGCATAAACAATACCCATTTCATGAATGATATCACCATGTTTAGCATCTTTTAATTGGTTATTCGCTGCACCAGCAATAACCCTTGCTTTTAATTGCGGGATGGTCACATCATTGATCGTCGCACCAAGCGCACATGGAGCATAAATATCACACTCAACACTATAAATATCATTTGGTTCGACCGCTTTTACGCCAAAATCCTCTATAGCACGTCTCACTGCTTCTTTATTGATGTCAGTTACAATTAGCTGTGCGCCCTCTTCATGCAAATGTTTACACAAATTGTATGCTACATTGCCAACACCTTGTACTGCAACAACCTTTCCCTCAAGCGAATCTGTTCCGAACGCCTCTTTTGCTGCAGCCTTCATTCCTCGATAAACGCCAAATGCCGTAACAGGTGAAGGATTTCCAGACGATCCAAAAGCAGGGGAAATACCTGTTACATAGTCGGTCTCCTCATGAATTAAATCCATGTCCGCAACTGTTGTTCCGACATCTTCTGCGGTAATATAGCGACCATTTAACCCTTGAATATAGCGGCCAAACGCCCGGAACATCTCTTCATTTTTATCTTTTCGGGGATCACCAATAATAACCGTTTTTCCACCTCCAAGATTTAAACCTGCTGCTGCATTTTTATAAGTCATACCGCGAGCCAAACGCAAAGCATCTTCGATTGCCTCTTCTTCTGTATCATATGTCCACATACGTGTGCCACCTAAGGCTGGCCCTAACGTAGTATCATGGATCGCGATGATTGCTTTCAGTCCTGATTGTTTATCCTGACAAAATACCAATTGCTCATAATCGTAATTCTCCATATATTGGAATATTTCCATGATGTTGTTTTCCTCCTAATGGTTTACTTTTCAGATGAACAAATCGCTAATGCTAAGGAATAGAGCTTACTTTCGGATGAGTCCGTGCGACTTGTTAACACAATTGGTGCTTTCGCTCCAGCAATGACCGCTCCAACTCTGGCTTTTGCAAAATAAACCAACGATTTATACAAGGCATTTCCTACCTCAATCGTAGGCACGAGCAGTATATCAGCTTGTCCTGCTACCTCACTTTTAATCCCTTTATGTCTCGCAGCGTCAAGTGAAATCGCATTATCAAGCGCTAAAGGTCCGTCAATTACACAATCCTTTATTTGTCCTCTCATATTCATCAATGTTAAGGAAGCAGCGTCGATTGATGCCTGCATCGCAGGGTTTACAACCTCCACTGCGGCAAGGGCAGCAACCTTTGGGATTTCAATGTCAATTGCTTTGGCAATCTCAACAGCATTAACAACAATCTGCTCCTTTTGCATTAAATCAGGCGCAATATTCATTGCAGCATCAGTTATAAAGACAAATTTTGTAAATCCCGGAACTTCGAAAATGGCCACATGGGACAATATTCTGCCCGTGCGAAGACCATATTCCTTATTTAATACAGCTTTTAGCAAGATTGATGTTGGAAGATTACCCTTCATTAGCACAGAAGCCTCATTGTGATGAACGGCCCTTACAGCCAGTTCAGCTGCTTGCTCCTTGTTTCTTGCTTGAATGATTTCAATAGAATCTTTACCAATGCCTTTTGAAATGAGGAGATCCACAATTGCTTCTTTTTTACCAAAGAGCATAAATCGAGCGAGATTACGTTTAATCGCTTCAGATACAGCTTCTATAACCTCTTCATCCTCTGCAGAAGCAACCGCTACGACCTTCCCTCTTATTTCAGCTGCTCTATTCAGCAGATTTTCTAACTTCATTTATACCCATTTCCTTCCAAGATGTATTCATCTGCTATTACCAACTATCCAGCAAGAAGTGTGCCAACAGCCTTAATTCGTGTAAAAAAATGCATGTATATATGTAAATCCCTATGTACCTGTACGTAAATCCACGGTATTTCTTTTATCGGGTATGTATTTTTCACTCACAATAAAATGAATGACACATCATACCCTTTTATCATATAACGAACATGCACTATTTTGCAAACTATGTACATTATTGCATGCTATTATTTGCAAGGTTATACTTTTCCATTTTATAGTACAGGCTTCTTAATGAAATTCCTAGAGCCTTTGCCGTTTGGGTCCGGTTGTACTCATGCTTTTCTAATGATTGCTTGATTACTTCAGCTTCAACCCGCTCAACAGCATCTGCCAGCGTTTCATCATTATTATGGACAAATGGTCCATTTTCTTGTACTTTTCTTTCTATTAGCGGTACTTGAAGCTGAGGAATATGCGTTGCTTCAATCATTGTTTCATGATGATCCATAAAAATGATAGCTCTGCCTAGCACATTTTCTAATTCTCTGACATTACCCGGCCAATTATATTGATGAAGAAGCTCCAGAGCATGTTGTGTAATTGTATCAATATTCCGTCCATAATCCTGATTCAACTTGCTAATTAAACGGACACATAATGCAGGAATATCTTCTTTTCGGTCTCTTAATGGCGGTATGGAGATTGGATAACGATTTAAACGATAATAAAGATCCTCACGAAAGCTTCCTTCTGCCAGAGCCTTTTCAATATTTACATTTGTTGCAGCAATCACACGCACATTAACCGGCAATGGCTTTGTTCCGCCAACCTTTACAATTTCATTTTCCTGAAGCACTCTGAGAAGCTTTGCTTGCATATTGGCTGATAATTCACCTATTTCATCCAAGAAAATGCTTCCATTATTAGCTTCTTCAAAAAAACCTCTCTTCCCGCCACGTTTCGCTCCTGAAAAAGCTCCCTCTTCATAACCAAAAAGTTCACTTTCCAATAGGCTTTCAGATATAGCTGCACAATTCACACGAATAAATTTGTTATACTTTCTGTCACTTGCATTATGTATCGCGTGGGCAAAAAGCTCCTTCCCTGTACCGGATTCACCTCTAAGAAGCACAGTTGCAGGTGTTTTCGCGCCTAACTTCGCCTGCTCAATCGCCATTTTCATTTCCTCGCTTACCCCGATAATATCCTCAAAAGTATACTTAGCCTCCAATGTACGAATAATTTGTCTTGCACGATTTAATTCGGTTGTAAGCTTTTGAATTTCAGAGACATCCTGAATAACCCCGACACTTCCCTTTAGCTTTCCGTCCACAATTACCGGTGCAACATTAACAATAACATCGCGCTTGGCAGGCCCAACTTTCATCCTTACGCCACGCACCGCACGTCTTGTTTGTAGCACCTTCATATGCATACTTTCACCCTCAGATATATCAGCGGTTGCCGGCTTTCCTAATACCTGTTCTTCTGACAAACCCGTCAATTTTGTATAGGCGCGATTGATCAAAATCCCGCGACCTTCTTCATCAACGACAGAAATGGCCTCCTCAGAAGATTGGATAATTGATTCCAGCAGCACCTGAATTTCCTTTAAATTCGTCACTTCCTCTGCTAAATTTACAACCTCGGTAATATCTTTAAAAAGAGCTAATGCTCCTAAAAGATTACCTGATTCATCAATCATAGGAATACGCGTCGTAATAATTTTCAAGCCATTTTCTAGGACTTGTTCTTGATTTGTTTCGACCTCACGCGTCGTAAGCGTTCTAGGCAATTTACTTGAGGGAATGACATCTTTGATATTCCGTCCAATTGCTTTTGTACGCGGGAATCCGGTAATTTTCTCAGCTGTTTTATTAAACAAGATGATTTTTTCATTTATATCAATAACAATCATGCCATCATTTGTAGAATTAAAGATTGTTTGCTGCTTATACGTTTCCTCTTTTAGTTTTGCAATTAATACTTCTTTTTCTTCTACTAATTCTGAAATAAGATGGGCTACAGCTCCAGGAATTATCACCATGCCGGGTTCCTTGTCCTTTTGGAGACTCTTCATAACCTCGTTATTTCCGGTTGCCTCAATGATAATGTTTATGTTCTTCTTTATCACCGGCAACCAGTGTGTCGTTGTTTCAATGCCAAGTTTTTTAGCTAACTTTATTCCTGGTGCCTGTACATTTTTATCAACAATGGCCGCTACTTCCATTAAATTTGTTTCGACTATTCTCTTTAACAAAGCTGTTCCACCTTTACCAGCTCCGACGATCATTACACGTTGCATAAACCTATCCCCTTTTTGTCACGATTGAAGCACCTATTTATGGTAAGTAAACTTAGTTTCTAAAAAATAAACATTGAAAAATATCGTATGCAAAAAATTGCACACTTATATCATAGCCTAAAGATTGGGACTTGACAAACATTCATGTGAGAATGAAAATGTAATCAGAACAAGAAAGGACTTAAATCTTTATGTCTAGAATAATTGCACTTATTATTATGGTTATTCCCGGAGCACTAGCAGCATATGGCATTAAGCTTATGCGTGATATGACGTTTGGCATTTTACAGCCGCCTATACCAAATTTATTTTTGCAGTTTATATTAGGTCTTATCTTATTCCTTGGTGGACTAAGCTTTGTTGCTGGGTTTATCTTTTACCGTGATCGAAAACGGAATAAGGTGCAGAAACGATTTTCTAAAAGATAAAAAAAGCGCAAGGCGCCTGCCTATCGGCGACAAGCATAAGGCGAACAGGAATAGAAGGTGTACTTTACCTTCAATTCCTGTTTGACTTATGACCTCGAGCCGATGGCGCCTGGAGCTAGATTCAGAAACGCAAGCTATGTTAAGAAAATATATAAATTCTGATATTATAAAGAAAACTTGGCTGGCGCCAAGCCTTAGGGGCAGTGCGACTGCCTATACTTAATTCTTAAAATTTGCCACTACGTCGAATTCTCATCTGCGCTGCAAATTTATGCTTTCTTAACGTGTAAAATAAAAGTGCGGCTTTTTCTATTATTAAAAGAGGTCAGTACCCTTAAGAACATGAAATCTTTACCGGATTCTAAATTGTTTTAAGGAGCCTGACCTTTTCGTTTTAGTCAGACTCCTCTTTTTACAAAGAAGTATTTTCAGTTTTCACTTTTACTGCTAGTTCCGGAAAATCGGTAAAAAATGCCGTGCAATTTTCATTGATTAGTTTTTCCATAAATGCTGGTTCGTTAACAGTAAAAGGTCTGACAGCAACACCATAATTTTGTGATTGTAAAATAATTTCTTTTTTCACAGCCTGGTAATACGGATGTAAGCCTTTTGCCCCTATATTTGCTGCATAGGCCCATGGTTTAAATAAACCTTCCATATACAGGACGGCTGTTTCAATTTCCGGTGAGATTTCTTTA
The DNA here is from genome assembly GCF_947503125.1 of uncultured Metabacillus sp. Lineage (GTDB taxonomy): Bacteria > Bacillota > Bacilli > Bacillales > Bacillaceae > Metabacillus. The sequence continues at coordinate 143,544 of NZ_CANNCR010000008.1, forward strand.
CATTTAACCAAACTATAATGATTAAACGATGAAATAATCACTTGTTTTTCAAAGTGATGATTACGAACAAGCTCAATTGTTTTTTCTTCTATTCCCGGATAGTCAATGATTCCATTTTTCAATTCAATATTTATTAGCAATTGGTCTTGTTGTTTTGCCCATTCAAGCACCTCATTCAGAATCGGAACAGATGCGGAGTCTTTGAATTGAGTAAATTTGAAGCTTGCATCTAACTGAGAAATCTCTTCATAAGTTAAATCCTTTACATAGCCTGTGCCATTCGTTGTTCGATCAACTGTTTCGTCATGGATGACTACTAGCTCCCCATCTTTTGTCATTTGAACATCCAATTCAATCCCATCAGCACCAGCTGCACTTGCTGCAATGAACGAACACATTGTATTTTCAGGATAGTTTCCTGCCGAACCTCTATGGCCAAAGATTAATGTCATCTTGTTATCACCTTCATTTCGTGTAAAATATATGGGAGGAGGGAAACCAATTATGAAACCATTACAGATATCAGCTGAAACAGCACAAAAACTCGCAAAGTCACTTAATGTTCCGCTTGAACAAATTATGCATATGCCACAGCATATCCTATTAGCAAAACTTGCAGAATTAAACAGCAAAGAAGATTCAAAAAAAGATCATTAATTGACAAGGCGTCCGTTACCTACATACACAAAGTCCAAAGAAAGACTCGATTACAAGTCTTTCTTTTTTGTTGTCATTTTTAATATTCAATAATGATGCGGATTTATCCTTTGTATAAATAAAAATTGACAAAAACAAACTTTTAGTAGCAGGTACTAGAAATTAGTGTTATGATTAACTTATAAAAAATGAGGTGATCTAACATGATGTCAAAAGCACGTATAACCGCTATCGGTTCTTATGTTCCAGATAACGTTGTAACAAATTTCGATCTTGAAAAAATGGTTGATACAAACGATGAATGGATTATCAGGCGTACAGGCATTAAAGAGCGAAGATTTGCATCAGAGAATGAATTCACTAGCGACCTAAGTATTAAAGCGATTGAAAATCTAATGGAACGTTATGATAAGGGTATTCATGATGTTGATATGATTGTTGTGTGCACACTCTCACCTGACTATCAAACCCCTAGTACAGCCTCTTATATTCAAGGAAGGTTAGGATTAAAACAAGCGGGAGCGATTGATATTAATGCAGCCTGTGCAGGATTTACCTATGGCCTGCATCTTGCAAATGGGTTAATTACTGCTGGTCTTCATAAAAAAATCCTTGTGATCGGTGCTGAAACATTATCCAAGATAACGGATTTTACCGATCGTACAACATGCATTTTATTTGGCGACGGTGCAGGCGCTATGCTTGTCGAATACGACCAGAACGGAAGCTTTCTATCCTCACATGTTGTTTCAGAAGGTGAAAAGGCACATAATTTATACGGGACTTATTTATCTGACAAAATGTTTGGCCATGAGCTGGAGCATAAGAGGCAGCTTGTCCAAAATGGACGTGAAGTATATAAATGGGCCGTTACTTCCGTTCCATCAGGAATGAAAGCAGTTGTTGACAAAGTTGAGTTTTCTTTACAAGATGTTGATTGGTTTATCCCTCATAGCGCAAACTTGCGGATGATTGAATCCATCTGCGAAAAAAGCAGTTATCCTATTGAAAAAACGCTAACAAGCTTAGAATATTATGGGAATACCTCTGCTGCTTCCATACCGTTAGCAGTCGATTTAGGAATCAAAGAAGGAAAAATAAAGGAAGGTGATTATCTTTTATTTTACGGATTTGGGGGCGGGCTCAGCCGTTCAGGCCAGCTTATCAAATGGGGATAGTACTTTATGTCCTTATCCCTCAATCTATTTTGAGTTTTGAACAAATAATTAGTCAATCATGCTATTCAAATAGTGCAAACTGCCGAAAACTTTGCAATCTGATCCTCCGAAATAACACTACCCTCTTTATTATTTTAAGCCAGCGACTAAATGTGATTGATTACTACAAATTACTTTTGCTATGTGTTTCTTCATAAAAACCAGATTCTTTAATTGCTGCTTTGTATTCATCTTTACTCATATGATCACCAACTTATATCAATAATAATTGACTAAAAAAATTTACGTTTATTCCTATACCATTACGTTACCAAATAAAGTGATATAAATCCTTATGTATCAATACTTCAGCATTTTCAATCTAGGGAATTTGGTATATTTTTTATGTGTTTTTTCTTCCTTTATAGAACATTATCTAATTTCAATCACAAATGCATTAATATCAAGTGTTTGATTTACAAAAGCTGCTTTCTTAATCATCCTTAACTCGATGAAGAGTGGATTTATCAAGGGTTATAACAGGTAGCAATTGTCCACGTTTTTTAAATTCCCTTTTTGTAGAATATTATCTAAAAAGTGCCTTCACGTTTACTATCCCAAGGGTTTAGGCGTTTCCATTCGGAAGTTTCTCATCATATTGAGCTTTTTTTAGATTTATTTTTTGCTAAAATATCAAATTGTCAGAACTTTTATTTTCTCACTAATTCTTCCGTATGCTTCAATTTTCAACTATGAAATTTAAATAAAACCATTATTTTAATGAATAATTTCCAATTTTATCATATAATGTGTTATGCTTAAGGATAGAAGAGAGGTGTCGATTTGACCGCATATAAAGCTAAGAAAAGCAATTTAAATGCACTTTTAGCAAAAAACAACACTAATCTAGACATTCTTGCTGCTAACACAAATATTCCAAAAGAACTACTTCAAGATTATTTAGATAAGAAAGTTATGAGCCTTAACAACGCTATGACTATTTCTAAAGAATTAAATTGTACTATAGAGGACTTGTATAATTGGAAAGTTTCTTGAGAGTGATTAATTTCACTCTTTATTTTTTGTCCCCATAAGATCAACTGCGGCTCAAGTAACTCTCCTTGAAATTTAAGCGTGTATAAAGCCCTCTTATGAATAACTTGGACTTGTGCTAAACAATAATCATAAATACCTGACCATCGTGTTGGGTATTATTATTTAATTTTTAAATAGATCAGCCATGTGGAATAAAATGCATTTTTTAAACCTAAATTATATAGTTAAAAAATACAGAAGGGGTGTATTATTTGAAACAATACGTTTTTATTATCAACACCAACAACGTGGAACGTGATCTTATTATTAACGCCAAAGGAATGACAGATGCTTTTAAACAAGTAACACGAAGAGTGAAATCTGATGATAAGACTCAAACAAAACTCATTAAATTTAAAGGAGTAAAATATTAATAGTAACTTAGTAACTGTATAAAATTTTACAATTAAGTATAATTATAACTTGGGGTGCAAGAATATTTCTTATTTCCCCGAAATAGTTTACTGTCCTACAACTAGCAAACTACTTGCACCCTATATAATAATTTTCACACCTTTTTCAATAATGGAAACAAAGTTCTTCTCACCAACTTGTGTGTTAAAGTTGTAATTGAATACTTTGCAATTGTAATTTCATAAATTCTTTTTGAAGTTGTTCATTATCACTTCCAATCTTAACCTGCATGTTAAAGCCCCTCAGTTTGAGTTGTTTGTAGTTGAATAAGTTTCTAAAAATGACTTTATTTCTTCGATGTCTAGACCTTGTTGGATTGCCTCTTGAATTAATTCCACCCATTCCGGATCTAGATTAGTCATATATACCTCCATTTAAATGTCTAGGTTATTTAATGGTGAATGCTTTTGATATTTACGTCCTATTTCTTGACCAGTAAAATCCAGATATGCTTTCATGGTTACATCAACAGAGCTGTGACCTAAAATTCTACTTAAAGTTGCAAAGTCTCCATTTCCTTCAACTAAGTAATAATTAATGAAGTTATTCCTTAACTGATGGGGATGAATACTAACTCCCACTTTCTTACCTGCCTCACGTAAATCCTTTCATAATTCCTAACCTGGTACCTCAAATAGTGGGAAATAAATACTAACTATCTGAATACCTATTCCTATATTGAAGCCACCGTTTCAACTCATTAGACATCTTATATCCGAAATAAACGTACCTTTGTTGATTATTCTTAGGGTTTTCAATTAAGATAGATTTATTTTTGAAATCAATATTCTCAGGACATAAATCACAACTTTCACCGGACAAATTCCCGTATCAAGAATAAGCCTTGTTTGTACCTATGACCTGCAGGAATGAAAAACTGTTAAGTCAAATGTGTTTAAAACTTTCTTTAATTCATCGACTGAAAGTAATGCTTTTTGTTTTTTTTGCTTAATGTTTTCAATATTGGCAACTGGATTAATCTTAATTTCTCGTTCAGACTCTAAAAAATTGAAGAATACTTTAATGTTTCTTAAGTATTTCGCAACAGTAGTATCACTGATTGGTTTATTAAAGTCATGTCTATGATCAGGATGATTTATTTGCTTAGACTTCTCACTTGAAACGACAGTATACTTACCTCTTTCACGTAAGTACTAAATATACTGTCTAATGTGGCCTGATTTCACCTTGTCGATGTCAATAATTTTCATTTCTTTTTCTAAGTGTTACTGACGCTCTATAATGACAAGAAATTGATGAAATACTTTGTCCATAATCTGACGGAATTATTGGCCGGAA